>PMZX01000507.1:0-1513 GCA_003170035.1 Myxococcales bacterium | reverse complement strand
ATCAAGGGCGGGCACTACCACTCGCAGTCGCCCGAAACCATCTTCATCCACACTCCGGGCCTCAAGGTCGTCTACCCATCCAACCCGGCGGATACCAAGGGCCTGCTGGCCGCGGCCATCCGGGGCGATGACCCCGTCATCTTCATGGAGCCCAAGCGCCACTACCGCACGGCGCGCGGGGAGGTGCCCGATGGTGAGTACCTGGTTCCCATCGGCAAAGCGGCGGTGCTGCACGAGGCGTCGGGCCGATCCGCGCGCTCGGTGACCATCCTGGCCTGGGGCGCGATGGTGCACACGGCCCTGGAAGCGGTCGAAAAGGGAGTCGGTCAGGGCTATGACATCGAGCTGGTCGATCTGCGCACGCTGTTGCCCTTCGACATCGAGACCATTCTTGCGTCGGTCAAGAAGACCGGCCGCGTGATCGTGGTACACGAGGCGCCCCGCACCTGCGGCTTCGGCGCCGAGTTGGCCGCCAGCATCCAGGAGCGCGCACTCCTGCATTTGGAAGCGCCCATCCTGCGCGTGACCGGCTTCGACACGCCTTTCCCCTATGCGCTGGAAATGGAGTATCTGCCCAACCGCGAGCGCATCCTGGATGCGATCGAGCGTGTCACCNNCGAGGAGAACCATGGCCTACGAGTTCAGACTGCCTGATATCGGCGAGGGAATGGCAGAGGGCGAGATCGTCCGCTGGCTGGTCAAGGAAGGCGACCTGCTCGCGCAAGACCAGCCCATGGTGGAGATCATGACCGACAAGGCGACGGTGGAGATCGCCACTCCGCGCGCCGGGCGGGTGCTCGAGCGCTGCTTCAAGGAGGGCGCGCGCTGCCCGGTGGGCGATGTGCTGGTGATCATCGGCACCAAGGACGATGACGACCGGACGCCTGCCCCGGTGACGCCCACGCCGGGGCCCACGCCGCCGCCTGCCCCGGTCGAATCTGCGCCAGCCCACGCACCCGAAACCGTGCTGGCCACCCCNNCAGATCACAGCCGACGACGTGCGCGCGGCCAAGGTGGCGGCCGGCCTGGTGGCACCCACCCCACGGCCCACCGTGACCGGCGACGTCCGCATCCCGTTCCGCGGTGTACGCCGGAAGATCGCCGAGCACATGCTGCGCACCCAGCGCGAGGTGGCCCAGTTCACCTATGTCGAGGAGGTCGACGCCACCGAGCTGGTCGAGCTACGCAACAAGGCCGAGTCACGCCTGGTCCACCACGACGTCAAGCTCAGCTACCTGCCCTTCTTCATCAGGGCCGCGGTCGAGGCGCTCAAGAAGCAGCCCCAGCTCAATGCCTATCTCGACGAAAAGGCGGGCGAGATCGTCCAGCGACACGAGTACCACATCGGCCTGGCCGCACAGACGCCAGAGGGACTGATGGTCCCGGTCATTCGCCACGCCGAGCGGCGCTCGCTGCTCGACCTGGCCCGTGAAGTGGAACGGCTGGCCACATCCGCGCGCACGGGTCACGTTTCTCCCTCGGATCTGGGCGGCTCCACCTTCACCATCACCAG
>PMZX01000387.1:20204-26732 GCA_003170035.1 Myxococcales bacterium | reverse complement strand
GCGGTGGGACCGCGACGAACACGGGCGGCGGAGGGACCGGGACGCGGACCCGTACCAGAACTGCCACCGCCATCGGCACCGGCACGGACACCGCTGCGGCCGCAGACGTGATCATCATCGAAACGGTCACCGACGAAGAGGTCACCGACGAGACGGGCGCTACGCAATAGCCGCTCAAGGATGATCTGACAAGCACCGTGAGTGAGGGGGAACGCCCCCTGACTCACGGTGTTTTTGCGTCTGCACACTCAACTACACGCTGCGGTCAAGGACGACAACGCCGATGCGGCTGCAGCCCCCGGTCCATGGCTCAAACCGATGAGCGCGTCTGGCGCCCAGCCCGCTGCCCCTTCATCCAGAGACTCTTGAACGGCGCCAAACGAGGCGCTATCGTCGCATCTGGCCTTCGCAGGAGAATTCGCATGTCGCTAGGTGATCAGCAGTCGACAGCCGGTAGTCACGGGCCGCGCGAAGAACGAAGAGGCGCGAGGACGATTGCAGGCAGGGTTCTCGCTGCCGCCAGTCTGTTCTTGTTGTCCGGTGGCTGCAGCAGCATTACCAACAGCAAGATCGCCTTCTCTGAAGAGAGCATGCGCGGCGAAGACGACGTCGTCGTGTACCTCTATCGAGAGAGGCATTCGGTCGGCTCCTCAGACACTTGGAGTGTGAGAATCGATGATTTTGCTATTGGAGACCTGAAGCAGGACGCCTATATGGCCATCCACTTGGCCCCGGGTTTTCACGCGATCAAGGCCCCGGGCGATGGGTTCATGAGTCTCTGGTTGGCAGGCGTCACCTCAACAACCGACGGTACCAAGGCAGACAGAGTCTACTTCCCCGGTGAGCTTCTGCAGGGGAAGGCCGGTATGGCCACTCCGGACGGCTTCAAGGTCGGTGACATGACGTACTACGCGGCGCCGAGCCGGATCTACCGGCTGCAGAGCGAGGCGGGTGAGGTTAGATTCAGGGATTCCTACTACGGAGGAGCGCACGAAGGCCTCCAGGTCGAGTTCAACGTCAAGCCAAACCAGCCCCTCTACATTCGCTGCCGCGGAGGCGAGATTGCTTTCCTGACCAAGGGCGAGGCGATGAAGGGCCTTGCCGCGATGAAGTACGACATGCCCAAGGCCGCGCAGTAAGCGGCCGTGGTGGCTGCCCTCGTCGTCCGTCGAGAACGTGGGCGACGTCGACTACCGGGTCCGACTTCGGAGTACCGAACCGAACTACGACGACGGCTCGGCGGACGATATCGGCGCCGTTCCGAGTGAAAATACCGTATGCGACCCCAGCGGGATTCGAACCCGCGTTCATGGCTTGAAGGGCCATTGTCCTAGGCCGGACTAGACGATGGGGTCAGGGATGGGTGGNNGGCGAGGCAGAGGGCTGTGGGCCCAGCAGGAATTGAACCTGCGACCTACGGATTAAAAGTCCGCAGCTCTACCAATTGAGCTATGGGCCCGAACGAGAATGCGATGAGATTCCTTTCTCCGGTCCTGGCGACCGGGCGGCAAGTTGTAGCATGGCTGTGGGCCGACGTTGGCTGGAAAAGCGGCTGGACGAGCGTGACCCGCGCAGCGCGGCGTTGGGCTGGGGCATGTCGCGAAGGATCTGGCGTCTTCCGGATGGCATCTGATCTGCTAGTTTTCAAGAACCGTGGCCCTGCGGAAGAAGTTGACATGGACTCGATGCTGATTGACTGTCGAGTTCACAGCGAAGGGTTCTAGATGACGATGACAGATTCCCGTGGAGAGATGCGCGAGATGAGACGCGCGGTGCGCATGAAGGTGGAGGTCCCTGCTCGGTATGTCAGTGAGCGCCTGACCATCGAAGGGTTGGTGACGGATCTGAGCCCCGACGGTGTGTTCTTCTGTTCCGACTATCTGGATCCCACCGGCGAGCCGGTGCGTATCTCGATCGACATCCCTTGGCGGTCGCAGCCGCTGCAACTGCGTGGCGAGGTTCGCTGGGTGAGCGAGGCGGCGCGGATCGGTGGCATGGGCATCCGGTTCATGGATGTCAGCTTCGAGGACCGGGTCGTTCTGTCGTCGCTGGGCCTGGCCTGGCAGGCCGAAGCAGGGCAGGGCGCTTCCGCACCTTGACATCGGGGCCCCGCACGACGAGGGTCATCTCAACGTCGACATGAAGACGCCAGTAACCGTACAGATTGCAGGGCAGCGTTTTGTGCTGCGTGGCGACGAAGATGAGCGCGCGATGCGCGACATGGCAGCCTTCCTCGACGGCCGCATGAAGGAGTTGCAGAAACAGACGCGCACTGCGGACACCCAGTCGCTGGCGGTCCTGGCGGCACTGCAGATCACTGAGGAACTGTTCAAGGAGCGTCGCACGCTTGCTGATCTGAAGAAGCGGATTCGGGACAGGGGTCGCGCGCTGCTTCATTTGGTCGAGAGCCGGGCTCGCGTCTGACCAGCCGTTCATAGACTGGCGCAGGCCTTCTTGCGGTATAGTGGGCCCACCCAGCTGACATGATCGTTCGCCCGGTGGCGGACGCCTCCATAGATGGACACAACCGAAACCCAACTTTTCCGAGGCGATGGCCTCGTTCTTCACACCCTTGCGACGCTTTGCCGTGGCAGGGGGAGTCTGCGTTGGGCTGGGCAGCGTGGTCGGGAACGAGCCGTCGGTATCGATGTCCCCGGCTGATCTCTGGCTGCGCGACGAGAAGCGGGCGCTCCGGCGCGTCATGGCCAGCCGGCGTGAGGAGCTGTCTGCGGAACAGCGTGCAAGCTTCGCCCAGGCCGCGACTGATCTTCTGCTCGACTTGTCTGAAGTGGCGGCGGCGCGCGTGGTCGCGGCCTTTGTGTCTACCCGGTCTGAGATCGACACCTCGCGTGCCATCGAGGGGCTGCGACGGCGCGGCATCGCTGTGGTTCTGCCACGCGTGAGCGCCGAACTGCTCCCCCCGCGCCTGCGCTTTCACCGGGTGGAAGGCCCTTCGGAGCTGGTGTTTGGCATCTTCGGCTTGCTCGAGCCAGGGCCCGGCTGTCCCGAGGTGGCGCCGCATGACATCGACGTCTTCATGGTCCCGGGCCTCGCCTTCGACGCACGTGGCGGACGGGTTGGATATGGCGGCGGGTACTACGACGAGTTAATGGCCTACGTGCGTGCTCACCCCGACGGGCCGTCGGGTTTCTTCGTCGGGTTTGGCTACGATTTCCAGATTGCCGAGAGTTGTCCCACGGGTGAGTGGGATGTGCCCATCGACTGCGTTGTCACGGACGCGCGCGTGGTTCGTTGTGGCGCCGTTCCTGAGTAAGGCCACCCGATGAACCCCGTCGTCATCATCGTCGGCATCCTGGTCGCCCTCCTCGCGGCGGGCATGGCCTTCTTCCTGGGACGGGCCTCCAAGCCGGACGCCGTGCCCCAGACGGAAGAGGAACGCCAGCGTGCCCTGGCTGCCGCGCACGCCGAGGCCGACGCCATCCGCAGGCAGGCTGCGCTGGAGGCCAAGGAGGCGGCGCAAAAGGTGCGCGCCGAAGTGGATGCCGAGCTGCGCGTGCGTCGTCAGGAACTCGACCGGCAAGCGGCCGCGACCGGTGCCAAGCATGAGGCCCTGGAGCGGCGTGACCGCGACATGAAGGCGGAGAAGGAGAACCTGCACCGTAAGGAACGGCAGCTTCAGGCGCGCGAGCAGGCCGCCGAGGCGGCGGCACGCGCGGGCGCTGCCCAGGTGGCCGAGGCGCGGGCGCGTCTGGAAAAGGTCGCAGGGATGACCGAGGCCGAGGCACGCAAAGCGCTGGAGGCCGAGGTGCGCGAATCGGCGCGCGCGGCAGCGGCGCTTGAGGTCCGGCGCATCGAGGACGAGGCACGCGAGCAGGCGCAGCAGAAGGCGCAGATGATCCTCAGCGCGGCAGTGCAACGCTACGCCAGCGAATATGTGGCCGAGCGTACGGTCTCCGTCGTGCCCTTGCCTTCCGACGACATGAAAGGACGCATCATCGGACGTGAAGGGCGCAATATCCGCGCGCTGGAACAGGCCACCGGCATCGACCTCATCATCGACGACACGCCCGAGGCGGTGGTGATTTCTTGTTTCAATCCCGTACGGCGCGAGATCGCGCGCCTGGCGCTCACCCGCCTGATCGCCGACGGTCGCATCCACCCGACCCGCATCGAGGAGATGGTCAAGAAGGCCACCGAGGAGGTCGAGCAACAGTGCAAGGAGGCAGGCGACCAGGCGGCCTTCGATCTGGGCATCGGCCGCTTGCACCCCGAACTGTCGCGGCTGGTGGGCAAGTTGAAGTTCCGAGCGGGCAGCGGGCAGAACCTGCTGGCCCATTCGGTCGAGGTGGGCTTCCTGTCGGGTGTGATCGCGGGCGAGCTCGGCTATCCGGTCAAGACTGCCCGGCGCGCGGGTCTGTTGCACGACATCGGCTGCTGCGCGGAACAGGAGATTGAGGGCTCGCACGCCCAGGCCGGCGCGGTGCTGGCGCGCAAGTACGGGGAGTCGGCCAAGATCGTCCACGCCATCGAGTGCCACCACGGTGAGGCTGCTGCGGACGACGTGCTCGACCACATCGTGGATGCGGCCAATGTGCTGGCCAACCAGCGGCCCGGCGCCAGGCGCGAAACCCTGGAAACCTACGTGCAGCGGCTGGCTGATCTAGAGAAGATTGCGGGCAGCTTCGACGGTGTCGAGCGCGCCTTCGCCATCCAGGCGGGGCACGAGGTCCGAGTGCTGGTCGAGAACACCAAGGTCACCGACGACCAGGCGCGTACCCTGTCCAAGGACATCGCGCGCAAGGTGGAGGCGCATCTGGCCTACCCGGGGCAGATTCGCGTGTCGGTCGTGCGCGAGACCCGAGCCGTCGACTACGCCAAGTAGCGGCGTGAAAAGCCACGATTCTTGACGGGCTCGCCCAGGCGGCGAAGATCGGGCAGTATGTGCAAGCCGATTCTTGCTGCCGTCCTGGTCGCCCTGGTTGTTACGAGCTGCAATCGCGACGATCGGCCGATGACCCGGGCAGAGTTCTGTCAGAACCGCAGCGAGCGCGAATGCAGCAGCGTGGCCCCGGCGTGCCTGGTAGCCGAGGCCGACTGTCAGGCCACACGGCAGGCATGGTGCGCAGCCTGGGGGCAAGGCGAGGAGGACGCGCAGCGACCGTTCGATCCTGCAAATGCGGACGCCTGTCTGTCGAGGGTGAGCGCGGTATTTGGCTTGCTCAAACAGAACCTGGCCATCGACGCGAGCAACTTCCGCAGTATCGACACCGCGTGCGAGCGCGTGTTTCACGGCAACGCAAAGGCGAACGACATCTGCAGCGTCGATGCCGACTGTAGTGGAACCCTCATCTGCGACAAGGGCCGCTGCGGCAGCTTGCGCCGAGTCGACCCGGGCGCGGGCTGTGCCAACATCGGCGAAACCTGCCCGCTGGGCTACTACTGCGGTGGCGCCTCTGGGGTGTTGATGTGTATAGTTCGATCAGGGTTTGGCTCAGGCTGCGGTGCCGGGACTATCTGCCTGGAAGATCTCCGGTGTGCCAGCGGATTCTGTACTGGTCGCGTGTCGATCGGGCTCGCCTGTCAGGATGACGGCGATTGTGCCAGCGGCTTCTGCGAGCCCTTTGCTTCCAAGTGCGGCACCGACGTGCGTTTTGCTGACGGAACGCCGGCCTGCCTAGCCTACCAGCCCAGCGTCGCCGTCCCAGTGGGGCAAGACGCTTCTACAGACTAGCCCCCATACAGGCGGTCGAAGAATGCGTGCATGTCCTCGAGCCTGGCGCCGATGAAGGCGCGGCCCACCTGCGCGGCCAGGCGGGCCAGCGGCGGCCCTGATGTGGCCAGTCGTTCGAGCAGATTCCTGGCCTGTTTCGCATCCTCACCGGCCTTGCCACTGCCTGCCTGCGAGGCCTGAATGACCAAAGCCTCAACCGCTACAAGCCGGCGCGCGCTGTCGGTCTCGCAGGATTCCAGGATCTCGGCCACCTCGGCGGGTCGGCGCTGGCGAGCCCAGGTGGTGCCCAGACCGCGGATGGCAGCCGCTCGCACGTCATGGGCCGGATCGCTGATCGCCTGTTCGAGAAATGGCCCGGCTGCCTTGGGATCGCGCTGGGCGAGGCTCGCCAGGGCCTCAGCGGCCGCGGATCGGACCGATTCCCCCCGCTGATGCAGCACCCCGGCCAGCAGGGCCGCGGTGGCTGCGGGCGCCCCACTGACGTCGCCGAGGGCCAGGGCGCCCGCCCGCCTGGTGGCCGCGTCGCTCGCGCGCAGCATGGCCTCAAAGACCGGTAGGACACGCTCGGGGCCACTCCCGGAGGCGGCCGCCAGCGCGCGCACGGCCTCGGCGCGCACCAGGCCCTGCCGGTCTTCAGCTCCGGCCTGCAGGATCTCCAGGGCGGGCGGCTGCATGCCAGCCGCCGCCTTCATGGCCGCAAGGCGCAGGCTATCGTCGCCGTCTCGCACGGCCTGGCGCAGGATGCTGGACAGGCCTGCGGGCGCGGCCACGCGCAGGGCGATCAGGCGCTCGTCGAGATCGCCTTGCAGGAAGAAGGTCGACAGCTTCTTGTCGAG
>PMZX01000387.1:0-20198 GCA_003170035.1 Myxococcales bacterium | reverse complement strand
TGAGGCGGCGGCGGCGGCGCGCACGGTCTGCTCGTCCGAGGAGGTCAGCTCGATGGCCATGCGTGCGGCGCCCTTGGGATCGCCTTCGGTCAAACTGCCCAGGCAGGAGGCGGCCTCGGTTCGCACCTCGCGGTTGGCGTCGCGTGCGGCCACCCGCAGGTAGGGCGACGCGGCGGCTGGACTCTTGACGGCCACCACACACAGGGCCCGCGCGCACGCGCCGCGGGTGCTGACATCGCCCAGCTTCAGCGCGCGCACCAGCGGGGGCAAGGCCGCGGCAGACCGAGTCTTGCCGATCTCGCCCAGCGCCTCGACGATGGAGCGGCGCAGGCCCGGGCGCACGTTGGACAGAACATGCCCGAGCAACTCGGCGACTGGTCCTGGCTGCGCAACCGCCAGACGCAAAGCCGAATCAAGGCCTGCCTTCTGTACCTCGGCGTTGGGGTCCAGAAGCGCCTTGCGGACCAGTTCGGGGCCTTCGCGCCGCAAATAGCCGTAGCCTCGCGCCGCCTCTGCGCGCACCTCCGGCGACTGATCGTAGAGAAACGCCTTGAGCGGCCTTGACGCCAGATCAGGCTGCTTGATGGCCACCACACCCCAAAGCGCCGCGCCCGTCACTCGTCCCGAAGGCGGTCCCTTGCTGGCGGTTTGGGCGAGCTCGGCCACCTTGGCGGAATCGATGAGCCGGGCGTACAGCGGCAAGGCGGCCGTGCGCAGACGTGGCGACGCATCCGGCATCACGGCTTTCTCCAACATGGGCCGCAGACTGTTCGAGATTGCGTTGGTACGGCGGAGAAATGAGAGAGCCGAGACACGCGCCTCTTCCGGCGCATTCTCGTCCGACGCAATCTGCGCCAGAACGGTGGCGGCCTCGGCCGGCGCTCGCACGGCGATCTGGTCGAGCAGCCCGATCGCGCTTCGCCGGGCCATTCCGTCGGTGCTCCACAGTGCCAGGCGCACCGCATCGGCGGCTGCCGCGGGCGAGCGTGCTGCCAGATCGAGAAGCGACGCCTCCGCCAGCCGCCGGAATGAGGCATCCTTGTCGGCGAGAGCCACCGAGAGAATGCTGGCCGTTGTGCTGGGATCCAGGTTGCGACACTCCTGCAGCACCGTGCTGCGCACGGCAAAGGACTGGTCAGCCAAGGCGGCACGCAGAGTGGCGGCGTGAGCACCCTTGCCCTGGCGTCGATCGATGGCGGCTGCCACCTCGACGCCGCGCCGGCGCACGTCGGGCGACGGGTCGTTGAGCGCGGCGGCCAGGATCTCGTCTTCACCGGCGCGGCCCGTGCCCACCACGGCCAGGGCTTCCAGGGCGTCGCGGCGGGAGGCGGGATCGGCAAAGGCTTGTTTCAGCGAAACCACACCGCTCGGCTCACCGAGCAGGACCAGGGAGACCCCGCGTGGCACCGGCCCCAGACCATCGATGACCGCGCGCAGCCAGGAAGGGAGCCGGGCTGTCGGGACCGCATCCAGGGCCCCCATCGCCCGGCCGCTCGCGATGCGCGACCCCAGATCCGCAGCGACACTGGTGGCGGCAAAGCCGGTGTCGGCGATCATCGAACCGTAGCGAGGCTGGGCTGGCAGAAAACGGAGGACGGACAGCGAGGGGCGTCCTCGCCGCACAACCACCCGACTGCCGGGCTGGTCGCGGGGCGGCTCGAAAACCAGTGTGTAGTTTGCACGCACCTCGAAGATGAGGGCGAGCAGCAAGGCGAGAAGCAGAGTGACCGCGGAACCGATCTGCAGAGCACTGCGCCGGATACTGCGCTTGAGAGTGGCGGCTTCGTCGGCTGCCAGATCGCCGCCCAGATAGTGGCGTACCCTGCGGATCTCGGGCAGCGAGAGGCGCTCGCCCGCTAGGATGCGGCGACGCAAGGTGCGCCGGATCTCGTGTCCGGCGCCCACATCGCTGGCCGCGAACTCCTCGATGCGCGTGACGAGACACGGGTGCGCAAGAGCGTAGCGGTCAGCGGATCCCGAGAAGAACTTGCGCAGAATGCCTCGACTGGTGAGAGGCGCCACCGCCTGTTCGACAACAGCCTGGGGCAGACCGGAGCGAACCGCCAGTTCGTCCGCCGTCGCGCTGGAGGGGCGGGCAGCCGCGAGCAGCACACGCAGAGCCGGGCGGCCGCCGGCGTCGTGCACCGCCCGCTGGAAGAAGCTGTGCAGGAGTACAGCCGCGCCTCCGCTGCGCTCGTAGCGGCGCAGCGAGGTCAGCCGCAGTTCGACTGCCATGCGCGCGACCATTTGCAGATCAGCAGGCAGGCAGGGGCCGCTACGGCAGAGATCGCCGGCCATCAACGAAGCCAGACCGGCTTCGAAGAAGGTACCGGTGCCGACCGCGGTTTGCTCCAAGATCTGAGTGGCGCTTTCCTGGTCGAGCCGCCCAAGCTCCATCCACGCCCCGGCCGCGGGTGTGAGATTGCAGGCGTTGTGGAGGAGGTCGATGCGGTGGAAGGAACCGGCGTCCACACAGAGGAGAATGCGCAGGCGCGGCCCGGCTCCCTCGCACACGGTGAGGAGCAGCGCAGCCAGTTGGTCGAGGGTGGAACTGTCGCCATCCGGGCCGCGATTGGCGAGAACGGTTTCCAGATGGTCGAGGATGAGCAAGGTCCCGGCGGGCGAGTTGCGCGCAAGGCGCACCAGATAGTCGGCCGGGCCATCGCCGGGAGTGGGTGGCTCGCCGCGCACGCGGCCGGCCGCCTGCCACAGCTCTTGCTCGATCTCTTCGTAGGCGCCGAGGTAGACCCCGGTCACGTCGCGCTTGGCCAGCGCGGGCAGGAGCCCAGCGCGCAACAAGGAGGTCTTGCCCACGCCCAACTCGCCAGTCAGGGCAACGACCTGATCTCCCTCCCGGCACACCAGGCGATCGAGCGTGACGATGTCGTCCGCGCGGCCAAAGAAAAGCGCGGCGCTGTTTTCATCGTACGGAACAAGTCCCCGGAACGGACCGGGAGCCGGAATGCCGCCGACCGACATAGGGGACAGAATAGCCGCACCGACAGAGGAGGGAAGGAGAAACTGCGTGGGACAGCGAGCCGCGGGGGGGCGGCAGCCCTGCTACACCCTGCACTAGATTCACTTTCGGGGTGAATCGAAGAACTGATGCGGTAGTTCTACTCCTCGGTGCCGACTTCTGATTCGAGGATCACCGGCTCTTCGTCGTAGTCAGCGATCACGGTTTCGCGGCTCAAGGCATCCGTGGCCGAGGGCGGGAAGAAGCCGTCGACCAGGTCAGCGATCTCGTCATGCGAGGTGCCGCGCTTCACGGTGGCCAGGGCATAGATCATGTGGCCGTCATCGATCATCGACAGGTAGCCCACGCGGCGGCCGTCCTCGACCGACCAGAGATCCCAGGCCTCGGCGTTACGCGTGCGCGTGGCGCGCGTGGCGTAGAAGGTACGCGGGTCGTGCCGGGTGATAGGCGTGATCTTGGGGTCACGGGGCATAAGAATCCAAAGTAGCACATCGCAGGCTTGCGGCCCCAGGCAAGCGTCCGAGGTTGTGAAGAAAGCGGCCAACAGTCTTGCCAGAGGTGGCCGTGCTCGACGTACGGATGGAATCGAGACGGGAACCAGGGCTGAGGCTTGCGGTGGAGGAGGCCCAGATCGCCATCCGCGAAGTGGTAGCAAAGCCGCAAACACTTGCTGGTTTCCAAGTCCAAGGCCACCATCAACAAAATCTGAAATGCAGGAACTCCCATCAAGCGAGGTCGCGTCGCCCTCTCCGTCACGTCCACCTTGGGCCTGGCGCCGGCTGGTCGTTGTCGCAAGTTGCATCCTGGTAGCGGCAAGCGTTCTCGCTGCGTGGGCCGACCGTTGGGCCTGCGACGATGCCTTCATCTCGTTCCGCTATGCCGACAACCTTGCGCGCGGTTGGGGTCTGGTGTGGAACGTGGGCGAACGCGTGGAGGGCTACACGAACCTGCTGTGGACGCTGATTCTGGTTCCTGCCGCTGCGGCCGGCATCGATCTGCCTTTGGCTTCGGAGATCCTGGGCATCGCAAGCTTCATCATTCTGGCCGTCATCCTCGCATGCTGGTGGCGAAGCGACCCTCGACCGGCCGTTCCCATCGCCCTGTGGGTCACCTTTGCCATGCACGACATGGCGCTGTGGGCGACCGGTGGGCTCGAGACCATGAGTTTCGCGGCCGCGGCCGCTGGCATGGGGCTGTTGCTCTTTGGGGCTGCGCAGCCCGACCCGCGACGGGAGATTTACGCAGGCATGGTCGGTGTGGTGCTGTGGCTCTTGCGCCCGGACGGCATTCTGATCGCAGGGACCCTGGCCGCCTGGTATGTCGGTGGCCGGCTGCGCACCGATCGGCGGGCGAGCCTGGCCGCCCTTCTGCGCATCGGCGGCCCCCTGGTTTGCGCTGTCGCGGGTGCCACCGCCTTCCGCGTCCTTTACTACGGCGACTTTGTGCCCAATACCTTCTACGCCAAGAACACGGGCCAGGCCTACTGGGGTTCGGGGTTGACGTACTTGGGTCTTCTGCTCTCGCGCAATCACGTCCTGGTGTTTGCGCTGGCACTCGGGATGGTTTGTGCGGTCAGCAGGGGCCCGCGGCAAGCACGAGGTGCGGCGGGCTTACTGGCGGCGGCGGCGGTGTTCACCCTTTACGTGGTGCGCTCCGGCGGCGACTTCATGTTCGGCCGACGTTTGCTCCCAGTCGTCCCGCTGGGTCTCATGGCGCTTGAGCGCATGACCGGCAGACTGGCCAGCCAACGTCGACGCGTGGCCTTGGCGGTTGTGCTTGGCGCACTGGCCGCACTTCCCCTGCCCATCTACGCCTGGTGGGGCCGGCAGGGCCGCATCGCCGATGTGGCTGACGAGCCGTCCTTCTACCCCTCCGAGGTGGTGAAGTTGCGCCGGCTACAAGGCGAGGTTCTGGCATCGACCTTCCAGGGCATCGACGCCACCTTCATGATGGAAGGGGGATTGTGCATGTTGGCCTACTACAGCCATCTGCCGCGCATTGTCGACATCAATGGCCTGACCGATCGGACCATCGCCCGCACGCGAACAGAAACACGCGGCCGGCCGGGACACGAGAAGCGACCCACCCCGGCGTACCTTGTTGAGCGCCGGGTCCACTTGCTTATCCGCAATGAGTTTCCCATCCGCGATCGCGGCCCCGGCACCTTGTCGATCGGTAGGTTGGTTCCGCTGAGATGGTTGCTTCCCGACGAAGAAATCATGAAGGTGCTGGCCCAGCGTCCTGGAATTCACATGGTGCCGCCAGAGGTTGGTCACAGCTTGCGCTGACCGAGTTGAGGCTGCTTTCTCCTCTTGCGAGGTCGCCCCGAAGATCTGACAAACTGCCCGCTACCGCCAGGGCGCAGGCAGGATGGGCGGCCGTTCCATGGCCCGGCGGGTTCGCTGCAGTTCGATTTCGCTGATCAGCACGGCAGGCGCGGCGGTCGACACCGGTACATAGCCCGACTCGGCGCCGCAGAAACCGTTGAACACCGCGCTGCGGTCCGAGGTCGCCAGGATGCGATTGAGCGAGCCGATGGGCGTGCCCACGAACTCCACCCCGCGCGCCAGGGTTTCCTTGCCGGTCTCCGCGTCGACCCGGTACACGATGCGCGGCATGCCCTTGAAGGCCTGGAAATCATAGGTTGTGGTGTTGGTCTGGCCGCCGCTAATGTCGGCGATGATGAGCCCGAAGCTCTTCCTCTGCCGCCGGATTTCTTCGAGCAGCATCTCTTTCAGCTTGGCATAGGGCACCACCTTGTCGGACTTCACGATGGTGCTGGCCATGCGGCCGATGGGATCGAGCGTACCCTCGGCGCGGCCATGGCCGTTGGACGCGGGTGAGCCCTTCACCGGGGTGCGGCTCTTGAGGTAGTTGCGCAAGATGCCGTGGTCCACCAGGGTCACGGGGAACGACGCCACGCCCTCATCGTCGAAGTCGTAGTGGCCGTTGAGCGACACGCCGCCCAGCTTGGCTGCCGACGGATCGTCGAGCACACTGATGAAGGAGGGCAGGATGGTCTTGCCGATCTGGCCCTTGAAGGTCGCGCCCTCCTTGTTGTCGTTCTGCCGCTCGCCTTCCAGCCGGTGACCGAGCGCTTCGTGAAAGAACACTCCGGCTGCCTCGGGCAGCAGGATGGCCGGGCCGTTGAACGGATCCATCATGGGCGCCTCGCGCAGGCGTTTGACCTCATCAGCGAGCTGCTTGGCGGTGCGCTCCAGGGTGGCGTCGTCAGGCATCTCACTCTCGGAGGCGCCATAGAAGCTCTTGAAGTGGTTGATGAGCAGGCCGTCGGCAGCGCGCGCGTTGGCGGTCATGTGCAGGCCGTAGATGAGGCGCTCATTCACCAGTTCGGTGCCCTCGGTGGTGACGATGAAACGAATCTGGTGATCGACCGACAGCTTGACCTGGGAATCGAAGATCTCCGGGTAGACCTTGAACAGCGCGGACACGCGACGCAGGCGGTTCTCCCAGGTCGTCCGGTCCAGCTTGAGTGTGATGGGTTTGTCGACGCCGCGCTGGGGCTTCTCACGCGAGAAGCTGGCCATCGACTCGTCTTCCACCATCTTGGTCACGCGGGCGCCGCGTTTCTTGTGCAGGGTGGCCAGAGCCTGCTTGTAGCGCGCGTCGGTCTGCAACCACAGCGTGGCCCGCAACACATCCACGTCGTCGTCGATGGGCGCGCCTACCGGCGGCTCATAGCGATCGAAGTCGTCCAGATCGAACGTCCTCTCGGTCGTGTCGTCGGCAGTGTTATCGAATTTGTAGCTGCCCACCCGTACCTCCACGTTGGCCTGCCGTACGTGCTGGTGGCTGTCTTCCAGCAGGGCGCCGAAACGCGCGGCAAGATCGTAGTCATCATATTCGCGCACCAGGTAGCGGATGAAGTACGGCCCATCCTCACCCGGCAGGCGCAGCTTTTCTTGCGAACGGCCCAGTTCGCTCTTGAGCGCACGCAACAGCGCCAGCCGGGGATCGGGTGCGGTGGGCGCGGTCTTGCCGGCGGCCAGCGGGCCAGAAAGCAAAGGGATCGCGAGCAGAGAAAGCAGCGTTTGAACTACGTGTTTGCGTACCATTGCGCCTCGGGGGGGAAGTTAGCTAGTCTTACCGCTTCGCAGCCCGAAAGAAAGTCGAAGCGATGGCCAAGATCAACACGCACTACCAAAAACTGCAGGCTGGCTACCTCTTCCCCGAGATTGGCAAGCGGGTGCGGGCCTATGCGGCGGCGCACCCGGCAGCGCGCATCATCCGTCTGGGCATCGGCGATGTGGTGTTGCCCCTGCCCGCGCCCATCGTCGACGCGATCAAGACTGCCGCCGACGAGATGGCGCACAAAGAGACCTTTCGCGGCTACGGTCCCGAGCAGGGCTACGATTTCCTGCTCGACGCCATCGCGGCCCGCTACCGCAGCCAGGGCGCGCAGGTGGCACCCGACGAGATCTTTGTCTCCGACGGGGCCAAGTGCGACACCGCCAACATGCAAGAGATCTTCTCCCTCGACAGCGTGGTGGCGGTAACCGACCCGGTGTACCCGGTGTACGTCGACACCAACGTGATGGCCAGCCGCACCGGTCCTGCCGACAGCGAGGGCCGCTACCAGCGCCTGGTGTACTTGCCCACCACGGCGGCAAACGACTTCGACCCACCGCTGCCCGAGGACCGCGTGGACCTGGTCTATCTTTGCTCGCCCAACAANNAACCCGACCGGCGCGGTCATGTCACGCGCGTCGCTGGCGCGCTGGGTGGCCTGGGCCAGGCAGCACGAGGCCATCATCCTGTTCGACGCGGCCTACGAAGCCTTCGTGCGCGAGCCGGGCTTGCCCCACAGCATTTTCGAGATCCCGGGTGCACGCGAGGTGGCCCTGGAATTCCGTAGCTTCTCCAAGACCGCGGGATTCACCGGCACGCGCTGCGCGTTCACGGCTATCCCGAAGGAGTTGAAGGCGCGCGACGATTCCGGCGCCTTGGTTGCGCTGCACGGTCTGTGGAACCGCCGCCACACGACGAAATTCAACGGGGTCAGCTACCCCATCCAGCGNNGCCGCCGCCGCGGTCTTCAGCCCCGAGGGTGCGGCCGGCGCGCAGGCCAACATCGACTACACCATGGAGAACGCGCGCCTGATTCGCGAGGGCCTGGGCCGGGCCGGCTACCGAGTGTTCGGCGGGGTGAACGCTCCCTACATCTGGATGCAGGTGCCTGCGGGTATGACCTCGTGGCAGTACTTCGACCGCTTGCTGGCCGAGGCGAACGTGGTGGGCACGCCCGGCTCGGGCTTCGGAAGCTGCGGTGAGGGCTACTTCCGCCTGTCGGCCTTCGGCTTCCGCGAGAACGTGGAAGAGGCAGTCGAGCGCATCCGGACCAAGTTGCCAGCTTGACTCTGGCGTCCCAGAACCGCATCCTCGAACCCCTCAAACCATCCGACAAGGAAGATTCATGCCTGAGAAGAAAGCACCCGCCAAGAAGCCCGCCGCCGCCAAAGCCGTGAAGACCGTGGAGGCCGGTGGCAAGACCTGCCGCGCCCCCAAGTGCAAGCAGCCGGTCCGTGCCAAGGGATACTGCCGCAAGCACTACATCGGCTGGCGTCGCGGAAAGGTAGGCAGCAAGTTCCGCTACAAGATCTGCAGCAAGGAAGGCTGCCGCAAGCCCGCCGTGCTCGCCGGTTGCTGCGCCGAGCACAAGAAGGGCGCCGAGGCCACCGAGGCGGCCGCGCCCGCCACGCCTGCTGCGACCTAGCCGAAGCGCAAGGAGACAGTTGACGAGCGACAGCCTTTTGGGGCTGTCGGCGCGAGCGTCGAGTCCTCTATATGTACAAGATCGTCATACGCGGTGGCCGCAGGCTGCGCGGTGAAGTGCGGGTGTCCGGCGCCAAGAACGCGGCGCTACCCATTCTGGCCTCGTCGTTGCTGGCCAGCGGCCGTTCCACTTATCGCAACGTCCCCGATCTGGGCGACGTGACGACCATGAAGAAGCTGCTGCGCCAGCTGGGCGCCGAGGTGGACGGTGACGGTCGCACCACGGTGGACAGCACCCACATCACCAACTTCGAGGCGCCCTATGAACTGGTCAAGACCATGCGCGCCTCGGCTTTGGTGCTGGGCCCGCTGCTGGGGCGCTACGGTCAGGCGCGCGTGTCGCTGCCCGGCGGGTGCGCCATCGGGGCGCGGCCCATCGATCAGCACCTGAAGGGCCTGGCGGCGATGGGCGCGCACATCGACCTTGAGCACGGCCTGGTCAGCGCCCGGGCCAAGCGGCTGCGCGGCGCCACCGTCGTGTTCGACATGGTCACGGTGACGGGCACCGAAAATCTCATGATGGCGGCGGCTCTGGCCAAGGGTTGCACGACGCTCGAGAATGCCGCCTGCGAGCCCGAGGTCGAGGAGATGGCGCGCGTGCTCAACAAGATGGGCGCGCGCATCCGCGGCGCAGGCACCTCGCTCATCACCATCGAGGGAGTGGATGAGTTGCACCCGCTCGACCACGCCATCATCCCCGACCGGGTGGAAGCAGGCACGCTCATGGTGGCGGCAGCCGTGACCCGGGGCAACGTCCTGGTCAAGGACTGCTTACCCGAGCACCTCGACGCGGTGATCGCCAAGCTGCACGCCGCCGGCGTGCAGGTCACGGTCGAAGGGGACGCCGTGCGCGTCGTGGGGCGAGGCGCGATCCGACCGGCCGACATCGCCACCCGGCCCTATCCGGGTTTCCCCACGGATATGCAAGCCCAGTTCATGGTGCTGATGGCGCAGGCGCGCGGCCAGTCGGTGCTGAGCGAAAACATCTTCGAGAATCGCTTCATGCATGTGCCCGAGTTGCGGCGCATGGGCGCGGATATCGTGGTGGAAGGCCATACCGCCATCGTGCGCGGCCCGACCAAGCTGAAGGGCGCCAAGGTGATGGCCACTGATCTGCGGGCCTCGGCCTGCCTGGTTCTGGCCGGGCTCATCGCCGCGGGCACCACCGAGGTCTTGCGCGTGTACCACCTGGACCGCGGCTACGAGCACCTGGAAAAGAAGCTGCGTGGGCTGGGCGCGGACATCCGTAGGGTCAAGGGCGAACTGTAGCCCTGGCCTGCCCAGGGTGCGCGAAATACCGATCCCGAGTATCCTGGTGGTCATGGCTTCGCTAGATCTGCGGGAAGAATTGAAGCGCGACTTGCGCCGCCACCCGCGCGTCGAGTTGCAAGGCCTCTACGAGTCGGCGGTCGACCGTGAAAGGCTGGCGGAGTCGTTGCCTGTGTTCATGCCGTTTCGGGGCAAGACCTACAAGGCTGCGCTGTGGGTGGCGGACTGGGACCATCGCCTACCTTCACAGGATGTCATACTGCGCCTGTATGCCTACTACGCCAGCCAGGGCAAGCGGGTGGCTGAAGAGAGTTTCGGCAAACGCAAAGAGCAGATTGCCGCCGAGACCATCTTCCCCGAGTTTGACGTGGCCGATTTTGCCGGCCTGCCTGCCGACGAGGTGTACGAGGCTGACGGGCCGGTAGGGGGGAATCTCAAGGCCTTCCACCTGGTCAGCGAATGGCGGCGAGAGATCGAGCCCGCGCTGGCGCGTCGGGCCGAGCAGATCGTGCGCGCCTCGCACCACTTTCAGGAGGTCGCCAGCCAGACGCGTGCGCGTCCGCCTGGGCTCGGCGATCTGGAAGCCGCGGAATGGTCTCCACCCAGCGAAAGTGGGCACAAAGGGTGGGGGCTGGATGTCTGGTACCTGCGCGCCTTCAACGGCATGGTGGGCGAGGGAACGGCCTTCTTGGTCGACGTCGAGGAGGGCGAAGTAGTACGCCAGCGGGACTTCCAGTTCCGCGCTGGCTGAAATCGTTGCATCAGTTCTTCGATTGACCGACGGTCGACGATCCGACCCGCTGACTGTGTCGTCGCTGCGCTCCGGTGCTCACATACCGGTGTATGCTCCGCTCCGGTGCTCGCGCCGACTTCGTCATCGGGCCGGCTTGTCGGCCGGCTCCTGAGGGCGGATCTGATCCGGCCGGGCTGACCCTATCTGGTCAGCAGCTGCAGCCCGAGCAGGAGTGCATTGCCGGTCTGGCCCAGGATCTTGCTGTACTGGTAGTCCAGCGCGAGGCGGGCGCGCAGGCCGTCGATGATGTACCCGAGCTGCGCATCGGCCAACGCGTCCGTGTCGTCGGTAGCCCGGTTGGACGCCTGCTGCAGGCGGAATAGGGGNNGTGTAGCTGCCCCAGAACTTGTACAAGGCGCCTTCCAGGTTCATCACGCCGCCGACACCCAAGTTCTTCTCGAAGAGCAGGTCGAAATTCAGCTCGGTGAAATCCGATGCCAGTGGCGGGTTCGTGCTGGAGTCAATGTCTTTCGAGAGCCAGCCGTTGTGCTCGTACTGAAGGCCTGCGCCCAAGGCGAGGACGTTCTTGCTGCCGTAGTAGGTGCTGGCGTTGCGGTAGCCGGGCTCGGGATTGAGCAGGCTGAGGCTGAGGCGGCCCGAATACAGCGGGCTCTGCGAGGCATTGGCGAGGTTGAACGCACCCAGGTAGTACTTGAAGGTGCCGCCGCCCAGCTGGCCCCACAGGGTCACGCCGTCGCTGCGGCCGTGCGGGCCCTGCAGCGCGCCCACCGGCGCTGCCCCGGCCGCGAACTGGCCCGGAAAAAGCCAGGGCGCGATCGACCACTCGGTGCTGAGCCCGGACCGATCAGCGGGCACCAGCATGCGGCCCACCCACAGGTTGAAGGCATCGTGGAATTCGAACCGGCCGATGAGATCGAGCACGGCTGCGCTCCCACTGGCGTCGGTGCCAGCAGCCGGACTGCCGAACGTGCCGACGAAATTCGCCTGCCACAGGATGTGGCGCATGGCCTGGCCTGACAAGAGAACCTGCACCTGCCCATCCATGCCCAAGTCATTGAGCTTGTCGGGCTTGCCGGGATTGGAATTCTGAACGCGCAGGCCCAGCCGCGTGCCCACATCTGCTTCTAGCAACCTAGCAGGGGCTGCGACCACCGGCGCAGCGGGTGCCACAGGCGGCGGTGGCGGCGCAGGCAGGGGCGGAACGGCTTCCAGGACCGACGTGGGCGGCAGCGCTTCCGGTGACGGGACAGGGGGTGCGGCAGGCGCGGCCAGAGCCGGCATTGTTCCCAGCAGCGCGATAGCGACCACGCGTCCGAGCATCCTGCATGCGATGAAGCCTCGCTCTGGCTGACACATGATGCGACTACCGTACCGGAAAGACTTTCCCAAGTCGAACCGCGCCGGGCGCCTTCTTGCCACTGACCACTATTCCTTGGGCAGGGGCGAGCTGCGGTCGCCCAGCGGTTCTTCTTCGGTCCAGCAGCGATCCAGGACTACGGCGAGATGGCGAAGCAGGGGGGCGCGCGCTTCGGCCACAGTCACGGGACGGCCGAGAACGCGGGTCATCGAGCCCATCAGCGAGGCGGGAAGTCCACAGGGATTGATGGACGAGAAGCGCTCGAGGTCAGTGCATACGTTGAGCGCGAATCCGTGCAAGGTGACCCAGCGGCGCACCGCCACGCCGATGGAGGCGAGCTTGTGCGGGCCGACCCACACCCCGGTGAGCCCAGGGCGCCGGCCGGCCTCGATGCCGAACTCGGCCAGTGTGAGGATGAGGGCCTCTTCGAGGTGGCGCAAATAGAGGTGCACGTCCCGCTCGTCTTCGCGCAGGTACAGGATGGGGTAACCGCAGAGTTGGCCCGGCCCGTGGTAGGTCACGTCGCCACCGCGCTCGACCTCGAAGACCTGCATGTCCCCCGACGCCAGCAAGTTGTCACGGCGCGCGCCCCGGCCCAGGGTCAGCACGTGGGGGTGCTCCACCAGCACCAGGGTGTCGGCTACCTCATCGCGCTGGCGTGCGGCCACCAGTTCCTGCTGCACGCGCCACGCCTCCGCATAGTCACGCGTTCCGAGATCGATGATCCGAGCGGGCTTGGTCACCCCCCGCGCGCGTCCATGGGCTCGTAGCTGGTGAGCGTGGGGCCGATGTAGACCTGTCGCGGCCGGTAGATGCGTCCCTTCGAATCGTCGAGGATCTCCTTGAAATTGGCGATCCAGCCCGGCATGCGACCAATGGCAAAGATGACGGTGAACATCTCGGTGGGGATGCGCAGCGCGCGCATGATGATGCCGCTGTAGAAATCCACGTTGGGGTAGAGCTTGCGCTCGATGAAGTATGGATCGGACAGCGCCGCCTCTTCTATGCGATGGGCGATATCTAGCAGCGGATCCGAGACATTCAGCGCAGCCAGGAGAGTATCGCAGGTCTTCTTGATGATCCGCGCGCGCGGGTCGTAGTTTCTGTACACGCGGTGCCCGAAGCCCATTAGGCGCTTGCCGCTGGTCTTGTCCTTGGCCGCCTTGATGAAGCGCGAGCCGTCGTCGCCGGCGCGGTGGATGTCGGCCAGCATCTCGATGACCCACTGATTGGCCCCGCCATGCAGCGGTCCCCACAGGGCGCACACCCCGGCGGCTGCGCTGGCGAACAGGTTGGCCTGCGCCGAGGCCACCATGCGCACGGTCGAGGTCGAGCAGTTCTGCTCGTGGTCGGCGTGCAGGAGGAAGATCGTGTCGAGAGCGCGCACCACCTCGGGCCGCAGCTCGTAGTCCTCGTACACGTCCGAGAACAGCATGTGCAGGAAGTTCTCCGTGTATTTGTAGCTGGGCTTGGGATAGATGATGGGCAGCCCGCGCGACTTGCGGTACGAGAAGGCGGCGATCGTGCGCACCTGCGAGATGAGGCGCGCGGCTTGCTCGTCGAACTCGTCGCGCGAGGGCCGCTGCATTTGCCCTGGGTAGAAGCAGCTCGACGCGTTGATCATGGCGGACAGGATCGCCATGGGGTGCGCTTGCGAGGGGAAGCCCTCGAAGTGGTACTTCATGTCTTCGTGCAGGTTCTCGTTCTGCGTGAGCAGCTTCGAGAAGTGCTGCATCTCTGATTTCTTGGGCAGACGGCCGTAGATGAGAAGGTACGCGGTCTCCACGAAGCTGGACTTCTCGGCCAGTTCGTCGACCGGAATACCACGGTAGCGCAGTATGCCCTTTTCTCCGTCGATGAAAGTGATGGCACTTTGGCATGACCCGGTGTTCCCGTAGCCGTCATCCAGGGTGATGCAGCCGGTGCTGCTGCGCAGGTTGCCGATGTCAATGGCCCGCTCGTGCTCACTCCCCTCGANNTTGTCCATGATGGGCGAAAGTCTTGGGCAAAGGGCTCGGCTTGACAAGGCGTAAGAATTCTCCACGCAGCGCGATGCGTCTTCGCAGAATTGCCGCAGGCGCTCAGCGGCAGATCCATTGCGTCTCGTAATATTGGTACAGGGTGGCGAACTCCGCTGGCCGTGTAATGCTATCCATCATGCGAACCATACGGCGTTACTCGAACCGAAAACTGTACGACACACACGAGAGCCACTACGTCACCCTGCAGGCACTCGCCGCGCTAGTCCGTTCCGGCGAGGACTTCCAGGTGGTCGACCACGGCACGAACCGCGACTTGACCACGGCGACCCTGGCTCAGATCATCTTCGAGGAGGAGAAGCGCGGATCGCGGCTTCCCGCCTCGGAGCTTCGCCGCATCATTCAGAGCGGCACGATCTAGTGCGCTAGCATTAGAAACAGCCGGCCAGCTAGAAGCGGCCGGCGAAGGATATGCTTGCGGCCGTTTCATGACCAGAGGCAGTGCCGCGCCAGGTGGTAACCACGGCGATCACTCCGCCGCTCAATGCCACCGCACCGCCGACGGCGAGACACTCAATGCCAGCCAGGCGCCGCGATGAGCCCGCCTGCGAGCTGGCCAGAAGAAAGGCGCCCGCGCCAGCGGCTGCGCTGCCCGCAGCCAGAGCCAGCCAGCCGACGATCTTGAGAGCGGTCGGCTCGGCCAGGCGCGGCTGCGGCTGCGGCTGCGGCTGGTCAGTCTTGGCTGGACGTGCGACAGTCGCGACCGGCATGACGGGCGGCAGATCGAGCGGCTCGAAGATGGGTGCCAGACGGGATGTCTCGCCGGGCTTGATTGCGGCTTCGGTGCGCCACGGCCGTCGTTCTGGCGCAGTTATCTCGACATGGACCGTGCCTGGAAGCAGGAAGAGCGGCCTGGGCAAGGGCAGAACCCCGCGAGTCTCTCCATCGATCTTCACCTGAGCCCCGCGCGGGCCGCTTTCCACGGTCAGCACTCCCAAATGCGAGCGCACGTCAGCCAATGCCTTGTCGAGCAGCGGGCGGTGTTCCTCCAGCCACGCATTTTCCTTCTCGGCCATCGCCCCGGCCAGATCCGTCTCTGCTTCGACCCAGCGGTGCAGCGCCTGCTCGGCCAGGCCGATCTCGGCGTGCGAGCGCGTCGTGGGTCGCGCCTGGTGTGAGCGCTGAAAGGCATCCAGGGCCGCCTGGTAGTCTCCCTTGCGCATGGCCTTCAGGCCCTGGGCGATGAGCGCGTCGGGATCGTCGCGATCGGCCCACGCGGGTACCTGCCCGAGTGCGAGCGAGAACACGATCAAGAAGAGCACGCCGCGAATCATGATGGATTCTAACCTTAGATGATGGGAACACCCTCGGGGGTGAACTTGACCGAGCTTCGAGATGTCTTCTTGGGCTTGCGTGGTGCGGGCTTGGGTAGGTTGTCCGCAGGACGCGAGGGTGCTGCGCGGGGCGGGGACGATTCCGGCACAGAAGGCGCTGGAACAACCGGCGCTGCGGGTACTGCGGGCGCGGCCGACATCGGCGGCGTCTTCTCGATTGCCGCCGCGGAAGAGGGGACGGATCGAGCAGCATCGCGAGCCATCGAGCCGCGCAACAGCCACGCTGCTATTGCGACCAACGCGACCAGAGCAGCAATTGCGGCCAGCGCCACGCCGCGGCCGCGGCGGACAGTCGGATTTGCACCGGGCGTTTCTGCTGCCGGCGCGGGCTCGGATACCGAAACCGCAGCCGAGGTCGTGCGGGTCGCTATCACCTGCCAGGGCTTTGGTTGACCGACCGGAAGGATCTTGGTGGGTGCCGGCGCAGGCTCCTCCACGGGCGCGATATCGGTGGGCGCGGGCCGAGCCTCCGCGCCAGAGGGCGCGGGCACGGCCACGGAGTGCGCGATGGGCATTTCCGCCTCGGGTGCTATGAAGTGGTAGCTCCACTGCTGACGTCCCTGGGCAGACATGAACGGCATCAGGGCCAGGCCCAGATCGCGGACGCGCGCGAAGCGGTCGTCGGGCGCGCGGCTCATGGCGCGCAAGATCACGGCCTCCAGGCCACGCGGGATCTCAGGGCGCACGCGGGACGGTGGCTGGAAGATTCCCTCCACGATGTCCCGCATGATGGCGTAGGCGGTCGGCCCGTTGAAGGGCCGCACGCCGGTGAGGCATTCGTACAGGATCACGCCCAGCGCGTGCTGGTCGGCGCGCGCGTCGACCTCGCGTCCGGCCGCCTGTTCGGGCGCGAGATAGTAGGTGGTGCCGATGATGTCACCCGTGCCGGTGAGGCTGGCGTCGTCATCACCGAAGCGCGAGATACCAAAATCGAGGATCTTGGGTGTCTCGCCCATGGGCGTGCGCGCGAGAAAGATGTTTGCCGGCTTGAGGTCGCGGTGGACCACGTTGGCGCGGTGGGCGGCATGCACTCCGGCGCAGGCGGCGACCAGCACGTCGGCGGTGCGCTCTACCGAGAGCGGGCCCTCAGCGATCTCTGCTGCCAGGCTGCGGCCGGACAGGTATTCCATGACGATGTAGGGCGTGTCGCCGTGGGTGCCGGAACTGTAGATGATGACCAGGTTGGGATGGACCACGCGCGAGGCGGCCTGGGCCTCGCGCCGGAAGCGGGCAAGCGTGTTGGGCTGGTGTTGGTCGATGCCGTGCAGGGTCTTGATGGCCACTGTGCGGCCCAGGTCGCGGTCGAATGCCTTGTACACGCAGCCCATGCCGCCCCTGCCCACCAGGCTGACGATCTCGAAATGGTCAACCTGATCGCCGGGGCGAAAGGCGCCGGCGGCTGGCTCGCTGGCGGGTTGTGGTGCCGCGGTCTCGGGCGGTGAAAGCGAGAGCGGCACCTGTGGCGCAGGCCCGACTGCAAGCGGATCCATGCGCAAGGGGCGCTCGCGCGCCGTGCCGGGATCCTGCGCGCGGCCGGCGTCAGCATCAGCAGGGTTCTCGGGCAGTACGCTGGTCGCCGGATAGTCGGGCTGGGCAGCGGGTGGCGACGCGCTGGCCCCTTCCTGCGGCCGCGGCCGGTCGTAGGACAGGGTGTCGGGGATGCTCTGTCCGGGCTGCTTCACTTCGCGCCCCAGTGCCGACTACACAGTGCGATCATGCGGGCAACGATGGCGAGGGACGCCGGGCGAGTCAAGGGGCGTGTGGGTGAGGTGGGTGGTCGCTACCAACCCGGTACGGCGATGGCGCTGGCACTGAAGGTGGCCGGACTCGTGCTCAAATCCCAGCCCCAGCAGACGATGGAGCCATCTTGCACGACGCCACAGGCGTGGTCCATCGTGGAGATGGCGACCACGCCGCTTGTGCCGGGCACGATTGCGGGCGAACGGTAGCTCTTGTTCGAAGCCCCCCCGGTGTCTACCGGATTCGTTACGTTGCCCCAGCAAGACACAGTCTTGTTGGTGAGGAGCACGCAGGCAGAGGAGCGACCCGCACTGACGGCTGTCGCCGGATCCAAATAGACCCCCACCGGGCTGATTGAACCACTTGGGTACAAATCGCCTGTGCCCAACTGCCCCATCATATTGTCACCCCAACACGAGATGCTACCGGCTGAAAGAAGTACACAGGTGTGCTCGAACGCAGCGGAGATCGCGCCAACTCCGGTTGTGAGTCCTGGCACAATTTGGGGCACACTCGTCCAGGTGCTCTGGGTCGTTACGCCCAGCTGACCAGCTAGGTTGTCACCCCAGCACCTGGCCTCGCCGCTGCTGAGTGCGGCACAAGTGTGGCGGTCTCCTGGAGAAATGGACTTCACGCCACTCAGGCTGGAGATCGACTGCGGCGTGGAAGAATCCCCGCCACTCACACCCAGCTGGCCGAAATCATTGGCACCCCAGCACCTGACGGTAGAGTTCGAGAGAACCGCGCACGTGTGCGCCCCGCCTGCGGCAATTGCCGTGACCGCTTCACCGGCTAGGCCCGTGACAGCCGCGGGAGTCGACGAATTGTTGCCGCCGCCGCTGCCCAACTGACCGTGGTCGTTGTTTCCCCAGCACTTGACTGTGCCATCGGTGAGCAAGGCGCAGCTATGGTCCCATCCTGTCGCGACAGCTTCTGCGTTGTTTATCCCAACTGCCGGGATGGGCACCGATACAGAGTGGCCTGGCGGCACCGCCGAACCAACTCCCAGCTGCCCGTTGTCGTTTAGTCCCCAACAGCGCACAGCGCCGTCAACGAATACTGCACACGCATGCCAGAATCCAACGGCCACACCGCGTGCTTTGACATGACAGGAGCCCGCGATACACACGTAGTCGTTTTGGCAGTCGCCGGTTGCGAAACAAGAGCTCTTGCAGGCGTTCCCTGAGCAGTTGAATCCGCCGTCGCAGAGTAGAGCAGCCGGGGCCACGCAGGCGCCTTGCGAGCAGGTACTCTGTTCGATGAGGCTCGGGCCTGAGCAGATTGGTCCGCCGCCGCAGGTCTTCGCGACTGGATATGTGCACTTGCCGTCGGCCTGACCCGTGCAAGCTCCCATGCACTGCGGATCCGTGCCGCAGCCGACATGGCCGCTGTGTGGGGCGCCTGACGTCACGACCGTGCAAGTGCCGAGGTGGCCCTGGACATCGCAAGACATGCACGGGTCGTTGCAGACGCTATCGCAGCAGTAGCCGTCTGGGGAACAAGACGTCCCGCCCAGGCATCCACCGGCAGCGGTCTGGCAAAGCTGCCCCTGCCTGCTCCTGCAGGTACTGGTGCCATCGCACGTGCCGGCACAGCGACCCGGATCGTCTTGATTCTTCACGGCCACGCAGGCGCCAGCCGAGCAGGCCTGGCATGCGCTCGCGCAGTCGCTGCGCTGGACGCACTCTACACACTGGTTGGTTGTGGTGTCGCATAGGCCCGCGACCGCGGCGCCTGGTCCACCGTCGCCACGTGCTCCTCGATCAGGGTTGGCAGCACAATGCCCGTTCTGCACGCACGGCACACACAGGCCGCTGGCGACGGCGCAGGCTGGGGTTCCTGACCGTGCGCTGCAGTCGTTGTCACCAGAGCATCTCGCGCATCGGTTGCCCAGACACAGAGGAGCACTCGGCGAACAATCGTTGTCAGTGCGGCATGTACCGGGCGCGCCCACCGGCGGCACGTCCGGGCCGACATCCCCTGCTGGCACGTCTGGGCCGATGTCTCCTGCTGGCGCGTCGGGGGAAACGTTGACGGCCGGTGCGTCAGGTGGCAAGTCAAGCGAGGCGTCGGAAAGCGGTGGCGCCTGCATGTCGAAGTTGGCGGCGCCGCCCGTCGCATCGGGGCTGCCGGCGCTCGTTGAGAAGTCGCCGCTGCTATCGACAGCCGGCGCGCTATCGTGGCCACTTCGAGAATCTGTCGAGCCAGCGGTGGCGCCGTCCTCGATCCCACCATCGGGAGCGCGAATACACCGGAGGTCGTCGGTGCATACGTAGCCGGGCAGGCATGGCTGCTTCTCGTCGGGAGCGCACACGCTCCAGTCTCGCTTGAGGCAGGCAGGTCCGAATATCACTGGCACGACAAGTGCTACAACCGTCAGACGTGCGACGTCTCTGTTCGTCATTGATGAAGTTGTCGGTTGTGGGTTGAGGAAGTTGTTCGGAAAATGGAGGACGGCGAAGGGCGGGCGGGGCCGATCAGGGGGATTTGTACTCATCAGCGCCGCAGTCGCAGGCAGCGCCTATCGGTCGCGTGTCGCCGTCGATGTCGTCGGGCGGGCACGTTGTGCCACCGCGGTTGACACAGAACGACGACGAGGTCAGGTGGTTGTTGGCGTCGAGAGCCGGCGATGCGGTGGAGCTGGTCGAGTCGGTCACGCAGTTGAGGAAGTTCGTCGGTCCGTTGCCGTTGGCCAGAATCCCTTTGAGCGTGTAGTTCGAAGGCGTGCCGCAGAACACGCCGCCCCCTACGTTGTTGACGACCGTGTTGAAAATGAATCTGGTGGGACTACCGCTGTAGTTCCCCAGACTGACGCCATAGCCACCAGCGGCTGCACCATTGCCCGCAACGACTGTGTTGATGATGTCGAAGGCGGAAGCGGCGGCCTGGATGCCGACGCCTTGGTTGTTCAAGACGTAGCAGCGGTCCATGCGCA
>PMZX01000371.1 GCA_003170035.1 Myxococcales bacterium | reverse complement strand
TGAGGCTGCCATTTTGACGGGACACCGTCCCTTGTCAGACGTTTCGAGTCGATGTAGGTGGACGTGTATGGTCGCAACAGCCAACGCCGAGCCACTGCAGGTCGACGTTCGCGGATTGTCCTTGGAGGACCGCCGCGTGGCGCTTGCCCGTGCTTTGCAGGAACTGCGCAACGGCAGCAGCGTGGTTCTGGTTACGGACCGGGATCCCAGCCCCACCCTCACGGCTTTTCGCCAGATGCATCAGGGCGAAGTGGGCTGCACCATAAGGGTGCTCGCGGCCGACTTGTTTCGCACCAGTCTGCAGCTCCGCCGTCCCGAGCAGCAGCTCACCCTCGCGGAGCACTTGCGAGCCGACCACGCGCGCATCGATGGACTGCTGAATGAGATACAGCACTTTCTGCGTGTCGGCGCTCTGGCCGAAGCCGATCGGCAGTTCGCCGCGCTCGACCAGGCGCTCAACCGTCACATGGCGGCCGAGGAGGCGTTGCTCTTTCCCGCCATGGAACGGATGACCGAGGCTGTGGCGCGCGCCGTGCCCGGCATGCTCGTCGAGCATGGAGAACTGCGCGGCCTTCTCCCTGAGCTGGCTGCGGCCCTTTCCCGACAGGATGTGTTGGCGGGTGAGGCCCTCCTGCCCCGCTTGCGGCGCAGCCTGGCCCGTCATCATGAAGACGAGGAGCACCTGGTCTACCCCATCAGCGACTGGGCCCTGTCACCCGACGAGCAGGAGGAGCTGGTTAGGCGCTTGCGCGGCGACTGACTCTACCGCTGGCGGATTTCTTCGACACACGCCTCAAGGACACGTGGCGGAAGGCAGACTCGCTATCCAGTCTCGGATGGTTGCATATTCCGGATCATCGGGAAAAAGTCGCTGGCCACCGGTGTGGTCGATGCCGGTCCCGCGCAGCAACAACAGACTGTTGTTTGGATCGGCGGGAGAGACCAGCATGACCACGAGAGATCGATCCTCTTTCGCGTTTCCGCTCATCAAGAAACGGCTCGACTGGGCTTCTCGCCCCTTCGAATGACAGTCCTGACAGCGCACCTGCAGGATGGGATAGACGTCGGTCTCGAACACCGGATCATTCTCCGGCGCCTTCACGCACGCATCAGCCGCCGGTCCACGCCGAAAATCTGCGCACGCCCCGCCCAGCAAGGTCACACACAGAACGCCTAGGAATAGGGCCCTAGAACGCATACATCACCATGAAGCGCAGGAAGTCGTTGGCGTACTCCCCCACCTTCTCGAAGTTCCAGTAGTAGCTCAGGCTGAACTGGGCACCGGCATATTCCGCAACCAATGCCAGGTTGTGGTGTGAACCGTCGCTGGGATCGGCGCGTTCCGAGTCGTAGGCGAATCCGTTGTGGTTGTTGAAAGTCATGAGGCCGCTGCGCGCCTGCAAGTAGAGCCAGTTGGTCGCGTACAGGCGCAGCCACAGGTAGTCGGCAAAATGGTAGTAGGCGCCCGCGTCCGAGATGGCGTCAGGCGTGCCATAGCTGCTGTCAGCCGAAACGTGGGCCCGCAATACGCCTACGCCAAGCGCCAGTCGGTTGAGCACAGGCCATGCCGGACGCCAGATCGCCAGGTCAACCGCCTGCATGAGCAAGCGACGACCAAACCGCATCGGATTCCAGTAGAACGAGTACCACAACGTCACCGGCCCGCGCGACAACGACAAGCGGTCGCCCACTGCCACGCGCGCGCCGTCGTAGCTTTGTAGGTCGCGCTGCATGTCAAGCGTGGCCGTGCGTGCGGACAGGTCGAATCCCTGCACCAGATAGAGATCGTCAGCCAGGGAGAAACCTCTCAGCAAGGCGTCCGCGCGCAGGTTGGCGCCGAAAGACGACCACACCACGGGCAAGAGTGTCTGGTCTATCGCGCTCAATCCGCCGTAGTTCTTGTGAAAGAGCGGATCGGGCCCGAACGGCACCATGATCTTGCCCGCCCGCGCGGACAGGCGAAAAGCCGAGCTCTTTCGCCACAAGCGCGCGGTCAGCTCGTAGAAATACTGCCCGATGACCTCGGCGTTGAATCCGATGGGGATGTCGTTGCCTTGGCGCGAAAGGAACACGAAGTGGTGGTAGTTGCGAAAGGCGTTCTTGCCGCTGGTCACGCCGTCGTCCCTGTCCACGCGTTCGTAGCTGGCATCGAAAAGGCCGCCGATGCGGATGCCACCCGGCAGAAGCAGCGGAGATTCAGACGCCCGTTCCCGTTCCGTCTCCGGCTTGGACTGTGCGGGCGCCTGCACGACCTCGCCCGAAGCAGGAGTCTTCTCGCTGGTGGCACCGGCGTCGCCCGAGGCAGGCGCCTTCTCGGCCGTGACACCGGCATCGCCCGGCTGAGCAGAAAGATCTCGAGCCGTGGCCACGGCGCTGCCCAGTATGACGATCAGAGCCGGTGTGATGCGCAGGTAGGTCATCACTTTGCGTGGCAGGACTTGCGGCAGGCCGCGCGTTCCCCGCTGGCCGGCGGCGCGCTCTGGCCATCGTGGCAGGCACCGCAGAACTTGCCCTCGTCCATCTCGTCGTGGGTGAAGCCTTTGCGCTCCCGGGGGAAAATCGCTGGATGGCAGGCGAAACACGGATACTGGTCGTGTTGCCAGTGCGAGAACAGCCCGGCGTCAACCGGATCAGCCGCACCGTGCGCCTTGACGATGGGGACGCGCACGACCACGGGCATGGCCAGCCCCGCGGCCGATGCGAGCACGGCCGCACCGGCAACGACGAGCGACCACTTCTCGAGCATCGGAGCGCAGCTTATCCCAAAACTGGGGCTACTCGCCAAGCGTTTCAGCGACGCTACAGAAGCGAGCCTCCACCGCACCGAAAGCCTCCACAACCACGGGGTCGAGATAGGTGCCGCTGCGGCGATAGATGGCGGCACAGCATTCCGCGTGCGGTAGGGCCGGTTTGTAGAAGCGTCTCGATCGCGCGGCGTCGTACGAATCCGCCACCGCCATGATGCGCGCGGAAAGGGGGATGGCCGTGCCGGCCAGCCCGTGGGGATACCCGGTGCCGTCCCAACGCTCGTGATGCGAGCGNNGTGGTGTGTGATTTCATCTCATCGAACTCGCTCGGCGTCAGCGGACCGGGCTTGAGCAGAATGCTGTCCCGGATGGCGACCTTGCCGATGTCGTGCAGCGGGCTGGCACGGAAAATGTTCTCGATGAAAGCCTCGTTGACCTTCTCTTGCCGGGCCGGGTGTTCACGCAGGCAGGTGGCCAGGAGCCGACAGTAGATCTGGACGCGTTCGATGTGCTTGCCGGTTCCCTTGTCGCGCGACTCGGCCAGGCGGGCCAGCGCCACGATGGTGGCCATCTGGGAATCGGAGATCTCGCGTACCTGCTCCTCCACCCGGTCCTGCAACTGCCGATTGTGCGCCTCGAGCTGGACCTGCAGCCCGCGCATGCGCAGATGGATCTCCACCCGCGCCCGGACTTCCTCGAACTGGAAGGGCTTGGTCACATAGTCCACCCCGCCCGCGTCGAAGGCCCGCACCTTGTCCAGGGTCTCGCCCAAAGCCGACAGGAAAACCACCGGGATCTCGCGCAGCTGCTCGTCCTGCTTGAGTCGCCGACAGACCTCGTAGCCGTCCATCTCGGGCATCATGATGTCGAGCAGGATCAGATCGGGGGGATCGCTGGCCGCGGCCTGCAGCGCCAGCTTGCCGTTGGGGGCGGCGCGCACCTTGTAGCCCTGGTGCTTGAGCAACTGGAGCAGCACGCGCAGATTCTCCGGCGTGTCGTCGACGATGAGGATGGTCTTGGGAGTCGTGCCATCTGACGTGCTCTCGTTGCCGTTCATACGTCCCCCCATGGCGGCAGCGTGTCGAGGAGTTGCTGGTACTCGAATCCATCGGCCAGGGCACGCAAGGCCGCGCCTGCCGCGGGGTCGCGCACCGCAATCCGACTGATGAGCGAGAGCATGCGATCGAAGTCGCCCGCGGTGGTGGCCTCGCGCAATCCCCTGGTCAATGCCGGGGGCAAAGCGTGCAGGGCGGCCCGCACCGACTGCAGAGTCATGGTGCTGCCCATCACCCGTCGCGCCGCCCCCCTGCCAGCCGCAAGAGCGGCATCGCCCTCCTCCAGACGGACGGCGACGTGGAAGCAACTCCCTTTGCCGACCTCACTGTCGACCGTGATGGTGCCCCCCATCAGGCGCACGAACTCTCGACTGATGGCGAGGCCCAGGCCAGCACCCGCCCCGGGGCCGGTGGAGGTCTGCACAAAGGCGTCAAAGATCCGTCCCAAGTCAGCGGCCGGGATTCCTGGCCCCGTGTCCTCCACATCCACCAGCAGGCGCCAGGCAGCGTCCGAAGCACGCTCGCAGCGCAGCCGCCAGATCACCTGGCCGCGCTCGGTGAACTTGATGGCGTTGCTGAGCAGGTTGGTGAAGATCTGGCGCAACTTGTGCCCGTCACCCAGCACCACCGAGGGCACATCCGCGGCCATCTCCACCCGAAACAGCAGGCCCTTGGCCTTGGTGCGCAGGCGGAAGATGGCGGCCATGTCCGAGACGAGGTCACGCAGATCGAAAGCGGCTACGCTCAATTCGACCCGGCCGGCTTCGATCTTGGACATGTCCAGGATGTCGTTGATGACGGCCAACAGGTGCTGGCCGCTGCGCACGATGGTGTCCAGGTGCTGGCGCTGGATAGGACCCAGCTCTCGATCGCTGAGCAAGAGTTGCGAGAAGCCAAGGATGGCATTCATGGGTGTGCGGATCTCGTGCGACATGTTGGCCAAGAACAGGCTCTTGGCATGGTTGGCCTGCTGGATGCTGGTCAACAACTCTCGTTCGCGGCTCACGTCGCGAAACGCGCACACCGCGCCGGCGGGCTCACCCCGGTCGTCGAGCAGCGGTGCCGCGGACAGCGACATGACCACCTTGCGTCCGCCCAGATAGGAGTGGGTGACCTCGGTCGGCGGCAGGGGCCGCCGGCTGGCGCAGGCGCGATCCGCAGGACAGCCAGCGCTGTCGCACAACGAATGGTCTTCGCACCGGTCCGAGTGCAGAACCTCGGCGCAGGGCCGGCCGATGACATCGGTCGCGAACAGGCCGGTGATGGCTTCGGCCCCGGGGTTCCACGACGTGATCCGGTGTTGCGCGTCGATGGTGAACACACCGTCGGCAATGCTGCGCAGGACATTCTCCGCGTACTGCTTCTGCAAGGCGACTTCGCCCGCCAGTTTCTCCGCGCGCCGTTGGATCTCCGCCTCGCTTCGCTGCAGGGCGAGGAGTTCCTCCTTCTCGGCCGTGATGTCCCGCTGCAGGCCCCAGGCGTAGATAAGATGGCGCTTCTCGATCACGCCGATGATCGTGTTCGACGTCCAGATCTTGCGGCCGTGGCGATCGACGTCGAGCACCTCGAAATCCGTGACCCGGTAGCCGGCACGGACGAAGTCGATCATGAGCGCAATCTTCTCTTCTCGGGTGCCGGACATGTTGCCGGACATCGACGCGCCGACCATTTGTTCCGCGCGCTCCAGGCCGTACAAGCGCGCGTAGGCGTCGTTGCATTCGGCCACCACCACGTGATCCAGGAGCATCTCGGCCTGCTGGCGTTCTGGCCAATCGATGGGCAGCTTGGGATGCCCGTCGTAGCGCGCAACCCCATCGCTGCGCATCAAGAGAAAGCCGCGGAAACTCGACTCCAGGGCCTCGCGGTCCCCGAGCGCCATCTCGAGCTCGGCCACGCGCTTGCGCAGGCTGATGAGCTCGTCCTGTGCCGGAATCTGCTGAATCCTATCCGTCATGGGGCGGACGCCTGGGGCCATGCGCCGAATTGCTCTGCAGCATAGCGCAGAATCCGGCCCGCAGCAGGTCGACAAGGTATAGTCCGCTCCCCCCGTGTTCCGCCGAATTGCGCTCAACCCGACCTTGCTCGCCGCGCTCACGGGTGCCCTGGCGGGCACGGCCGCTGGCGTGGGCGGTTTCACTTTCTTCTACGCCAGGGGCGCCTCGTACCATCGAGGCCGAGAACTCGATGGGCGTCCACACCGACCAGGAAGCCGTGCGCATCCTGGGCATGAGCGTCGACGACAGCCGCAAGGGTCAGGTGACGTTGCGGTCGCTGCGCCAAGCCGGGCCGGCTGCGGTCAAACCGGAAGAAGCGAAGTAGCCTCAGCCGCGCTTGGATGAACTGGTTTGGCGGAGAGGGTGAGATTCGAACTCACGATACAGGTTTTCGCCCGTATAACGGTTTAGCAAACCGCCGCCTTCGGCCTCTCGGCCACCTCTCCGTGGGTGCTTGGTACTACTTGAGATCCGGTCAGATCTCAAGTGCGAAGGCCAGGCAGCCCTGCGGTAGCCTCCGGCTTGGGGTCTTTCGCTGTGTTCCCAGGGTCGCATTTTTCGTGATCGCGGGCCGGGCTCGCCCACCATTAGCTCTGCGTGAACGCCGCGTATCTCCCACTCGTCCTCCTGGCACTTTCAACCCCGGCGCTCGCCAAGGCGAGTCTTGCCTATGAGGCGCCCGAAGGCTGTCCCACCCAACCCGAGTTCGTAGCCGCCGTTGCGGCACGTGGCGCGGATTTCGGCGGCGTGGAGACGAAAGACGCAAGTCGCGTGATGGTGGTCTCGATTCGCAAGCAGGAGGGTGTTTTCGCAGGGACGTTCCATGTGCGCGAAGAGCAAAGCGCAACAGACAAGCGCGAAGTCAGCGGTCCGAGCTGCACCGAGGTGGCCGATGCCCTGGCCGTGGTAGCGGCCATCGCGCTTCGGCCCGAGGACAATGCGCCGTCAACCTCAGCGACGTCCGCTCCGACACCCGACCCGCCCGCCTCGCCGGCCAGCACATCGCCGCCAGCGCCTGCAGAAGAGCGGCTTCGCGGCAGCACCAGGATATTTCCGCCGCGCAGCGAGAGCGTGCAGGTCGGCGCGGGAGCTCTGCGCTTCGATCTGCAGAGAAGCGTCACGGCCTATGCCGGTGCCACCGTGGGCATGGTCCCTTCGCTGCTCCTGCCTCGCTTCGACCTGTCTTTTGATGCAGCCAATTTCGTCACGACCCCTGAGAGGGCTCAACGAATCGCGGGCCTGGTCACGCAACTCCACGTCAGCTTCCTGGGACCGGCCAGCTATGCATCGACAGGCAGCAAGACCGACATGACCGGGGTGTCCTTCGGCATCGGCCTCTGCCANNTCTCCCCTCTACGACACGCGGGGGCTGGTTGTGCTGTTCTGCGGCGAGTACGGTGGCGGCATCATGAATGTGCGGACCAAAGCGGCTGACGGCGCGCAGATCCAGTCGAAGGACGTCGGCTTCGGCACGATGAATCTCGGGGCCGAGGCACAGTACAATTTCGGTTCCGTGTTCCACATCGGGGCCAAGCTGGGCGGCGGATTCACCGTCGGTCAACTCACGGCAGAACGNNCGCGACCTCGGCCAAGGTTGATGGCGTGACCGAGCGCGCCCGCTCCGCACGTCCCGCTGCCGCGAAGGCCGAGCCGATGGATCTGCGCTCGCTGTTCGAGACGCACTATGCTTCGATTTGGCGGCTGTTGCGCCGCCTCGGCGTGCTCCCCGCGCAGCTCGACGATGCCGCCCAAGAGGTCTTCTGGGTTGCCGCCCGGCGGCTGCGCGACATTGAGCCGGGGCGCGAGCATTCGTTCCTGTACGGCGTGGCGCTCCGTGTGGCTGCCAATGAAGTGCGCCGGCAGAAGGCGGCCATGCGCGTGGTCGATCTGGAACAGGTTCCCGCGCTGCCCGACCAGAGGCTTTCGCCCGAAGAGCATCTGGTGGAGCAGCAGGCGCGCGCGCTGCTCGACGACGTGCTCAATCGGATGCCGATCGATCTGCGAACGGTGTTCGTGCTTTTTGAGATCGAGGGGCTGGAGGTCCGGCAAATCGCCGAGATCGAGGAGATCCCGGTCGGCACGGCAAGCTCTCGCTTGCGTCGTGCGCGCGAGGAGTTCTCGGCCATCGCAAAACGGGTTCGCGCCAACCTGGTTGCGCGAGGAGGGCATCGCTGATGTCGTTCGATCGCGAATCGCAGACCCACGCGGCTTTCGAACGCCGCTTGCTCGAATCGGCGCGAAAGGATGCTCCGCCCGGCGACGTGCAGGACGCATGGACACGCTTCGCCGGCGCGGTGGGCCCGTTGGTCTCGTGCCCGGGGTTGGGCAGCGGTCCGCACGGACCCCAGGCGCCAGTTGCGCTAGCTTCGGCGAGCGCCGCCGTCAAAGCCGTCGAGGTGCAATCGGCCTGGGCCTCGGTGGTGAAATGGCTCTTGCTCGGTGCAATCGGTGGAAGCAGTCTGACCGCGGGCTGGATGATGCAGCGACGCGACGGGAGGCACGACTCGCCAGTGCCTTTGCTCGAGCGAGCGCCGGCTCGCTTGAGCGAGCCCAACAACCCGGCCGCTGTGCCGAGCCCACTCTCCCCGCCCCCCGACCAGCCTACCGCGGGGCGGGCAAAGACTCGCCCCGTCCAGCGCGGCCCCAAGGCAGCGGCCTCAGGCCAGCATTCTCGGGAAGAAACCGCTGACACGGTCGTGCTGGATGCGTCGACCCTGGCCGCCGAGGTGGCGCGAATCGACACGGCGCGGGCCGCCAGCGCGACAGGCGACTACGCCGAAGCGATACGCCTCATCGATCGCTACCACCGCGATTACCCCAAGGGTGCGCTTGCCCCCGATGCCGATGTCGTCGCATTGGAAGCCTTGGCAGCCAAGCGTGACCGGGACGAAATCGGTCGACGGGCTGCCCTGTTCCTCTCGCGCTATCCAGCCGATCCGCACGCGGCGCGCGTGAGATGGCTGGCAGAGCATATACGGTAGTCAGATTGCGTTGGCGAAGGCGGACTCTGCCCACGGACTGGCGGCTGCTGCCGCAGCTGCCAGTCCTGGAGCCAGAGCGC
>PMZX01000245.1 GCA_003170035.1 Myxococcales bacterium | reverse complement strand
CCCATGTATTTCCAGCGTTTCTTGAGCCAACGCCTTGGCCCCTTGTCGGCGCAGCCAAATACCCGGCTCGCCGTGGGGCAGAACACGCGCACGTGCATGTGATCGTCGTGTGGCCGCGCGTCGGTGGGTTGGTGCAGGATCTCGCGCGCCCGCGCGAGCAGGGCCGGGTCGGCCTTCTCACGTTCCGCCTCTTGCAGAAGCAAGTCCGCGATGGGCTTGTGGATGAAGATCCACTGCACCTCCATGCCTGGGTCGGAAAGAAGATTCGCGACCAAGGCCCAGGTTCGCCGCAGATCGAGATGGGCATCGGGCAATGGCTCGCGAATGCTCCGTGCCGTCTTGCCGGCCGACCACGCCGCCACGCTGCCGTCGTCCGCGAAGCGAAGCATGGCCGGAAGGTGGGGCAACGGGTCCCCCTCGCGATCCGCGGCGTAGTAGAAGATGTCCACATCCCGTCCGCTCTCATGCGACCGGTGCATGCTCGAGTCTCCCCCACGGCGCAGAGACAGATCGCCGACGTAGGCCACGCTGCCTGGAGCGGCCTGCTCGACCTGGGCAAAGGCGCGCGTCAGCCCGCCGACCAGTTCCTCGATGGCAAAGGTGCGTCCGCGCGCCCGCCAATCGGGATGGACCTGGTAGCCATCGCCTTCGGCAGGCAAGGCAACCGCACCCAAGAGGGCTCCGTGCGAGTGGGTACCCCAGGAAAGGCTGGGCCCAGCGGGACTGGCAAATACCCCCACACAACTGGGAAGCACGCTCAGGGCAGCCATGGCAAGTCCGACCCTCCGCAAGCGTCTCAGCACGTCCCGCACCCCACCCTTGATCGCGCCCTCCCTGGCGGTCGAGCGGGCACCGTCTACGAGCGCGTCAACGAGCACGTTGGCGGCCCTGGCCATTCCTTTCGGGGGCAGCCTTGCAAGCCCTACCCGTAGGCCTTCTCCATCCTTTCTTGATCCTCCTTGCAACGAATGCAGAGGGTCGTCTCCAGCCGCGCCTCGATTCGCTTGAGCGAGATGGGCTCGCCGCACTGCTCGCAGAGGCCAAAGGTCCCGTCCTCGATTCGTTCGAGCGCATGGTCGATCTTCTGCAAGAAAGTCTTCTCGCGCCCGCGCAGCCTAAACGTGAACGATTGAAGGTACTCGGACGACGCAAGGTCCATTTCATCCGGTAGATCGTCGGACTCAAGCGTCATGTCCTCGCTCAACGTTCGCTGCGCGTTGCGGAGGATTTCCTTCTTGCGGGTCAACAAGATCTCGCGAAACCGCTTGAGATCTCTCTTCTTTAGACCAGTCCCTTCCATGAAGCCCCTTGACTCAGGTTGTACGGACCTACGTGCCTAGTGTACCGCTGGATTGAATCATGTCGCAGAAAAGATACCAATGAACCCGTGTCCTTGACAGGGTGCCTGGGAACTGCGTAAATGCAAGAATTCGCCAGGCGAGATTAGCCACAACGGGGTGCTTCATGGCNNTCCTGGATCGTACAGAAGGCATGGAAGATCTCCCGCAAGGAGATCATGAAGTACCCGTCTGTGAACGAGTTTCCCGGCGAAGAAGACGAGCGCGGCGCGAGCGAGTGAGGTCTTCGCGCACTTGTTCTGAGGTTCTTGCCGGGCCGCAAGAACGGCGGCTCTGACACCGAGGTACCTTCGGGGTAGATGGCCGAATTCCTGCTTGTCGCTGACCAGGTTTCGCCTGTGGTCGATGGCGAGTTGGCCGGGTGTGCGGCCGCCTTGGCGCTGGCGCTGTCAGTGGCCAAGCACCGTGTGACCGTCCTGTCGTTGGCCACGCCCGACCAGACATCCCGGCTTCCTGGAATGGCGCGACGCCTGCGAACCATCACGACCCGCGTGGGGGCGGCGGACCAAGAATTCTCGCTCTACGAAGGACGTTCGGCGGTGAGCCAGTGTGCGCTTTACGTGCTCGGCGCCCATTCGGACAATCGTGGGCGCCGCGCGGCCCTGCTGGCGAGCACCGCCACCTCGCTAGTTCGCGACCAGATCTGCTGGCCCGACGTTGTCGTGGGATGGGGCGAGACATCGGCGCTGGCCCTGGCCTGCGCCCCGTCCGCTCATGCGGCCCTGGTCGTGCCGGACGGACGCTGGGACCAACCTCTGTCTGACGACGAGCGTGCCGAGCTGGACCCCGACAACCCTGCAGTGGCCGTCTCGAATGGCATGCTGGTGGGCCTGGGTGCCATCGAGGCCGACCTGGTGATACTCCCCTGCCCCTCGGCCACGGAAGCCTTCCTCCGCGCCGCTGAGATGGCCTGCCGCGCCTCGGACCAGCCGGTCACCTCGCTGCGTTTCGGGTGCGACGAGCTACCGCACGACCCGGCCACGGACCCCGCCCTTGCCGCCGCCTTCTCGCCTGAGTCCCCTGCCGGCAAGCAAGAATGTCGCAGAGCCATTGTCCGACGCACGTCACTGGCCGCCGGGCCGCGCACACTCCTGCTGGCGACGGGGCCGCTCGATCCGACGAAGGGCGGCCGCGAGATTCTCGAAACCGTTTCGCGGCTGGGGCGCGCGGACGTCGCGGTCGTGTTTCCCGCAGGTGGGGATCGCGCACTTGTAGACCAGGCCAACGTTCTGGCGATTCGCTCGCCGGGCAAGGTCACCATCTTTCCCGAGCTGGGCTGGGAGGCCGAGCGGCAGATCCTGGCAGCGGCCGACGCTATGCTTCTGGCGGACGCCGGTGACCTCACCGGCCGGCCGGCGAGCCTGGCCCTTCGTTACGGGGCACTTCCCTTGGCACCCGACGCAGGCGCAAGCGGAGACTACCTGGTGGACTGCGATGTGGCGTCGCAGACTGGCTGTGGCCTGCTCTACGCGCCGGCGGACCCATGGGGCGGAGTCGGTGCGATCCAGCGGGCGAGCGCGCTGCGCGCAAACGCCGAGCTTTGGCAGCCGCTGCTGGTCTCGCTCATGCGCGCGGCTCCGCGCTGGTCAGCCACCGCCGCCTCGTTGGAGGCCGTCTGCCTCACCCCGCGTGCAGCCTGAGGATGCGCACGCCCAGCTCGTCGCCTAGGCTGACCAGCTCGCCGACCGCCCAGGGTTGACCTCCAACCCGAAGCTGGATCGCCTCGCTCCGGCGTGGCCCAAGGCTCAGCACGCCGCCCTTCATCAATCCTGCCAGTTCGTCGCCTCGAAGCGTGAGCCGCCCGATCTCAGCGATGACTTCTACCTGTGCAGTCGCGAGGACTCTTGCCACCTCGGAAGATGAGGGCTCACCTGGATTCCATGGTGCTTTCTCGTCTTGCGATGCCATTGGTCTTGCTTCCTCCTCAACCTGAGAAAAAGGGCCCACCAGGGCGAGTGCACCGTCAGGTGCAACGCGGGCGGGCGCCGAATAGTCGCCTACCCGCAGGCAAGCGGGCCAGGGACCGTGAGGGTTGATTTCAGCCACGCCGTCGAACACGACCGCGTCGCCCGCGGCAGCCGAGGCAAGCGCAGCACCCAGCAGATCGGTTCGCGCAAGTTCCAGGATCGCGCTGACCGCCAGCCTTTCCGGCGGAGCCATGACTAGGCCTGTGCGCGTGGCATCGGCCAGCCACCCGACGGGAATCACCAGAAGGGCCCGGCCAGCCAGGCCCGTGGCGGTGCGAACCGAACCGCCAATCGCGAGTTGACCAGGGGCCGGATCGGAACGTCCCGCCCAGACCCCGAGACCGAGCCGGACCTCCTGGGAAACCCTGAGCGCGTCGAACGCGGAGAGAAGGATGGCCGCCATGACGCCACGTTCGCCGCGGCCGAGCGGACGAAGCGCGGCTGGTACCGGCCCGCCCAGAGTTGCATGCACAAAAGCCAGGGACAGCCTGTGGTCCACTCCCACCCAGCCGCGCTGGCCGTCGCGTTCGATCGGAAAGGCGTCCATGCCGTCGAAACCCACTTCACCTCCAGCCGCCTCCGGTGCGATGGCCACGTGGTCGGGACGAAGCTCAACCTCCCCTGCCCCCTTTGCCGCAATCGTCAGGGCAAACGGCATCCGCGACCGAGCCCGAGCCAGTGCCGTCGTCCATCTTGCGCTCTCGGCCGGCAGGCGCGGCAGAGCATCGAGCGACAGAGCTTGCCATCGGCTTTGGTCTGTCATCGATGGTCAGCCTTCTATCGCCGTGACGCGGCGGCTCCGTTCGCCATCCTTGTGTTGCTGGACATCACCGATGCCATGGGCCATTCTTTCTTTGTAGGGAACGCGTGCGGACGAGGTAAGGTACATTCTAACAAGAGTGGCTCCCGAGAAAGCAACCACGTGAAGCCTTCTGACAACGAACTGGGGTTTCTCTCTTGTCAGGAAATCGTTGACTACTGCCTCGATTTCCTAGGCGGCTCACTTCCCGAGACGGAGCGGCATCTCTTCTCTGTCCACTTGCGCAACTGCCCAGATTGCATGAGGTTTTTTGAAACCTACCGCAAGACACCCGAGATCTCGCGCGACGCACTGGCGCTGCGTATACCTGACCGGGTCAGGGTGGCTGTGCGTGATTTCCTGCGGGAACGCTACGAGCCAACTGCGGCCAGCGACGACAGCTCACCGAGACGGTAACAATCCGTCTGCTTGACAGGCCGAGCGATGCGGGCAAGATGACCCCATCAGCATGCCCGTCGGCCTGGTTTGTCCCCGTTGCGACGCTCTGACCGGCCTCGACGCGACCCGGTGCCCGGTCTGCCAAGCCCCGATCGTCGAGGTGGCTGCGCGCGAGCCAATGCCCGGCCCAGCCGAGCCTGCTGCCCGTGTGGAGGAACCCATGTCAAGTAAGCCATGCCCGACCTGTGGCAATCCGGTCCCCGTCGGGGATCGTTTCTGCGGCCAATGTGGGACGCGCATCGAGGCCCAACCCGCGCCAGGCGCCGGCGCCGGCAAGACCATGTTCTTTTCGGGCGTCCAGGTTTCCGGAATGGCCAAGCTGGTGGTGGTCAAGGCCAACAGTGCCGATGGCTTGGCATACGAACTCGGCGGGAGCGACCATGTCGTGGGCCGCACCGACGGTGCCATCCTGTTCCCCGAAGACCCTCTGGTGTCCCCGCGCCACGCAAACTTCCTCTATCGAGAGGGCAAGCTGTTCGTACACGACGAAGACTCCGTCAACGGGGTGTTTCTGCGCATCCGCACCCCGGCGCGGCTGGACTCCGGCGCGGTGTTCTTGGTTGGTGAGCAGCTCCTGCAGGTCGAAGCGCTGGCACCCGACTTCGGGCCGCAGCCCGATGCCGAGGGGACCTATTTCTACGCCAGCCCCAAGCGGGCCTCCAAGATGCGCATCATCCAGCGACTGCGGGGCGGCGAGATCGGCCTCATCGTGCGCGCGCGCGCCGAGAGCATCACCATCGGTCGCGAAGGCAATGACCTCAACTTCCCTGACGACCCCTTCATCTCGGGCCGCCACGCCGAGGTCAGCATCACCCCGGAGGGGCTGTTCACGGTGACCGACCTGGGCTCAAAGAATGGCACCTTCGTGCGCATCACCGATGAGTCCCCGTTGGAACATGGCGATTATGTGTTCCTCGGCCAGCAGCTCCTGCGGGTCGAGATCTCATAGAGATAGCGTGGAAAAACTGCGAAGAAATGAAAGTTAATGTTTTTCTTTATGAACTGCGCGGAGGATAGCTCGTGATCATCTGTTCTCGCTGCGGCAAGGAAAACCAGGACCAGTTCAAGTACTGCCTCGGCTGCGGGTTGAAGCTGCAGGTGGCAGTCCCTGCGCCGGCTCCGGCGGAGCCCCCGAAGGCGTCTCTTGCCGCTCAGGCCCCGCCGCCTGCGGCAGCCGCGCCCTATCCCGCTGCCCCTGCATCCCCTGGCGCTGTTCCGACGACGAGTCACCAGGCGGCCAGTCCGGCAGCGGTTCGGCCGGCTGCCGCTCCCGGCCCAGCGCCGCAGGCGATCCGTCCCGGCGTGGCTGCAGGAGTCCAGCGGGTCGGGCCGACTGTGACCGGCCCCGCCGCACCGGTCGCAGGTACCCCGGCTGGCGGGATCGTCCCCAGCCCTTCTCCTGCGGCACCCGCCCCTGCCCCTGCGCAGGACGTAGCCCGGCCGCGGCCTGTCACCTCCCCGCAGGACGCTGCTGCGGCCGCAAGGCTCGGCTCCGCGCCGACCGCGTGGCAGGGCGGTGGTGCAGCAGCCCCTGCGCCGAGCCCTCCGGCCTTGGCACCCGGCGCAGCGGTCCGGGGTTCGATCGATTCCAAACAAGCCCCTGCCAGGCCGATTGCGCCGCCAAGCCCGGGCATGGGCGTGCCCGTGCAGCCGGCCCCCATCGCTGTCCAGGCCGCGTACCCTCCAGCGCCGACTGCCCCGGGTCCCGCTGCAGCCCCGGGACAAGATGCCTGTCCACGCTGTGGCAACACCGTGTCGGCTGGCTTCACGTTCTGCGGATCCTGCGGTCATCGCATGAGGTCGGCCGCTGGTGCTGTGGTAGAGGCCGCTGTGCAAAAAACTGCGGCGCTGGCTCCCGAGCCTGTCAAGGTCGCGGTTCGCGGCCAGCTGACTCTCATCCGTCCCGACGGCACCGAGGGGGGAAGTCATCCCTTGCACCAGGGCGAGAATCTGGTCGGACGAGGCCAGGGCCATCTCTTCGACGCCGACCCCTACCTGTCGCCTCGCCACGCCGAATTCGTTCTCACCGAAGGAGGGCTCGAAGTCCGTGACCTGCGCAGCCTGAATGGCGTGTTTGTGAAACTCACGCAGGAAGAGCTCCTCGAATCGGGCGACACCTTCCGCATCGGGCAAGAACTGCTCCGCTTCGACGTCATCAGCCCTCCGGCGCCGCTCGAAGATGGAACCGAGATCATCGGCACGCCCAACCCAGGTTACTGGGGCCGCCTGTCGGTCATCGTGGGCCGGGACGTGGATGGCCCTGCCTTCCCACTCTTCGACGAGACGATTGTGCTCGGGCGCGAGCGCGGCGACATCCTCTTCCCCGAGGACGGCTACGTCTCAGGCACGCACGCGCAGATCACGCTGCGTGAGGGCCGCGTGTGCCTGACCGACCTGGGGTCATCGAATGGCACCTTTCTCCGCGTTCGCGAGGCGAGGCCGGTGCCCACGGGCGCCTTGCTTCTCATGGGCCAGCAGCTCTTCCGCGTGGCCCACCAGTAGTAGTAGTAGTAGAGGCGACCGCAGGTCAGCCGCCGGGCGACCGCAGGTGGCCCCTACTTCTTGTCAGCAGCCTTGTTCTTGTTGAAGAAGGCCTTGCGCATATCGTCGTTCTGCTTCGGCTCGATGTAACGGAAGCCGCCCGGGATCTTGAAGCGCTCCCCGTTGTCGAAGTCCAGGATCACGTCCACCGGCCCCTTGTTCCCGGCGGGGGTGACGAGGTTGATCTTGTCTTTGGACGAGATGACGACCTGCTCGGCCACGTGACCGCCGAAGGCGACGCGGACCTGCGTCTTACCTGGCTGCAGCCCGGCGCCAACGATGTTGATGTGGTCACCGCCGGCTGTGATGCCTTCGGCCGGCTCCACCCGGTCGATGCGGAGTTTGGTCTCATCGCAGGCTGCCAGAAATGCCAGGACCAGAACGGCCAATGACAGCCCCAAGACGCGTTTCATGTGCGGTCCTCCTTGATTGGATTGCACCTTAGCCCGCCCCACCCCCGGCGGTCAACGGAGACTCTGCGCCCAATGCAGGATTATGCGACGAGCGGGGGCCCGGCCGGCCAGAGATGGGGTATGACTAGCAGGCCCATCCGGGCGTTGCATTCTCCGTGGAAACCCGACTGCGCGACATCGAGGCCCTGCTGGAAAACGCGGGCGCCGGGACCGCGGCGGAGGTCTATGGCGCCGCAGGCGCCCTGGGTTCGGCCATCGCTGCCTTCCTGGCGCGAGGCACCAGAGGACACGGTCCTCTCCTCTACTTGGTTGCCGCCGAGGAACTGGTCGAGACGCGCTGTGCAGACCTGTCGTTCTTCCTGGCGCCGCGCAAGTCAACCGAGGATCCGCTGGCCCCTTTGCCCGTCCTGGACTTGCCAGCGCCAGAAGTCTCGCCGCACGCCGAGATGCAGCCCGATCGCCGCACCGTCATGCGCCGGCTGGCTCTCCTCTACCGTCTGGGTCACGGTCAGGCGCCCGCCGTGGTGGTGGCGTCCGCCGCTGCGGCGTTTCGGCGCGTGATTCCCCCCAAACAGTTCGCCGACCTCTGCCAGGTGATCGAGGCACATTCCACGCTGGATCGCGACGCCCTGGTCAGTGACCTCTGTCGGGCCGGCTACGGCCGTGCTCAGGTGGTCGAGGATCCAGGAACCTTCGCGGTGCGCGGAGCGGTCATCGACGTCTTTCCTCCGATCTACAGACACCCAGTGCGTATCGAACTCTTTGGCGACGAGGTGGAGTCAGTCCGCCTGTACGACGCTGCCACGCAACGCACTTTGCGAACCATCGACCGAGTGGCGCTCCATCCTGTACGCGAGACGGTGGTAACCACAGGAGCCGAGGTGCGGTCGCGCTTGCTGGCCGCAGCCGACCATGCCGCCTACCCTTCGAGCAAGACCCGAACCCTGCTGGAGCAGATCGAACGAGGCGAGGATTTCTTCGGCAGCGAGTCGCTCGCTCCCATCTTTCATGCCCGTCTGGGCTCGTTCTTCGACTACCTCCCGCAGCACGCACGCATCGTGGTCGAGGACCCGGCGGCTTTGATGGAAGAGGCGCGCCGCAGTTTCTCCCGCGTGCGCGAGAGTGCGTTGCATCGCCGGGCCGAGCATCGGCTCGCCCTCGATGCCGAAGAGTTCCTGCTTGACGAAGAACAGGCGCACCTCGCCCTTTGCTCCTGGCCGCGCCTGGAACTGCGCGCGGTCGAGGTGACGCAGCCGGAGCTGGCCGACGCCCCGGCCGCGCCGCGCATCCGGGTGACGGCGGAGTCGAACACCAGCCTGCGCGCCGAGCTGCTCCACCAGCGCGGCGATGAAGACCTCGGGCACGCCCTGTGCGAACGCATCCGGCTCTGGCAGGCAGGGGGCACCCGCGTGTGCCTGGTGGCGCCCAGCCGCGCCCATGCAGACCGGCTGGCCGGGGTCCTGCGGGCCTTCGGGCTGCAGGCAGATGCTCCGCGCGACCACAGCGAAGGCGGCGGGCACGGCTTGCTCACGCGGGGCGCGGCCCGGCTCTCACTGCAGATCCTGGTCGGGCCGCTCACCCGCGGATTCCGGCTGCCCGAGGATCGCCTGGTGCTGATCGCCGAAGAGGAGATCTTCGGTGCGCGTGCCCACCGCGTGGCCCCGGCTGCAACTGCGCCCGGGTTCGGAGATCTGGCCGAGATCGCCGAAGGGGACCTGGTGGTCCACGACGAGCAGGGTGTGGGCCGCTACCGGGGCCTGAAGAAACTCACCCTGCGCGGGGTGGCGCAGGACTTTCTCCATCTGGCGTACGACGGCGGTGGACTGTACGTGCCGGTCTACCGCATCGGCGTCGTGCACAGGTTCGTGGGCGGCACGCCGGAAACCGTGCGGCTCGACAAGTTGGGCGGCGCCACCTGGGTGGAGAAGCGACGCCGGGTTTCCGCCGAAGCGCGCAAGCTGGCTGAGGACCTGTTGCAGCTCTACGCCCAGCGACAGGCACTGCCGGGCCATGCGTTTCCTCCCCCTGACGTCATCTTTCGCGAGTTCGAGGAGACCTTCCCGTTCGAGGAGACCGCCGACCAGGACCGCGCCATCGCGGCGGTGCTGGCCGACATGCAAGACGAGGCGCCCATGGATCGCCTGGTGTGCGGCGACGTCGGCTACGGCAAGACCGAGGTGGCCCTGCGTGCCTCGCTGCTGGCTGCGCTGGGTGGCCGTCAGGTCGCGCTGCTGGCCCCCACCACGGTCCTGGTCGAACAGCACGCCGTGACCTTCGCGGAACGGCTGCGAGACTTCCCGGTGCGGGTGGCGTCGCTGTCGCGCTTTCGCAGCAAGCGTGAACAGCGGGACACCTTGGCCGCCCTGGCCGCGGGAAAGTTGGACGTCGTGATAGGCACCCATCGCCTGTTGTCACGCGACGTGCATTTTCACAACCTGGGCTTGCTCATCATCGACGAGGAGCAGCGGTTCGGGGTCGCGCACAAGGAGCGCCTCAAGGAGATGCGCTCGCAAGTGGATGTGCTCACCCTGACCGCCACGCCCATCCCGCGCACCCTGCAGATGGCCATGACCGGTTTGCGCGAGATCTCCATCATTGCCACTCCGCCGGCCGACCGGCTGGCCATTCGCACCTTCGTGTGCGGCTTTGATCCCGACCTGCTGCGCGAAGCGATCGCCAAGGAGCTGGCACGCGGAGGCCAGGTGTTCTTCGTGCACAACCGGGTGGAGGATCTGCCCAAGTGGACGCGCGAGGTCTCGGCCCTGGCGCCCGGGGCGCGCGTGGGCATGGCCCATGGCCAGATGCCCGAGGCCAAGCTGGAGCGGGTGATGATCGATTTCGTCGACGGCCGCTACGACATCCTGTGCTGCACGACCATCATCGAATCGGGCCTGGACATCCCGCGCGCCAACACCATGATCGTCAACCACGCCGATCGCTACGGACTGGCCCAGCTCTATCAGTTGCGCGGGCGCATCGG
>PMZX01000252.1:1101-3233 GCA_003170035.1 Myxococcales bacterium | reverse complement strand
GGCAGGGCGATGCCGCCGGCCACGATCAGCGTGATCTCGTCGCGGACACCTGCCTTGACCAGTCGGCCGTGGATCTCGCGGCCGGCGTCCTTGATGTGCCGGGGGTTGTCCACGCCCACCTCGCAGCCGTGCAGGTCGGCGCACAGGTGAAAGACTTTCACGCCCGCCTGGCTGAGTTGCAGGATGCGCTCGGCAGCCGCCCCTTGCAGCGGCAGACGGACCGCGATGACCAGCTTGGGATTGGTCGCCTTGGCCTTGGCCGCCAGGGCCTCCACCTCGGGACTGTCCACGAACTCGACCATCCGCACCTGCGACAGGAGCATTTGGACGCTAGCCAAACCTTCACTGCCGACCAGCGGAACCAGAAACGGCAACTCCGCGGCTGGCGCCCCGGCCACCTCGGCGGCGGGAGCGGCAAGTCAATGAGGTTGGCCGGCTCGCCCACGATCGATCCATCGTGCGAGAACGACAGTCGCATCGGCTTGGGTCCGATGTCCACGCTGGTGCTGATGTACTCGCGGCCGTGGATCCCGTCGCGCGTGGGCCGAACGATCTCGGACATATCGGTCCAGATCGAATCGAAGCCAAAGCCGTGAAAGCGGCCTCGATAGCCCGCGCCCGAGACGGGAACCCGTCCGGTGTCGGCCTGATTCCACGAGGTGGCCATGATGTCGGGCTTCCAGTANNCCCTGCACGCACGACAGGCAGGCGCGACACTCGGACATTGGAACGATCGAGGTCTGCGGGTCGCGGTTGTAGGCCGCCTCCTTGCGGTAGGCGTCGAACACACAGCGGGGCTTCACACAGTTGCTGCAACGGGCGCAATCCTCGCGCCAGTCCACGCTGCCGTACTTGCCCACGTGGCGAAAGCGCCCCGGGGTTGGCACCGACTTGATGTGATATTTCTCGGGCATTGCGCGCTCTACGCCAGACGGGCTTCCTTGATCACCGGCGCGGCCAGTGCCTCGCAGCCCGCGCTGTGGATGTGGATGCCGCGCACACCGTCCATGGCNNTGCGCAGGCGCTTGATGATCTCGTCGCTGATCGGGCTACCCGGTTGGGTGCGCAGCTCCTCAGCTTGCGCCACGCTGGTCAGAGGCAGCACGCTGGCAATGACGGCAACCCGCTTGTCAAGGCCTGCGGCCCACACCGCCTTGAGCCATTCTTCAAAACCAGCGAGATCAAAAATCGGATCGGTCAACAGAATCTGCGCGCCGGCCGCGATCTTCTTCCTGGTTTGGGCCAGGGCCAGTTCCATGGGCCGGAGGTACGGGTGGGCAGCCGCCGCCACGGTCAGCGACGGCGCCGCCGCGAGCTTGGCCCCGCTGAAGTCCAGCCCGGCACTCGCCATCTTTGCCAGGGCCTGGGTGAGTTGCAGGGAATCCATGTCGTAGGCGCCCGCCGCCTGCGGGAACCCGCCCAACNNCGGTTGCGATCCCGCGTGCACAGGCTCAGCACCGGTTCGACCTTCTCCGCGGCCAGCAAAACCGCGCAGGCCAGAGCCGAGCCGTGTGCCCGCTCGGCGTGGTCGCCCACGATCACGCCGTCGAGCGACGGGGGAAAGCAGGCCGCCAGCCTTTTCACCGCGGCCGGGTCGGTTCCATGCGGGGGAAGACAGGCGGCGGTCAGCACAGGCTTTCCGCTGCCCAGTTTCTCGGACAACCTACTCATCGCTGTCATCTTGGTTTTCCAATTGGTAGGGAGCGTCCTCCGACGGGCCAGTGGTGCGCAGGGGAGTCGGGGCCAGGGCAGACACACGAGCGACGAACTGATCGCGCACCGCCGCCACCTTCTGCGCAAGCGTCGCATCCACGCTGGCGGGAGCCGACGCTCCAGCACCCAGGGCCATGTCCTGCACTGCCGAGCCGGGCAGGTGGAACAACATCAATCGCCCCTTGCCGAGGCCGACCTCTTCCAGCATTGAAGAAACCGCCTCGATTCGCCGACGGCAGCGCTTGTTCCCTTCGTGATGGTGGCAGTTGCCTTCTTCACAGCTCACGACGGCGATGGCATGGGCACCGCCTTCAAAGGCCTTGAGGAAGTGTTCCGGCTGCAGCCGGCCTGCACAGGGCACCACCACCTCTTGCACCGGGAAGGGCCAGCCGAAGTTCGGCGTCTCAGGCCGGAAGCGT
>PMZX01000252.1:829-1092 GCA_003170035.1 Myxococcales bacterium | reverse complement strand
CTGGGCTGTCGCCATTTCAGCCACGAAAATCGCCTCCCGGTTGGGTCCGCTGTTCCGAGCAGATGCAGTGAGACACCGGATCGGTGACAGTCGAGAGCAGGGTGAACCACCCGGACCCGTGGGTCGAGGTGCTTTGCCATTTCGAGTGCGCCTTCATTGCAGCCGCGCGGTTGGAAGTGACGGGCAAAGTAGACGAAGCCAGCATCGCGTGTCCAGAGAGTGTGAGCGCCTCCTTCACTTTTTCGAGCGCAACGCCCAGGCGG
>PMZX01000252.1:0-807 GCA_003170035.1 Myxococcales bacterium | reverse complement strand
GCCATCTCGCTGGCCCGAGAAGCGGAAGCTACCGGCGGCTGCGGGTGCGGATGGTCTGGGCGAGAGCACGCAGGCGCTGGGCTTCGCCGGGCACGGCCTTCTCGGCCCGCTCAACCGCCTGCAACGCCTCATCGGGGCGACCCGCCTCCAACAACGCCACGGCCAGATCCCAGTACGAGTCCACCCATTGCGGCGCAAGCGCGATCGAGCGCTCGAGGCTCTGTACGCCCTCATCGACGCGGCCCTGTCGTGCCAGTGCCAGGCCGAGCCCTTTGCAGGCATAGGCGTGGTCGGGCTTGACCGCGAGCGCGCGACGGCAATACGACTCCGTGGTGACGTAGTCGCCCAGGAAGAAGCACACGAAGCCGCCCAGATCGAGCAGGGTCAGGTTGTCGGGCGCCAGGGCCAACCCCTGGTTGATTCTGTCCCGCGCATCGCCCAGTGTGTGCTCGGTGATGGCGACACGAACCTGCTGGATGATGGCGTCGACCGCCGGATCGGCTGAGGCAGCGACCGTCGAGGCTGCTCGGCCTGCTGCCTGGTCGCCTGTCACGGTCGGCCCCCGGCGACCGAGGCCACTGCGCGGCCGTCGAAGTAGCGAATCTCGTCGTCGGTCGGCTCCTCGTCGAGCAGATCGAAGCGCCGATGCTTGACCGCCTGATGATAGAAACAATGCTCGTTCCCGGTTCCGCCCTGGGCGTAGGTGGCCCAGCTACAGCCGCCGCGGCACACGTCGCGAAAACGACAGACGCGGCAGAACCCGCCGAGCTGTTCCTCTTTGAAGAGCCGGTTGTAGGCGAAGGCATC
>PMZX01000285.1:5142-16685 GCA_003170035.1 Myxococcales bacterium | reverse complement strand
CTGGGTGGTCGGGTATGGCGTGGTGATGGCCCCGGGAGTCGTGGCGGTCTGGGCAGTCACCCGCGCCGACCAGAGGGAAGCCAGCAATGCGGTCGCAATCGTCAGCGTAGTCAGTCGCATCATCGGTTCAGGGTAAGAGCTGCAGAACTTCTTGTCGACTCTTGTCTGAGACTCTGGTGTCTGACGACGTCCTACTTGGGCCTGACAATAGGGGGGCGTTGCCGCATAGAGGAATACGGACTTGTTCTACCTACCGCTTCGCTGGCAGTATCGTTCTCTGACGGAGGCACGGGCCATGAAGAACCTATTCTCGCTATGGGTATTGGCTGTAGCAGTCGCAGGATTTGTCGGCTTTGCCCTGCTTGCGCAGTCTGGCGCCAGGGCGGGCGCGCTCGGCGGCACGGCGGCGGGCTGCAACGACCTCGATGGGGACGGCTATGGCATCGGCTGCGCCGCCGGGAACGACTGCAACGATCGCGATCCAGCGGTTCATCCCGGCGCGGTCGAAACCTGCAATTTCAAGGACGACGACTGCAACGGCCTGGTCGACGAGGCACCTGACTGCGTGGCGCCGGCGCTCGACGGAAGCCCCGTGCACGTGCCTGCGGGTTCGTTCCTGATGGGAAGTGAGACAGGAGCCACGGACGAAAAGCCGAGCCACCGTGTGACGGTCTCGGCCTTCGTCCTGGATCGCTACGAGGTCACCAATGCCCGCTACCAGGCGTGCCTGCGCGCTGGCGCCTGTGCCGCGCCGTCGCTGTCCAGCTCGAACGCTCGGGCCCACTACTTCGACGATCCGACCTTCGCCGACTATCCGGTGATCTTCGTGTCCTGGAAGCAGGCGCAAGCCTTTTGTGCCTTCGCCGGCGGGCGGCTGCCGACCGAGGCCGAATGGGAACATGCCGCGGCCGGGAGCGAGGCCCCGCGCACCTACCCCTGGGGCGAGAGCCCGCCCGATTGCTCGAAGGCCAATTTCGCCGGCTGCGTGGGCGACACCGATCGCGTGGGCCGGCGGCCGGCGGGACAGAGCCCGTACGGCGCGTTCGATATGGCGGGCAACGTGTGGGAATGGACGGCCGATTGGTACGACGCCGCGTACTACCGCGCCAGCCCCGTTCAGGATCCGACAGGGCCGTCGCGAGGCACCCTGAAGGTCATGCGCGGCGGTTGCTGGGTGAGCGGGGAGAGCACGCTGCGCACGACTTGTCGCAAGCCGGGTCTGCCGAGCTCGTGGGCGCCCAACGTCGGCTTCCGCTGCGCCTATCCGGAGGTGCGGCCATGAAACCCTTGCTCGCGTTCGCGGCTAGCGCGGCGGTGCTCCTCGCGGCCACCGCGGCCTTTGCCTGTGGCGCTGCGTTCGGCCCAAGCGTCACGATAGATCCCCGACAAGATCTCATCCTGGTGTGGAAGGACAACGTCGAAACCTACGTGTTCCAACCCATCTTCTGCGGCACGTCCACCGACTTCGGCTTGATCCTGCCCGTGCCCGCGACCCTGTCGCAGCAGCCATCGCTGACCGACCAGCAGGCCTTCACGACCGCCGCGGCTTTGTCCGAACCGACGAAGAACAGGGTGTATCAACACAACACCATTTCCTGCGGCGGCGGGGCCGCAGGCGGGTCGAAAAGCGCGACGGAGGACACTACGGTGGTCGCCAGCGGCCAGGTGGGGATTCTCGACTGGGTGCAGCTCAAGGCCGACACCGAGTCGTCCTTCACCGACTGGCTAACCGCCAACGGCTATCCGTATTCGACCACGTCCGCCGGCGTGTTCTCATACTACGTGGAGAAGGGGTGGTATTTCCTTGCCTTCCGGGTCAGCCAGGAGGCGGCGCCGGATGGCGGGAGGATTTGCCGGGCCTTGGGCCCGGTCGCCTTGTCCTTCCCTACCCCGGTGCCGGTCGTGCCGTCGCGCATGGCAAGCGCCGGCAACTCCTCCGCCGGATATGGCTCGTTCTCGTGGCGGATCTTCGGCATTACCCACGGTGACGTGGAGCTGGCGTTCTCGGACGGGACCAGCAGTGATCGCGTGCTGATGTACTCGGGCGCCATCAATGCCGGGGACGTCCCCTCGTTCTCGGGCTTGGCCGAGGCTGGCGATCGCCTGACCCGGTTGACGCTTTCTTTCTCTCCGGCGTCGTCGGATCCGGACGTTGGTCTGACATTCGCTGCCCCTCATGACTACCGCGGAACCGAAGACGTCTACGTCTACGACGACTCCATCTGCTCGGTGAGCCGGAGCGGCCGGTCGACGCACAGTTTTATGTTGCCCCTGTTCGGCCTGGCCCTGCTCGGCTTGGTCTGCTGGCGTCGCTGGCGGTAGCAGCGAGGTGTGTCTCCATGCGCCGCCTGATCATCGCCACACTCCTGGTCTCGGGCCTCGTCGGAGTCGCCCCGCGCAAAAGTGAAGCCACCCAACTGGCCATCGAGCTGCGCTACACGCCACCTCTCGTTCGGCCGTATGATTTCCCCAGCCTCTGCCCGATGCTGGCGTTCTCGCTGACCGAGCACTGGTGGGCCGGCGCGGGATACGAATTGATCCAGGACTACGATGCCATCTTGTGGACCTCGGAAAACGAAGGGCACAGGCCCATCGAGATGTCGGGCATTCGCGCCGGCGCCTGGTATCGCGGCGGGGCCGCTCACCATGCCATGTCGTGGGCGGCCGGCCCACTTTTCACTTTTGCCAATACCGCCATATCGCTCGGCCGAGGGCCCGTGGGACTTGACAGTGGCACATCCGTTTTTGATTTCGGTGCCGATTTCTCCATCGGGCACGTGTGGCAGTGGGTTCGTCTCGAGGTCTTCGCCACGCCGGCCTGGTCCGTTGGTCAGGTGGCAAGCCCCGCTATCCACAAAGAGGAGCGCTATAGTGCCTTCACTTATCGCTTTGGCGTGGCCCTGGCGATTGTCGTGGGCTCGTAAACCCGGGGGCGATGCAGCATGAAAGAAAGCGGACTTGTTCTACCTACCGCCCTAAACTTGACGTTGATGATCAATAATACCGAGTTTGTCTATGTCGGAATAGGGACCCACAGAGCACGAGAAACTGACAAGAGGTGGCGAACATGATTCAAACTCTTCAGCATCCGAGTTGGGTCGGAATTACCGTGGGTATCTCACTGGCCATCACCTTGGTCGCCTGCTCAGGAGGTCGTAGAACCGCCACTTCCGGTGGAAGCACGAGCCCAGCTACTGTTGCATCAGGAGGCGTCGCCGGCACGGCCACGGGAGGTGCGGTCGGCTCGGGTGGGTCCAACGTTGCAGGCGGCGGAAGTGCCAGAGGCACTGTCAGCGCGGGCGGAACCACGAGCGTTGGCGGTACCACCAACGCCGGCGGGTCCAGGTCGACCGGCGGCACCACCGGCACCGGTGCATCTGCGCCCACGGGCGGGACGACTAGCACGGGAGGGACTATCAGCGGCGGCGGTGCGACGGGCGGCACCGCGGGCTCAACTNNGAGAGCTACGCCCAGGCGGCGGACATCCTCAAGCGCTGGGACAACATGTACCAGAACCAGTACGTGGCCATCACCACCACGGCGGCCAACGTGTACGCGGGCAAACAGGCGCTCGAATTCACCCTACCGCAACAGACGGCCGAACTTTCCGATGCAGTCGAGAAGATCGTCAGCCCTGAGCTCGACGTGCTGTTCTTGCGCTACTACTCGAAGTTCCAGCCGCCCTACGATGTGGTCGGCTCCAGCCACAATGGATCGAGCATTTCGGCCCACTACGAAGTGGGCTTTCAGTCCACCCCCGGCGTGCCGGCCAACGGGACCAACAAGTTTCTGGCCAATCTGGAAAACTGGCGCGGCGACGCTGCCACGGTCTCGCCAGGCGACCTCAACATCTACGTCTACCATCCGCTCCAGCGCAGCCAGTGGGGCGACCACTTCTTCCCCACCGGCCTGGTCATGCCCAACACCAGCATTCCTTTCGACTTCGGTCCGGACTTCGTCAGCCGACCCGACCTCATTCCCGCGCTCGACCAATGGTACAGTTACGAACTGATGGTCAAGGCGAACACCCCGGGCAAGAACGACGGCCGCATCGCCGCGTGGGTCGACGGCAAGCTGGTCATGGACTTTCCCAATCTGCGCCTGCGCGACGTGGCCAGCTTGACCATCGACCGCTTCGCCCTTTGTTTCCACATCGGCTCGAACCCGAATGGCCAATCCAAGAAGTGGTACGACAACGTGGTCGCCGCCAAGTCGTACATCGGCCCGATGGTGAAATGAGCGCGGGGGATTCGAGTCCCCCGCCCTACCCTGCTGACCTCGTCTTTCTCCAGTGCCGCCTTAAGAATGGGGCCGAGTTTGTCCTCGGAGAGAGCAGTGGGTTGGCGATGCCGCCGGCCCAGAAGGCATTCCAGACAGCATCGATCTTGCTCTTGATTTCGCCGGTCATCATTTCGAATTCTTGTTTTCGGCGTGATTGCACAGGCGTATGCGCCGAACGGGAAACCGTTCAGCGCTGCTACACGGTCTGTGAAACAGCAAGCCCGCGGTGTATAGTGCCGGCGTGCGCCAGTTCGTGGAGAGAACGGACGGACCATCCATGCTGCGCAGAACGCCCAGGCCGGCGCTTCTCATTGGTTTCTCGCACTGCCTTGTGGCCACGTTTCTCATGGGCGATGCGGGACTCTTCTTTGCTTGCGCGAAAGCGCCGACCTATGGGCGAGTCTCGTCCCGGGATGCGGGGCCAAATCTCAACAATCCGGCGGACTCTGGCTCTGCCACTACGCCGCCCAGCCCTGATGCCTCCCCTTCGCACGTGGATGGTGCACCCGTCCCCAATCCTGGCGGAGTCTCAATGAGTGCCACTGGCTCCCCTCCCTTTGGATGGCAATCCGTGGCACCGGTTGGTTCCCCTGGCTGGCGAGGCAGCCAGACCCCACTGTGCGATGTGCGCCAAGGGGTTGGCCTCGGTGACACCCACGGTGTGTGGGCTGACGCGCGCGGCGTGTTCGCGCTCGTCGACAGTGAATGCATCTATATCGATCTAACGCTGGCAGGGTGCCCGAACGATGGGCAAGGTCATCAAGATACAGCCGTCGAGTTCAATGACGGCTCGGGTTGGCGAACCCTGTTTGAAGAGCGGTACACGCCATACGACGGATTCACAGGGTTCCCCAACGGGCCGTTGGTTCTGACGCGCGGTGCCTGCACGGCGGCATTCCTCGATTTCGGGGGGACAGACACGGACTGCTCGATGCCCTCGGAGCTTCAATCAACATATCCACCGCCTGCTGTGTTTGTTGCCAGTTCCAATCTGGCCTACGTCGCTGTTCCCACCCGATTCGGTGAGTATCGCTCCGGTAGCTGGAATGTCCTGCTGAACTCGATGCCAGAGACCATCAACGCGATCTGGGCCAACGACAGCCTGGCGTATCTGGCTGGTGAATATCAACTGTATTCCTGGCAGAGCCAGCCGTCCACCGGCTTGCTGCCCCTGCCCAACGCCCCCGCGGCAAACTACACCGCGGCCTGGGCTCTCAAGCAAGACGATGTTTGGTTTGGCAACAGCGTCGGACAACTCGTCCACTACGACGGCACCTCATATCGCATCCTTCAGGCAAGCAGCGTCGATCGAGGCGGCATTCTCGGGCTGTGGGGCCAGGGCGATCAGCTCTACTTCAATACCCAAACCGAGTTCGGGCGAGTCGTGAACGGCGCCTCCGAGATTCTGCTGACCGTTCCCGGATCCCCCCCTGCATATGGAGGGGCGGTCATCAGTGGAATGTGGGGGCTCTCACCCCAGGAGGTCTTCTTGGCGCTCGAAGGTGGCCTCGATTACAACATCACTCCCTGTCGCCACAATTCGATGTTCTGGTTTGATGGCGTCAGTTTCCACCAATTCTGAAACCACCATGCGAGTGAAGAGACTCTCTTGCGTGGTCCTCTTCGCACTAACGAGCGGGAGCTTGTCGATGTGCGGGCCGCATCCTTTGAAGGGAAAGGCCGCTTCGCCCGATGCCGGACAACGAGACGCGACCACCTTCGAAACCGCTGTTCTCCCAGGAGATGCTGTCCTATCCGCCGACGCGCTCAGGAACAATCCCGTGGGCAAAGATGCCGGCCCGGACAACATGGTGTCCGCGGCTCCAGTTCCCGATGCGTCGGACAACTGGACGTTACCTCATTCAGGTGGGCCAGTCTGGCGACAGAGCACCAGCCCCTATTGCAACAGTCAGGGCGTATTCTTCAACGACTTGTGGTCCGATGATCGGGGGGTCTACGCAATCTCGGAGATGGAAAGGAGCCTGTTCTTCAACAGTGGAACCGGTTGGTCGAAAGTGTCGCCCCAACCGACCTCGCTCGCTTTTCTGACTGGGATTCCCCATGGCGGTCCTTTGGTCCTGTATGGGCAAGATGGCTGCGGCGTATACTTTTTCGATGGCAAGACCCAATCATGCGTGGCCGCGGTTCCCAGTGTCACGAAGGCGTTCGTGGTGGACGCCCAACGCATCTTTGCAATTGCCAACGACCGCCTGCTCTCCTACAACGGCTCCTATTTCACCCAATATGCCCATCCGGTTCCGGCAATTCCCTTTCCCAATGACTACCAACTCTGGGCCGGTTCGGACGTCGTGGTCGTGGCAGCAGAGGCGGGCAAAGTGTACCTCTACGATGACAGCAGCCCGGACCCCCAGACTCTGCTCATCCCGGACGGGAAGGCGGCCACCTCGCTGTGGGGCTTTGCTCGCGACGACCTGTGGGTGGGCAGCGACGACGGTCGCCTGGCACACTACAACGGTAGCATCTGGGAGATCGCCCAGCCAACCAACGGTAACTGCTCAAGGATTGCTCACCTGTGGGGCGCCGACCACGTTTTGTTCTTCGCCACCGACAACGTCGTGGGAAGATGGAACGCGGGCAGCTTCGATTCGGTGTTGGACGGCCCTTGCAGTCAGGACGTGGAGACGCCTCCTGGCGTGTTCGAGCAGGTGATCATCGAGACCATCTGGGGCAATTCGCCCACTGAGCTCTTCATTGCGCTCTTGGAACGGAAGGAGACGGTCGTCAGTTACGCACCAGGCTCCGCCACCTATAACGACGTGCCACCCGACGCCTGCGGGGAGGCGCGCGTCTATTGGTTTGACGGCCAGCGCCTGGGCCGGCTTTGAACCGGTGGTCGTACCCACCAAGGGGTAACCATGGCTCGATCCGCCTGCAACTTGATCGTCGCCGCAAGTTTGGCCATCATCCGTTCTTGTCATTGATGTAGTCCTGCCGGTTCCGTATCATTCCTGTCGAGAAGGAGACCGTGATGAGTAGCAACGAGTCAAAGCCGAGCCACAAGAAGATCGTCGAGTTCATCCCGTACAAGACCATGGCCATGGATCTGGAGGCCCTTCTTGCAGGCCTGACCCGGATCTACGTGAGCCGTAACGATTCTGACATGGTTGAACTCATCACCTTGTGCCAGCCGGAACTCTTCCCCATCGGCAGCTTCGATGCGGAGGCCGAACGGTACGAATACGTGTTGAAGCTCGCGGTTCCCGTCAAGTTTCACAATCACCTGCGCGACAACATCGACAGGATCCAGGCGCAACTACTGGCCGACATCGCCATGGTCACCGCACCCTACCTTCACGAATTCATATCCGGGGTCTTCGTCGGACTGAAGATCGAGCAAGACCTGGGATGGCGTGATGCGGTTATGGACTGGGTCATGGACGAGAGCGGCCACCATGCAAAAAGGGAGACCGACATCCTCATCATGCACGCGCCTGCTGACGAAAACGGTATTGCGGCCGAGATGCAGGCGGCATTCCAAAAGAAGAATTTGAGAGTGGCCAGGCATTCGATGGTGTCGGTCAAGGACAAGGACATTCACCACGCGCTTGCCGAATTCGAAAAGCGCTCCCATTTCGGGGTATTCGTGGTTTCGCAAGCCGTGACGAGACTTCCGTTCGATCAGGAGACGCTCGACAGAATCATCGAATACCTGATGAACCCCGGAAAGAAGTTCTGCCAGATCTGGGACAAGATCGAACGAACGGATGTCGCGAACTTCAGCCCGGCGCTTGCCAGAAGCCTCGCATTGTCGACGGAAAGGATGACGGTGGACCAGGTGTGCGGGTTGCTCATGAAGTTTGCAAATCTCGGGTAGCAGCGGTGGTCTCGGAGCGCACCCTAGCAGCCCGTGGCGAAAGTCGGACCGAGCCGTTCGGAGTGGGTTCGGGACGGATGCAAGGAGCAGCGAAGCGCCGAATACTGGAGGTATTCAAGCGAGCGGCGACGCAGCAGCCGGCCCAGAACCCGCCCGAACGGCGACGTGGAGACTTTCGCCACGGGCTGCTAGTCTGGTCGGTGTCCAGCTTGCCTCTCTTCCCCTGATCCAAAGCGGCGCGCTACTTGCCCGCGTCGGTAGTCGAGGCTTCCGTCACCGGAACGCCGTTCTGATCGCAGGAGTAGAACGAGTCGTACAGTCCAGCCACTGGCACGTTCTGGCCCTTTGTGTTGTTCTGCCAGGCGCAGGTCGGCATGCAGCAGTCCTGCATCGTCGTGATGGTGTAGCCGGACTTGAAAGATGAATCAGCGGCGGCCTGATCTGGCGTAGTGACCGCCGGATTGACCGCGGGCAAGCTCTGCGGCGCCAGCTTGCAGCCCGTGACCTGCGTGAGATGGATCGGGCATTCAACCCGCTTGGCGTAGATCTTCCAGTTCATGTGGTAGTACGAATTCGCGGCGTTCGACTGGGTGCAAGAACGGATGGATTCGCTGGTCACCGTGGTCGAGTTCGACTTGAACTTCCCGCACGCGGTGGCCACGGCGCTCTGGCAGGTCGTGGATGACAGGCTCGCGGTGGTGACCAGGTTGTTGGTCCCCTTGCAAGCGGCGATCTGCGTGGCCGCGTTTACCCCGCCCGAGCCGGGTTCGCCCTCGGTCGGAAACTGGGTATAGAGGTATTTGCCAGAAGCACTCGTCATGGACGCGTTCGGATCGCATGCGTTGAAGGCGCCGAAGCCACCCGCGCCCATGAACACGTCGAAGTTCTTGCCACCGCCCGCCGACGTGTTGAAGGATTGAACCACCAGGGGCGGCGGGATGGGAATCGCCGCGGCGCCGTTGCCACCGACCTGGGCCGCGTTTTCCGGCAAGCTGAAGACCAGTTGGTAGCACTGGCAGCAACTGATGGTCACATTGCCATCGATGCCCCCGGTATCCGAGTCGTGGCCCACCACCGCGTAGTTCAAGCCCGGGGTGCCATCGTCGGCCGCCGCCTGAACCATTTCGTCGGAAAAGAGCATGAAGCGCGGGCAGAGGAAGTTGATTCGAGCACCTTGCTTGGTGCCCTCGCAGGCGTTCTGCCCTGGCGTGCAAACCCCGCCCCCAGGACTGGTTGCAACGCCCGATTGGCAACCCGGGATGAAGAACTGGTTCATGAACTGGTTGGGTGGATCGAGCGCATACACGATGGGCGGCGGGCCGGTGTCGACGGGAGCGTCGACCGCGGCATCGGCGCGTGTGGAGCCACTTGTGACCGAGGACCCGCCCGAGGAAGATGTGCCTCCCGAGCCGCTGGAGCCGCCGGTCGACGAACCGCCAATCGACGAACCGCCAATCGACGAACTGCCAGTCGAGAAACCGCCGGTCGACAAACCGCCGGTCGACAAACCGTCACTCGAGGAAGCGCCAATTCCGCCCGAAGCCCCGCCCGTGGCAGGGGCTCCGCCCGACCCCACGAAGCCGCCACTGGCCGACGAGGTGCCGCTGTTCGACGAAACTCCGGTGCCCGAGGAGCCGCCGCTTGCGGTCGTGCCACCGGAGCTTCGCGCGCCGGCGGTTGCCGTCGCGCCGGCGGTGCCTGTCGAGGTGTTGGCGTCGACAGACTGCGCACCTGTCTTGGCGCAAGGGCCAGCGCCGGACCAGAGCACAAGCGCGCTTGCGGCCAGGGCCAGCCGCATGCAGATCGCCGGCGGAGCACCGAGCAGCACTCGCCTAGGTTGCGGGTTGGAGGCGGAAAAGACGGGGGAACGCAACATGCCAAGACTTCGAACTACAGGCATCCGACAAGGGTAGCCAGAAGTTCCCTGCTTGGAAAGGTGGGACTCTCAACAGGCGGGACTTTCAACGACTACACATCGAACCATGGTGGCTCAAGACGAATCCTGCCGGTTCGCGCCGGGCGCTTCGGGTGCCGTGACGCTCTCGGCGCCGGAGCACGGCAACCGAACGAAAACTTTGGTCCCCTGCCCCACCTTCGAGTCGATGCTCAAGCAGCCGCCGTGCTTCTTCACGATCGAGTAGCAGATGGCGAGACCGAGCCCTTGGCCCTCCTGCTTGGTGGTGAAATACGGTTCGAGGACGCGACCGAGCAGTTCCTGCGGGATCCCGATTCCCTGGTCGTGCACCGCGATCTCGACCAAATCCGGCCCTCCCTGCGCACCGCCTGTGCGTCCTACGACGACCCTGACCATGCCTCCTGTGCTCATCGACTGCACCGCATTGAGCACCAAGTTGTGAACCACCTGCCGAAGTTGCTCGGCGTCCGCGTCGACCAGAGGCAGTTCTGGGTCGATCTGGGTCTCTAGCAGGCAGGACGAGCCGCGGATGGCCAGCCCGGCAGCCTCGCTGACGATCTGGCCGATGTCCGTGGGTGCCCGCACAGGCGCACTACCTTTGGCAAAGGTAAGCAGTTGGCGGGTAAGCGCGCGGGCAGAAAGGGCCGCCTGTTTCAAGTCCGCCAGGATCGCTGCCTGGTCAACTGGTTGCTCCGCCCGCATTTGCAACGCCGACAATCCGGACAGGATCACGGTCAGATAATTGTTGAAATCGTGGGCGATGCCACCGGCGAGCACGCCCACCGATTCGAGACGCTGGTGCCGTTCCAGTTCCAGTGCCAGGCGCTTCTCGTCGGTGACGTCGAGGTTCAAGCCAACCACCCCGTACAACTCGTCCCCGTCGCGGACCGGGGCCAGGATGTTCAGGTAGGTGCGCTCCTCGCCATTCTGACGGTACTTGACTTCTCCGCGGACCACCTCGCCGGCCAGCGCTCGCGCGTTGTTCGACTCCCAGATTTTCAGCACCTCCGGTCGGGCATTCATGTCCGCAGGGCGCTTGCCGACGGAGTCTCCCCAGTGCTGACGGGCGATCGAATTGGCCAGGGTGTAGCGTCCTTCCGGGCTGAGCAGCCACAAATCGAAGGGCAGACTCTCGACCAGCGTATCGAGCAGAGCCTCCCGTTCCCGCAGCCGACTCGCCATGTCCCGGCGTTCGGTGATGTCATGCGCCACCCAGAGAACGCGCGCGACCGGTTGTCGGGAGAGCAGGAAGGTACACCCTTCAAACACCCGCCGGCCGACAGACGATGTCACCTCGTATTCGACATACTGTCGCCGCCCAGTTTCGACGGTCCGGTTCGCGGCCCCGAGCACGCGGCTGCGAATCCCGGGCTCGGGAAAGAATTCCTCCAGCGACCCTCGAACAACCTCGCTGCGCGAGTGCAAGTTCTCGTCGTCCGCACCGAGCACGTCCACCCGGCCTTCGGCCGGGTCGATCACCAGCACGAGATCGGGCGACGCGTGGACCATTGC
>PMZX01000285.1:3666-5069 GCA_003170035.1 Myxococcales bacterium | reverse complement strand
CCCCCACCGTGGGCGTGCGCATCGTCTGGTAGTGCTGCCCCTGACGATCTCCACATATCGAAGATCATACCCCGCCGCGAAACCCCCGCGGGCGATCGCGCCGTAGCCTACCTCATGTACTCAACCAGTCCAGCGATGTTCTGCTTCTTGATTTCGGCGGCCACCAGATCCGCGAGCGCCTCTGCGCCTGCGATGCTGGTGTGGGTTACGTCTGTCCCCATCGCGTGGTATTTCGCCAGCACTTGCGTCTGGGTCATACCAAGACCGTTGTAAAAGGCGGTCGAGAGGGCCGTGAGGTCGACGAAGGGCACGCCCTTGGCCTGCGCGGCTCCGGAGGCCGACACGGCATGCAAGCTGGATTGATCGCCCACGGGAATGCTGCCGACGCGAGCGGGAGGCGAGACCAGGATTGCGTTGACCTTCGCGGCCTGGGCGTCGGTCACATATTTCTCTAGGTTCGTTTGGACTGTTGCGTCGGCCACCCCCTTGTCGTTGTGACCGAATTGGATGAACACCCAGTCGCCCGCGGTCCATTGCGACTTGATGGCGCCCCACAGCAGTGAACTCCCGTAAAACGACGAGGAACTCTCGCCGCTATCGGCATAGTTGGCGATCCCGATAGGAGCATTGAAGTGCTCCGGGAACATCTGGCCCCAGCCGCCAAAGCCAGAACCGGGTTGGTCGCAGGTCGTGGAATCGCCGGCGATCCACACCATGATGGGTTTGGTGGCCGCTGTGACCAGGGCATAGCCAATGGCGCTGACGGCCGGGGGGGTTGCGGTCGGGCCGGAGAAGTACATGTCCAGCCCTGGCGTGCCGGCGCTCACGTTCTCCGCCGGCTCGCTCTCCTTGGTTCGGACGTTGACCACAAACGCGTAGGTCTGGGATTGGCCGGCCGCGATGCTCACCGGTTTCAGTAGGCCCCGGTTTGCTTCACAACTCACATAGGTCTGGCTGGCAGCGGGACCGCCGAGGGTGACCGTAACGGCGTAGTTCCCGGCCGAGCCTCCAAAGTGACATGCGATGCAGACTGGCCCAGCGCCTCCGCCGGGACAGAGGCCGCCAGACGCGGCCGTCGATGTACATTTGGCGTAGTTGTCCGCAGTCGGCGTGGGATATCCCGCCGGAATACTGCCCGGCGCGGGGCTTCCGCCTGCCGCGCCTCCGCCGGACGATCCGGCCGAGCCTGAGGTCCCTGCTGTGCCGGACCTGCCTGCCGATCCCGAGGCGCCCGCCGGTCCTGTCCCGCCTGCGGTGCCGCCCCTGCCGCCGCCCCCGGCCGAAGTGGTTCCACCGACTGGGGACGTGCTTCCACCGGCAGCGGATCCGCCCGCGGCCGTGGTGCCGGCTGGTCTAGCGCTGCCACCCGTGGCCGTCGTGCCGGCTGCGGAGGTCGTCACCGG
>PMZX01000285.1:1649-3625 GCA_003170035.1 Myxococcales bacterium | reverse complement strand
ACCGGAACCGTTGTTCCCCCGGCAAGCACCGTGTTGCCCCCTGTCGGCGTGCCGGCGGTTGGTCCTGCGCCAGCAGTCGTTGCGGACCCGCCGAGCGGTCCGGCTGTGGATGATGGCGTCCCTCCGGCGCCGCCCTTCGGTCCCTCGGAGTTACTGCCCGAGCAGGCCATCAGACCGACGAGGGTGAACAATGGAAACAGTGAAAACCGTCGCGTGGTGGGCATGATTTTCCTCAATTGCCAGGGGTGGAACTTCCGGCGCGCAGCATTGGGTATGACTCGTGCAGGTCGGTGCAGGAGGCCGGATCGACATCAGCCGCGGGTCGTGATGCAGAATGCATAGACGTTTCAGACATGAAGTGCCTTTCCGGCTCATCGGAGGGTCAAAAATGTTGGCTGCCTACGCGCAGCAGGACATTTGGGTTCTGAAAACGAGCCATATCCCCCCCGCGCACCCGGTGTAGCATTTGCGCCATGAGACCAGCCGCGAGGGTGTTCAGAGCCTTGGTGATTCCTGTTCTGGTGACTGTCGCCTCGTGTGGGGGCAAGACGGGAATCCTGACCGGGGAGGAGATTCCGCAGGACGGGGGATCGGGTGGCACGCAGACCGGGGCACCAAGTGTCACGCGGGCGCCGTCGTGTGAGGTGAAGGAATTCTCCATTCCCACGGCCGATAGCGTGGCGCTGTTCATTACCGCCGGCCCGGACCACAACCTGTGGTTCACCGAATACGTCGGCAATCGCGTCGGCCGAATCACGCCATCGGGGACAATCACCGAGTTCTCGCTCCCCGCGGCCAACAGCGGACCACAAGGAATCACCACAGGAAAGGACGGGAACCTTTGGTTTGGCGAGGGTGCGTATGCGCTCAATTACAACGGGCGCATCGCTTTCATCACGCCCGCCGGCAAGCTCACCGAGTTCCCTCCGATTGGGGGCAACAGCCGGGCTACCGGAATCACGTCCGGCTCCGACGGCGCCATTTGGTTCGCCGATCAGTTTCTCGACGTGATCGGCCGCATGACGACCAACGATGAGCGCAGTTTCTTCCTGGTTCCCGGCAGCGCTTCACCCTATGCCATCACCTCCGGCCCCGACGGCAATCTCTGGTTCACCGAGCCGTTCGACAACACAATCGTCCGAATCACGACCTCCGGTGTGATGACGGAATTCCCGCTGCCAACGCCTGACAGTGGTCCCGGCTGGATTGCCACTGGGCCCGATGGCAACCTCTGGTTCACCGAATCGCTGAGCAATTCGAACGGCTACTCCCACGACGGGATTGGACGGATGACGCCTGCCGGAGAGGTGACCGAATTTGGCCTCCCGACCTCTGGCAGCGAACCCTGGGGAATCGTTGCCGGGCCCGACGGCAACATGTGGTTTACCGAATACGGAGCTGACAAGATCGGTCGCATCAGTCCCGACGGAACGATCGCCGAATGTCCACTCCCCACCGGCGGGACCGGTGTGGCCGGCATTACCCTCGGACCCGACCAGAACCTTTGGTTCGTCGAAAGCCTCGCCAACAAGGTCGGCCGAGTTAGCCCGTAGCATGAGATAGCATTGAGCAGGTCCGCGGGTTTCTTCGACCAAGGCCGCTCGCGCCGGGTTATCCTTGTGTTCGTGAGCCCGGAGAACAGTCGATGAACAAGCTACTTGCGCTGGTTTCTGCCGTCCTTTGCCTAGCGTGCAGCGGGTCACGCAGCGGCGCTCCTTCGCCACTAGGCTCAGGCGGAGATCTCTCAGCAGGAGGCACCGCGCAAATGGGGGGAACGACTGCGTTGGGTGGAACCAGCCCTGCGGGTGGGCTCGACAGCAGCGGCGGCAACCAAGCAACCGGCGGCAGCTTGACGACCGGTGGCAGCAGCGCAGTGGCTGGCAGCTCAGCCGGGGCTGCATCTGCCGGCGGCACGCTTGCCACGGGTGGCAGCAGGGGTGGAGGCGGTGCCGCTAGTGGCGGAACCAGCGCGCCCA
>PMZX01000285.1:0-1490 GCA_003170035.1 Myxococcales bacterium | reverse complement strand
AACGGAACTTCCATCGCGGTGAAACTGAGGACCGAAGGCACGTCGACCGTGTATTTCCAGCCTGTCATCGACGGGAAGATGGCCACGCGATTCAAGGTCGACACCGGATCCGATCAAACCGTGACCTTGGCTACCGGGCTTGCCGCCGCGGACCACGTGGTTGAACTGTATCGCGACACAGAGGGGATGTATGGCCTGAGCACGTTTCTTGGTTTCACCAGTGGCACGGTCAAAGGCGCCCCGCCTGCCAGCGGTCGTTTGATTGAAGTGGTGGGCGACTCAATCAGTGCTGGCTACGGCAATTTGGGCAGCGAGCCGCACCCCAATTGGGTGGCCAGTCCCGCGTGCCATTGGACCGCCGACAATTCAACCTGGTATCAAACCTATGCGGCCCTCGCCGGCCATGCCCTCACCCTCCCGGCAGAGGTGAGCACCATTGCCCGCTCTGGATGGGGAATGTATCGGGACGCCAGTGGCAACACCACTGGCGTATTGTCGAGCGTCTACCCCAATGCGCTGGGAACCAACAACAATGCTGTGTGGGGTTTTGTGCCCAAGGCCTCGGTCGTGGTCATCAACTTGGGGACCAACGACTGGGCACTTGGCGATCCCGGCACCCCCTACGAGACTGCCTACAAGACTTTCATCGCCACGATCCGCAGTCACTATCCCGATGCCTGGATATTCCTGACAATTGGATCGATGGTCGGCGAGCCCGGTCTTAGCCAGGTCAAGACCCACCTGGCCAATGTGGTTGCAGCGCTCGCCGCCACCGGCGACCTGAAGCTTGCCACATTCGATATGGGCGTGCAGAACATGGGAGCCGACGGTTCCGTGCCCACTGGGTGCGACTGGCACCCCAATGTCGCCGACCACCAAAGAATGGCGGACATTCTCCGGCAACAGTTGACTGCCAAGCTGGGTTGGTAGACTGTGGCGACGGTCGTTCCCCTGGCCGCACTCAGTGCAATACATTGTCGTGGATTGCCTTGAGCAGGGGATTTCGCTGCCCGGCCGCTGCCGACGACAGGTACCCCTCGTTAAGCTCCCACTGGATAACGCCGCCCAGTCCCTTGGCTTTCACGTAGGCGCCTTTTTCCGCAATCGACTGTTCGTCGTCGTAGGAAATATAGGTGCACCCATCGGGNNACCGGAGACGAATAGCACAGACCGTAGAACCCGATGCCGATGCCCAGCTTGGCCGCGGGTACGCCCGCCGCGAGGTAAAGCTTCACGGTGGAGTCGATGGATATGGGCGTGGCAGAATCGGTGTGGTAGAGCGCGCTCGAGTGCCAGCTTTTCCATCCCGACCACGCACCCGCCTGGCCATACGACATGATATTGAGCTGGTCGTACGCGGCGGTGATGGCCGGGAACCCGGAGAGGTCGGCATTGAGATTCACGTTGATGGCGCCGATGGGAATCGTCAGCAGCGCGCCCGGCTTTGCCTTGCGGATGCGATTGGCGATGTCGATCACCGCGGGCTCGTC
>PMZX01000378.1 GCA_003170035.1 Myxococcales bacterium | reverse complement strand
CGTGACCTTTCGACCGGTTCGGGCGCCACAGTCGTGGGGTCGAAGCCTCTCGCGGGGTGGCTGAAACTTTCCGCTGTTGCCGCCGGCCGCTATGAACGCTTCGATCCTGCAAGCGCCCTGCCCGGCGCGGTTTCCATTCCACCCGGCTCGCGCGTCTCTGGCGCCGGCGGGGTCGAGGCGCGCATGCTGACGCAGGCGTTGCGTCTGGCCGTGATCCCATCGCTGCGCCTGGAAGTGGCCAAGGACAGCATCACACGACCCGAACGCTATCGCCTGATGGGCGCTGACACCCAACCCGCCACCTATTGGCTGCCCAACGCGCGCCTGGCGCTTGTGCAGTGGTCGAGCGAGCAGGTCACTCTGCGCGCGAACCTGGGACGCTACGGCCGTCTGCCCTCGATGATTGAACGCTATGGCAATACCGGCCAGCTGCTGGGCAACCCCGACCTTGTGCCCGAGAGTGGAACCAACGCCGATGTGGGCACGAATTGGACCCGCAGAGGCGAGCGACTGGGGCTTTCTCTCGACGGTGCCCTGTTTGCCGCCTGGGCGCGCGACCTCATCTACTTTCGCCAGGTCGGAACCCAAATGCGGCCGGGCAACGTGGGTCGCGCGCGCATCCTGGGCGCGGAAACTTCTGCCACCGTCGACTGGCGGCGACGTTTCCGATTCTTCGGACAAACCACTTTCACCGATGCCCGCGACCAAGAATCCGTGAGTGGCAGCTACGGCAAGCAGCTTCCGCACCGGCCACGCCTACGCGCCTACGCGCGGCCCGAGCTGCGCAATCTTCAGCTCGCGGGTCGCTGGCGCTGGGGGCTGTACGCCGATCTAGACGTGACCAGCGGCAATTACCTCGACTCGGCCAACCTGGTCGAGGTCAACCCGCGTGTGCTCTTCGGTGCGGGCGGCCAGATAGGCGCGCCCCACTGGGGACTGCGCCTGGTAGCCAGCGCGCAGAACCTGGCCAACACCCCGGTGGTCGACTTCACCGGCTATCCCCTGCCCGGCCGCTCGGTCTTTCTCACCCTGCAATGGTCGACGCCCGAACCCAACAAGGAGATTCTGGAATGAATAACGCACACCTCCGATTCCACGTATTGTCTGCTCTCGCGCTGCCCGCGCTGCTCGGTCTGGCTTGCGGCAACGGCGATACGGCGGCGTCAGGTAGCGCCGGCCCAACCGGATTGGCCGTCATCCACGGCAGCATCGACTACACCTCGTCGCTGCTTTCCCTGGTTGATCCTGCCACGGCCACGCTGGTGCACGACAACTGCCTCAACTCGGGCAGCATGGCGCCACAACTTTCGCAAGCGCTTTCCGGGGACGTGGTACTGCCCAGCGCACCTTTGCCCGGCCATCCGCTAGTGCTCATTGACCGAACCAACAACGCCCTGGTGTGGGTGAATCCTGCGGATTGCACCGTGACCCGTGAGATCAGCGTCAGCACGGGATTTGCTGCTGACCCGCATGACGTGGTGGCGGTTGCCGCCAACAAGTTCTACGTGACCCGCAATTCGACCAACCTCAAGCCGAGCGCTGACCCGTCAGATCTCGACGAGGGCGCGGATCTCTTGGTTCTGGATCTCGATCTCGGCAAGGCGGTGGCCCGCATAGACCTTTCACCCTACGCAACGGGCGGAGCGGGCATCAATCCCAATCCCGACCGTGCCCGTGTTCTGGGAGGCAAGATCTACCTCACGCTCAACAACTTCAGCGCTGATTTCAGCCAGGCCGGTCCAGGCCGCGTGGTCGTCGTGGATCCGACGACCGACACGGTCAGCTCGGTCATCGACTTGCCTGCCTTCAAAGACTGCGCGGCCATCGTGCCGGTGCCCGGGCAGGAAGGGGCGCTGGCTGTGGCATGCTTCGGGGCCCCTGCCGACGGTGCGAATCAGATCAACGCCTCGGGTGTCGCCCTCATCGACACGTCGGTGTCGCCCGCCACGGTGCAACCCCTCATGGCCGCTGCCTTTGGCCGCCCGGTCTCATTCGCCGATCTGGCCGTAGTAAGCCCCACCCTCGCATTCGTCGTCGTGCCCGGCGACTTTTCGGGCTCGCCGCCCGATGGACTATGGCAGTTCGATTTCACCCGCGGCGTGCCGCAGAAGCTGCTCGACGCCAGTACTGACTACGTGCTGGGGGGCCTGGTCTTCGACCCGGCCACGCAGCGGGTGTTTCTCGGCGATGCCGATGCCCAATCGCCCAAGTTGCGTGTGTTTGACGTCAGTGTCTGGCCGCCGGCTGCGCTGCCCGCGTTCTCGAGCGACCCAGCCGCAGGCCTGTTGCCACGCAATCTGGAATTGTACTAATCCATCAACAGATGAAAATTGCCCTTACCTACCTCGTCTTGCTCGTGCTGCTGGTTGGTGCGGTGGTGCTGGCCCTGCTGGTCGGGCACGGCAGTCTGGCCGACCCGGCGCTGCGTTCGACGCTGCTTGGCCTGCGGGCGACGCGCGTGGGAGCGGCGTTGCTGGCGGGCGCGGCCCTCGCCACCGGCGGAGCCGTAGTCCAGGGGGTGTTTCGCGATCCTCTGGTCAGCCCGTCTATTCTCGGCACGACCGCCGGCGCCAGTCTGGGCGGCCAGCTAGCCATGCTGGCCTTGGTTTCTGGCTCGCCCTTGGCCGGCCTGGCGGTCAGCGCCGAGATGGTGTTGCCGCTCGGATGCCTCCTGGGGGCGGGCCTTTCGCTGGTCATCGTGCTCGCATTTTGTCGCGAGCGCACCGGCACACTGACTCTCATTCTCACCGGCTTCATCCTGTCCTCGCTTTTCCTCGCCCTGTCCAGCTTCATTACCAGTTTGGCACAGGACTCCTGGGACATGAGCCGGGCCGTGGTGTCATTCACCCTGGGCGGCGTGGGCGGGGTGAGCACGCGCCAACTGCTTGCCGCCCTACCCTTTGTCGGCATCGGCATCGTTGCCTGCTGGCTGTGGAGCGACACCCTCGACCTGCTGCTCTCCGGCGAAGACGANNGGCCTCATCGTTCCGCACACCCTGCGGCCCTTGGTGGGCGTGCGCCACCGGCGCCTGATTCCCGCTTGTGCCCTTCTGGGCGGCGCCTTTCTCGTCGCCTGCGACGTCATCGCACGCGTCTTCCCCAGCCGGTCTGAGCTGCCCCTGGGCGTGATTACCGGCATAATCGGCGCGCCTGTGTTCCTAGTCCTGCTGGCGCGATCGCAGCGCGAGGTGAGCCATGGCTGACCGGGCATGCATCGAGGCACGGGGGCTGACCGTGCAGCGAGGAAATCGTGTGTTGCTCGACCAGGTCAGCTTTTCTTTGAGCGGCAGCCAGGTGGTTGCGTTGCTCGGGCCAAACGGCGCGGGCAAAAGCACGCTGCTCAAGACCCTGGCCGGCCTGTTGCGGTTTTCGGGCGAGCTGCGGCTCGACGGCCGTGAGGCTTCCCAGCTTGACCAGCAAGAACGCGCGCGCTTGGTCGCCTACGTGCCCCAGCATTCGGCGCTGGATGCGGCCCTGCCTGTACGCGAAGTGGTGGCGCATGGCCGTTTCGCCTATCGGGATGTCTGGGGTCGGCCTGACCGGCGCGATGACACGGCCATAGATCGTGCCATGGAGCTGACCGACACGCGCCGGCTGGCCGACCGATCCTTCAGTCGCCTGTCCTATGGCGAGCGACGGCTGGTGCTGTTGGCGCGCGCCCTGGCCACNNGCGCGCGTGCTCCTGCTCGATGAGCCCACCGCGGCGCTGGACGTGACCCACGCGCTTGCCCTGCTGCACCTTCTGCGTGACCTGGCCAGCCGCGGATGCCTGGTCATGGTGGCGCTCCATCAACTCAACGAAGCCGCTCAAGCCTGCGATCGGGCCCTGCTGCTCGCCGCTGGCCGTCTGGTTGCCGCGGGCTCGGCGGCAGAGGTGATTTCCGCCGAGCCCGTGCGCCGGGTCTACGGCGTCGAAATGGTGCCCGCGGCCCAGTTCGGCTATCGCCTGCCGGCCGAGAAGGACACGGCGCCATGAAGCGCGCGACTCTGGCCAACACTTGCGCGCTTGCGCTGGCTGTCGCGCTGACCATTCAACTTGGCCGCGGTCACGGCCGGGCCCTCAGGCGTGGCCCGTCCATCTCACCAGGCCGCGCCGTTGCTCCTCAGCACACGAGCCTTGCCGATGTCTCCGGTCACCCCGTGCCGTTGCGGCGCTACACCCGCATCGTGTCCACCAACCTGGTCACCGATCGCCTGCTCCTGGATCTCGCCGAGCCTGACCGCATCCTGGCGTTCAGTCGCGCCGCCGCCGAGCGGCCGCAGGACGGCTATCGCTACGCGGGCCGGCCGGTGGTCGACGGCTTCGGCCCGGTTGAAGCGCTGATTGCGTTGCGCCCGGACCTGGTGCTCACCAACAGCTTCGGCACACCCGGACGCGCGGACAGGCTGCGTTCCGCCGGCATCGAGGTGTTTGACCTGGGTGAGTTGCGCGGTGTCAGCAGCCTGGTCAGCGCAGCCAAGACCCTGGCCGAGCTGCTGGGGCGACCCGAACGCGGCCAGGAGTTTGCGCGTACCTTTGTGCAGCGGATGAACAATGTGGCGGCCGGGTTAGCGGGGCGACCGCGTAGGACGGCCCTGTTTCTGTCGATGATCGGCAACCAGGTCCAGGGGGGTACGTCCGGGACGGCGTTGCACGACGTTCTGACCGCGGCCGGTTTGGTTGACATCGCAGCCACCCGCTATCGCGACTGGCCTGCCTATTCGGCCGAGCAGCTCTTGGCTCTGAAACCCGACCTGATTGTGACCAAGCGGGGAATGTCCGCGGCTGTCTGTGCCTTTCCCGGCGCCGACCATCTGGCCGCCTGCCACGAACCCGACCGGCTCATCGAGCTTCCTGCCGAACTGCTCGACGAGCCCGGCCCGGCCATGCTGGAGGCCGCCGAGGCCCTCTACCGTCGGGTCTACGGCGAGATTCGCTGACCCTGGCTGGTTTCCCCCATGGACGCACGCCCAGTTCTGCGCGACCATGGCGCGCAAGATGGGAGATCGGCACTTCGTCCATGCCCGCGAGGCTCCGCCAGGCGTCGCGCGCTGGACACGATCGCGGCGGGAAGGATCCAAGAGATGAACAGCGAGGCCTCGCGCATCTATCACGACGGCACTTATCTGCGCAGCAACCCCACCTGGCACCACGAGGACGCGCCCTACAAGGCCAGGGACATCCTGAATCTGCTTGATAAGCACAAGCTCCGGCCGGCGACGGTGTGCGAAGTGGGCTGCGGGTCGGGCGCCATCCTGGAGCGGCTGTCGGAGAAGCTCGCTGTTTCCACCCGATTCGTCGGCTACGAGATCTCGGAGCAGGCTCTGGCCCTGTGCCGGCCCAGGGAGAAAGAGAACCTGTACTTCGTGCTGGGCAGCCTGCCGTCTACGGAGCAGCGGTTCGACCTCGCACTGGCCATCGACGTGGTCGAGCACGTGGAAGACTATCTTGGCTTCCTGGAACGGCTGCTACCCGCTGCCCGGCACAAGATCTTCCGCATCCCGCTCAACCTCTCGGTCCAGTCGGTCGTGTTCAAGAGCCAGCCGATCCTGCGCGCGCGGGAAGCCTACGGGCATTTGCACTACTTCACCAAAGAGACGGCTCTGGCCACGCTGGAAAGCGCCGGCTATCACATCATCGACTCATTCCACAGCTTCTCGCCGATTTCGGCCAAGACGCTCGGGCCAGGACGAACCTTGCTGAAAGCTCTGAAAACCGCCTGCTTCTCGCTGCATCGCGAGTGGGTCGCGCGCCTGCTCGACGGGTTCTCCTTGATGGTCCTGGCCCAATGAGGACCCGAGCGACATGACCGTGCGCCCGCTCCGCTTCTGCATGATCACCACGTTCTATCCGCCCTATCACTTCGGCGGAGACGCGGTGTTCGTGTACAGGCTGTCGAACGAGTTGGCCCGACGGGGCCATCAAGTGGAAGTCATTCATAGCGTCGATGCGTACCGATTGCTGGGCGGCACGCCACGCGGAACGTTCGAGAACCACCCGAACGTCAAAGTACACGCGCTGCAGAGCCGCTGGGGAATACTGTCACCGCTGAGCACGTTGCTGACTGGGATCCCGATGCTCGAGCGAAGCCGGATCCAGAACATCCTGGCAGCCGGGTTCGATGTCATCCACTACCACAACGTTTCGCTGGTGGGCGGCCCGAAGGTCCTGGAATACGGCAAGGGAATCAAGCTTTACACGCCCCACGAATACTGGCTGGTGTGTCCGACGCACATGCTCTTCCGTTTTGAACGCGAGCCCTGCGTCGAAAGAAGGTGTCTAGCGTGCACGCTGTCGCACAGGCG
>PMZX01000485.1 GCA_003170035.1 Myxococcales bacterium | reverse complement strand
AGCCTGGCCGAGCGCGATGTCTTGCTGAAAGAAGTGGATCAGCAGATGACCTGGGCCAAGTCCGCGGTGAAGATCGCGCGCGAGTACACCACCGCCCACCTGAAGGAACTGCTGCCGTTTGGCTCGTTCGACTCCAACCACCTGTCCCTGGTGCGCTCCGATGGCGCCATGGACCTGTATCACGGCAACCTTCGCGCAGTGGACGCCCAGGGCAAGAAGATCTTCGACCAGATCGACTACCAGAAGTATGTGGAGTTCATCGCCGAGGACGTGCGCGACTGGTCGTACATGAAGTTCCCCTTCATCAAGAAGCTGGGAACAGAGTCGGGCTGGTACCGGGTGGGCCCGCTGGCCCGCCTGAACACCGCGGATTTCATCGACACCCCGGCGGCTGAAGCCGCCCGCAAGGAGTTCCGCGCGGTCACCGGCGGCAAGACCAACAACGTCACCATGGCCTACCACTGGGCGCGCATGGTCGAGCTGCTGCACTCGATGGAGAAGATCCAGGAGCTGCTCAACGACAAGGACCTGCAGGGCCAGGATCTGGCGGTCAAGGGCCAGCGCCGCGAGGAGGGCGTCGGGTTGATCGAGGCGCCGCGTGGAACCCTCTTCCACCACTACCAGGTGGACAAGAACGACCAAGTGGTCATGGCCAACTTGATCGTCTCCACCACCCACAACAACGAGCCGATGAACCGCGCCGTGACCAAAGTGGCGCAGGATCACTTGTCGGGGGTGGAGATCACTGAGGGTCTGCTCAACCGCATCGAGGTCGCCATCCGGGCCTACGATCCTTGTCTGTCCTGCGCGACCCATGCGCTCGGGCAGATGGCGCTGGAGGTGAGCGTGGTGGACGTCGAAGGCAAGGTTGTGGCTGAGAAGAGCCGCTGATGAACGACGTGGAGTTCAAGATCCTGGTCTACGGCTACGGCAATCCTGGCCGTGGCGACGATGGGCTGGGACCGGCGCTGGTCGCTGCGCTCGAGCCGCTGGGTGCGGCCGGCCTGACCTGCGAGTCCGACTATCAGCTTGCCATCGAGGACGCGGCCGACCTGGCCAAGTACGACGTAGTGGTCTTCGTCGATGCCGACTCCAGCGGGCCGGAGCCGTTCTGGTTCGCCCGCGTGCAGCCCACGCGTGAGCTGCGCTTTTCCAGCCACAGCGCCACGCCCGGCCAGGTGGTGGGCCTGGCGTGCGAGATGTTCGGTGCGCAGGTGAAAGCCTACACCCTGGGCATTCGCGGCTACCGCTTCGGCGAGCTTGGCGAGTCGCTGTCCGAGCAGGCTCGCAGCAACCTGGCGCTTGCGCTTGCCTTCATAAGGCGAGCGGTGCGCGAGCAGCACTTCGATGAATACACGAGGCAGTTCGGTGTCGATTCTGGTCGCGGCTGTGCCTGCGGCCCCCAGCCAGAGGCCTGAGCGATGAAAAACGGAAAGTACCTGATCCTTTGTGTCGACGACGACAACGACATCCTTGAGGCGCTGCGCCTGCGGTTGGAGAAAGCTGGCTATTTCGCGGTCACGGCTCTCTCTGCCGAGGAGGGGCTGAAGAAGTTCAAGGAATTCAAGCCTGACCTCATCATCGTGGACCTCATGATGGAAGAGATCGACTCGGGCACCGGACTGGTCAAGGAACTGAAGCTGGCGGGCAACACCGCGCCTGTGCTCCTGCTCAGCTCGCTCGGCGATTCATTGACCATCTCGGCCAGCACCCGCGAGCTGGGACTGGATGCGGTCTTCCAGAAGCCGGTCAACTTCGAGGCGATGCTGAAGACGATCCGGGCGAAGCTCGGCCAGTGAGTTCTCGGCCGTAGTAGGAAACGTCCTACAAATCCAGCAAGAGCCACACCTCGTCTGCCAAAGCCAGACTGGCGGTGAGCCCCGGGGATTCGATACCGAAGAGGTTGACCAAGCCAGGGACACCGTGGACAGCCGGGCCTTGGATGACGAAATCGGCATCAGGGGCACCGGCTGCGACGATCTTGGGACGGACGCCGGTGTGGCCGGGAACCAGATCGCCATCGGCCAGCCCGGGATAGTAGCGACGGACGATCCGGTAGAACGCCTGCACGCGACTTTCGTCGAAGCTGTATTCCACGTTGTCCACCCAGGTCACATCAGGCCCGAATCGGGCCTGGCCGGCGAGATCCAGCGTGTAGTGCACACCCAGACCTCCAGGCACGGGCACGGGGTAGACCAGGCGGGAAAAGGGGGCGCGGCCGCGCAGGACAGCGTAGTGGCCCTTGGCGAAGTAGGCGGTCGGGATGGCCGCAGCCGGCACGCCTTGGATGGCGCGCGCGACGGCGGGCGCCCAGGGGCCGGCCGCATTCACCACCGTGGATGCGAGCAATGTCGAAGCACCATTCCCTCCGGTGGAAAGAACGATGCCGTGCTCGGCCACGCGGCCGCTCTCCACCGCCGTGCCGAGTGCAAACTGCGCGCCCGCGGCCTCCGCGTCCCGGCGCAGGGCCCGCATCAGTTCGTCGCTGTTCACGATACCGGTGGAGGGTGAATGAAGCGCGCACACGCCCGCCAGCGCGGGCTCCAGGGCGCGCAATTCGGCGGCGTCGAGCCAGGTCAGGTCGTCGACGCCGTTCTGCTCGGCCTGGGCGCGCAGCCTGGCCAGCGCCGGGATTTCTTCGTCCCGCGTGGCCACCAGGAGTTTGCCCAGGCGCCGGTGCGCGATGCCGTTCTCCTGGCAATACA
>PMZX01000486.1:4904-5152 GCA_003170035.1 Myxococcales bacterium | reverse complement strand
GTGCCGTCCTTGTTGGTGTCCGCGAGATTACCGCTCACGTAGAAAGTCTGGCCGGCATTCAGCTGGTAGAAGTAGTTGCCTACGCTGTTGGTCGACGGGCCTGCGATGAAGTAGTTGTTGATGAGGTCGTGCCAGAACACCCCGCTGGTGTCCCCGGCACAGTAGGCGTACTGGTAGTTGTAGACCACGTTATTGACGAACTGGGTGTTGCACTTGGCCAGGGGCATGCGACCGTGAGCGTTGGCCCA
>PMZX01000486.1:0-4892 GCA_003170035.1 Myxococcales bacterium | reverse complement strand
TCGATGTTGTTCCACTGCGCGAACTCGATCGAGATGTGATCGAAGATCAGGTTGCTGGCATCGAGCAGGTTGATCCCGCTCTTCGAACTGTCGGAGTCGAGCAGGCCCTGGCGGAAGCGGAAGTAGCGCGTGATCACGTTTGTCGAGGCGTTGTACGAGACCTCTCCCGCCATGACACCGACGCCGTCGCCAGGCGCCGTCTGACCCGCGATGGTCAGGTTGCTCTTGACCGACACAGGCGACTTGAGAACGATATAGCCACCGACGTCGAAGACCACGATGCGNNCGCCCGCCGGTCGCGTTCTTGCCAAAGCCGAGCGCGCCGGGAAATGCGACGGCCGGGCCGGACGGAATGGGTGTGCCGCCCGCTCCTCCTGAGCCGGACCGGCCGGCGCTGCCGCCTGAAGCCGTGACCCCGCCTCGGCCTCCTACGCCGCCCGAGGCCGTGCTGCCACCTGTGCCGGTCGTGCCGCCCGCACCCCCAATCGCGCCGCCGGTTCCGCCGGTCGCACCGCCCCTACTCCCGGTCGTGCCGCCGGTTGCTCCGCCCGTGGGAGTCGTACCTCCCGTCGATCCGCCCCTGCCGCCGGTCGTACCGCCTGTACCAGTCGCGCCGCCTGTCGATCCGCCGGTCGCGGTCGTGCCGCCCCTGCCACCGGTCGCGCCGCCCGTCGCAATCGTGCCGCCCGGGGATCCACCCGTACCCGTCGCGCCACCTGTGCCAGTCGCGCCGCCCGGAGCAACGCTCCCGCCCGAAACGATCGAGCTGCTGCCAGTCGTTCCGCCGACGCTGGTCACGCCGCCCGCGCCCGTCACGCCGCCGCTGCTGGGGCTACCACCGCTGGTCACCACACCACCGCTGCCCGGGGCCGTCGCGCCACCCAGAGTAGAGCTCCCGCCCGTGGCTGTCACGCCAGCAGTGCCTGGCGCAGTGGAACTGCTGGTGCTTCCTGCTCCTCCGCCCCCTTTGTTTCCAGTGGCGTCGTTCGAACAAGCGCCAACAAGTGCGGTGCCCAGGATCNNGTCGGCGGGTCAAAGAGACCCCCAAAAGGACCGGGAAATGCGGCTGTCCGCCTGCGGTACGAATCGCCCTCCGCCGAGCCCTCTTGTTTCCCCTGCCAGCGCAGCGCGTCTAGTCGCACCTGGCGACGGCGTTCGCGAAGAAGATCCGCCCAGGACCCGGTGCTGCTAGTCTGCTGCCCCTACCAGCATCCCAGCGAGGAGCCATGACCAAACAAACCGCACTCATCACGGGCGCTTCGGCAGGGCTGGGGCGCGAGTACGCCCGTCTCTTTGCCAAGGATAGTCATGACCTGGTGCTGGTGGCGCGACGGCGCGATCGCCTCGACGAACTGGCCAGCGAGCTGACAGCGGCGCACAAGACCACCTGCATGGTCATCGCGGCGGATCTGGCGGCCGCCGGTGCGTGCCAGCAGATCGCCGACCAGGTGCAGGCCGCGGGCCGCAGCATCGACTTTCTGGTCAACAACGCAGGGTTCGGCAAGCGCGGAGCGTTTGCCCAATCGGACCGCCGAAGCCAGCTCGAGATGATCGACGTCAACGTGCGGGCTCTGGTCGAGCTGACCCACCTGTTCCTGCCCGGCATGCTGGAACGCAAGCAAGGGCGCATCCTGAACATCGCCTCGATTGCCGGGTTCGTGCCCGGACCGTTCATGGCCACCTACTACGCGAGCAAGGCCTTCGTGGTCAGCTTCACCGAGGCGCTGGCCAGCGAGCTTGTTGGCACCGGTGTCACAACAACCGCGAGTTGCCCCGGGCCCACGGCCACCGAGTTCGGCGATGTCGCCGGCAGCGCCGGATCCAACCTGTTCCGGCGCCACGTGGCCGACGCGGTCTCGGTGGCCCGACACGGCTACCGGGCCATGCTGGCCGGCACCGTGGTGGCCATCCCGGGGCTGCAGAACAAGTTCAGCGTCCAGTCACTCCGCGTCGCCCCGCGGGCCGCGGTGCGCGCCATCGCCGCTCGGCTGAACAGCGAGCCGACGAAGTAGCCGGACGNNACCACCGAGCGATGAATCGTGGTGACAAGCTGGGCTGGTCAGCTAGACTGTCCGCTCGGTGTGAAGGGCAGGTGGCCCGCCACCCACTATGGGCATAGCCACGTGGACAGCCTGAGAACACAGACCGCGAAAGCAAGACTGCAAGATTCGCGACGAACACCAAAGACGCGTGCAAGCGCGCCTGCGGCCAGACGTGGTCGCGAGCAAGGCGGTTCATTCCCCATCGTCGGCATTGGCGCTTCCGCCGGAGGCCTGGAGGCCATCGAGCAGTTCCTGCGCCACCTGCCAGAGGGAAGCGGCATGGCCTTTGTCGTGGTCCAGCACCTGGACCCCACCCACAAGGGGATGTTGGTGGAGTTGCTCCAGCGGGCCACGCCGATGAAGGTCCTCCAGGTCAAGGACCGCCTGAGGGTCGAGCCGGATCGTGTCTACGTGATCCCACCCAACCAGGATATGTCGATCCTGCACGGGGTGCTGCACCTGCTGGCCCCGGTGGCGCCTCGTGGGCTGCGCCTGCCCATCGATTATTTCTTGCGCTCGCTGGCCGACGACCAGCGCGACCGGAGCATCGGCGTGATCCTCTCGGGCATGGGGTCGGATGGCACTCTCGGCGTCAGGGCCATCAAAGAGCAGGCAGGCGCGGTTTTTGTGCAGACGCCGGCCTCGGCCAAATTCGACTCCATGCCTCGAAGCGCGATCGACGCCGGGCTGGCCGACGTGGTGGCGCCAGTCGAGGAACTCGCCGCCAAAATCGTCTCCTATCTCGCGCACGGGCCGCTCATCAAACCTCGCAACCAGCCTCTGCCCGGCAAGACCCAGGGTGGTGTCGAGAAGNNACCGCCGGATTGAGCGGCGCATGGGCCTGCACCAGATCGACAGCATCCCCGACTACGTCAGGTATCTGCAGGAGAGCCCGCAGGAGACCCAACTTCTGTTCAAGGAGCTGCTCATCGGCGTGACCAGCTTCTTCCGCGATCCAGCGGCCTGGGAGTGCCTGCGCAAGAAGGCCATCCCGGCGATCCTGGCGGCGCGCACTGCCGGTGGGGCGCTGCGCGCCTGGGTGCCCGGATGCTCGACCGGGGAGGAAGCCTACTCCCTGGCCATGATCTTCAAGGAGGTGGTGGCCGAGGAGAAGCCGGCCGGCAGCTTTTCACTGCAGATTTTTGCCACCGACCTCGACAAGGACTCTCTCGATAGGGCGCGGCAGGGCGTCTATCCGGCCAACATTGCTGGCGACGTTTCGGCGGAACGTCTGCGCAGGTTCTTCGTCGAGGCAAAGCACGGCTATCAGGTGGGCAAGCAGATCCGCGACATGGTGCTCTTCGCCCCGCACAACCTCCTCATGGACCCGCCGTTCACCAGGCTCGACATCCTGACCTGCCGCAACCTTCTCATTTATCTGGCGCCCGAGCTGCAGAAGAAACTCCTGCCGCTGTTTCACTACAGCCTCAATCCCGGCGGGGTCCTGTTCCTTGGCAGCGCCGAGACCGTCGGTACCGCCACCGACCTTTTTGCCCCGCTCGAGGGCAAGACTCAGATCTTTCGGCGCCTGGATAGCGGCCTGCGGACAGAGCCGGTCGACTTCCCCACCTCAGTTTTGCCCGCGAGCCCGCGTGGGACTGCGGCGTTGCCTGCCGAGACAGGCGCGCAGAAAACCCCGCCCAACCTCCAGGTGCTGGCCGAGCAGCTTCTCCTGCAGCGCCACGTACCGGCCGCCGTGCTGACCAACGACAAGGGCGACATCCTCTTTATCAACGGCCGGACAGGCCCATACCTGGAGCCAGCAGCGGGCAAAGCCAACTGGAACATCTATGCCATGGCCCGCGAGGGGCTGCGCCATGAGTTGGGCGCAGCTTTCCAAAAAGCGCTGCGGGAGAAGCGCACCGTTACCCAGGCCGGTGTGAAGGTGCGAACCGACGACGGGGTGCAGGTCGTGGATGTCGCGATCGAGCCAATCCAGGAGCCAGAGGGGCTGCGGGGTACCGTCATGATCGTGTTCACCGAAGGGCCGCCCCCCGATGCCAAACTGCCGGGCAAGGCCAGGCGAACCGCTGCCAACCCGGCCGCACTGGCCCGGAGGGAGCAAGAGCTGCGCCACGCGCGCGACGAGCTGCACACGACACGCGAGCAAATGCAGACCTCCCAGGAGGAGCTCAAGTCGGTCAACGAGGAGCTGCAGTCGACCAACGAGGAGCTGCAGAGTACCAACGAGGAGCTGACAACCTCCAAAGAAGAGATGCAGTCCCTGAATGAGGAACTGCAGACGCTCAACCAGGAGCTGCAATCAAAAGTAGACGAGCTGTCGCGGACCAACAACGACATGAGGAACCTGCTCGACAGCACCGACATCGCGACCCTGTTCCTGGACGATGCACTGACCGTGCGGCGCTTCACCCCCCAGATGCTCAAGATCGTCAAGCTCATCCCAGGCGACGTGGGCCGGCCCATCACCGACCTGGCCTCGGACCTGGTCTACCCCGAGCTTGCCGAGGAGGCGCGCGAGGTGCTGCGCAGCCTGGTGTTCAAGGAGAAACCGATTGCGACCAGCGACGGGCGCTGGTTCTCCGTTCGCATCATGCCCTACCGGACGCTCGACAACCGAATCGATGGCGTGGTGATCACGTTTGTCGACATCACCGCGTCCAAGACGCTGGAGGCGACCCTGCGGGGGACGCAAACTGGCCCGGGGGCGGAAGGATGAAGAAGCGGGAGAACACACCGGCGGACGCCGGGGAGTTGCGCGCACGGGCGGAAGGCCGGATGAAGGAGAGACCGAGAAGGTCGGCGGCCAGAGGCCAGCCCACAGCGGAAGACCTGCAGCGTCTGGTCCACGAGCTACAGGTTCACGAGATCGAGCTTGAGCTGCAGAAC
>PMZX01000146.1:7351-7748 GCA_003170035.1 Myxococcales bacterium | reverse complement strand
CACACATCCAGGTTCTTGTGCACGTCCCCGGTCAGCAGCGCCTCGCGACACATGGGACACTTGGTGAAGACGCCGGCCGGAATGCTGCGCTTCTCGGACACGGGTTCGTCCTGCTGCTTGCTTCGCCGGTACCAGACGATAGGGAGCTTGTCAGCCACGATCCGCAATTTCGACCGCGAACAGCGATCTGTCAACCGTCCCTGTTGACTCGGGAGCTCAGGCTGTAGACTGTTCTCCCCCTTGGACACCAACTACTTCGAANNCTCAGCCGCCGCGGGCAGCGCGTCCTTCTGTGCGGGCACGACCGCCAGCCAGCCACTTTCCAGGCCGGCCCCTACACCTTGTCACGCGAGCCGGGCCTGCTGCCGCCGCCCGATGCCGAACCGGTGGCGCGTGT
>PMZX01000146.1:0-7248 GCA_003170035.1 Myxococcales bacterium | reverse complement strand
TCTCGATGCCGACTGGCTGGCCGTGCTGCCGCCGTATCACCCCATGCGCGCGGGAATGGCCGCTCTGGCCGCCTTGACCAGCGGCTTTTCGCCGGGAGACGTCACCGCAATGACCCAGGCCCGCGCCTTCGACGAGGCCCGTCGCGGAGTCTTTCGGCTGGGCGGTGGCGCGGAACTGCGTGCTCTGTTCACTGACAAGATCGAGAGCTTCTCCGGCGAGGTACGCGAGCGACTGGTGCCGCACGAGCTGGTGTGGAAGCGGGGCAACGTCACCGGCCTACGCGCGCGCCCCCGCGGCGAAACCATCGGTCTCGGCCGGCTCATCTGGGCCGGCTCGGCGGCGTCGCTGCTGGCCCTGTGCGGGGACGCGGCTCCCCGGCGCCTGCACGAGACCGCAGCCGCCATCCGCCCGGCCTGCTACCGATACACCCTGTGCCTGCTACTTCGTCCCGAGGCCCTGCCCGAGGGCATGGGCCAGCGGGTCGTGTCGGTGCGCGATCCGTCCAAGCCGATCCTGGAGGAAAATGCCCTTCACATCACCGTCGGCTCGCCCGCGCCTCGCCAGCTCAACCGCATCCCGGTCTGGGTCGAATGCCTGGTTCCGGCTGCCGCCGCCGAGAGCCTGGGCTATCTGGCGGTGATCCGGGCTCGCGTGCGCGACGAGATCTCACGATTGCTCCCCTTTAGCGATGAGCACCTCTGGGTGCTGGCCTCGCCGCACGATGGGCTGGCGCCCGAGTTGGGTCTGCAGGCGCCGGGAGAGAAGCGAACCGCGTTCGAGCCCGTGCCGCCCACGCCGATGGCGCCTGCGCTCAGTTGCGACTTGCCTCGCATGCTGGGCATCGGGGGCGCACCCGTTGCCACCGGGATCGGCAACATCTACCTGGCGAACGCCGAGAATCTTCCCGGGCTCGGCCGTGAAGGTGACTTCGTTTCAGCCTGGGGCGTGGCCCGGCTGATCGCGCAGCCCGGTCATCGACCAGGCGCGCGGCGACGCGAGATTCTTATCGAGGATTCATAGGCATCCCCCTCGGGCTTACGACCCTGCGGGCACAGAATTCGGCTAGCTGTGCGGCGCTCTCCGATGAGATCTCGGTGAACTGCACGCCGGTACGACGGAAAGGCCCGAAACGCCGGTCCGTGACCACCAGGCCGCCGACGCTGATGCGCGCGCTCGCGCCCGGCAGATCGAAAAGGAGGGTGAGAGGCGTCTGCGGCAACACCGGCACGTCGCGCGGACGCCGCAGGGTGATCCCGGTGGGCGCGATGTCCTCGGCTTGGCCGAGCTGAAGGTGCGAACCAATCAGGTTGCGAACTGCGAACACGGCCGGGACGCGGCCGTCATGGCGGCGATCCCGTTCGGCACGTCGACGCTCGAGCTGCATGCTCGGATGCTAGAAGCGTCGCCGGCACCTGGCAAGAAATCGTTCTCGCACTGTGCCATCACTGCGCCCGCGGGGCCTTGCCGGGAATTCTTTTCGCTTTTTCGGCGCCCGTGATAACAAGAAACGTCTTTTTGCTGCGGCATTCTACAAGGGAGAGCACATGAAACGGTTGTCAGTAATTGGTATCAGCCTTGTTGTACTGGTTGCACTAGCCGGAGTCGCGCGGGCCGATGCGCCTGCCAAGCAGGAGGGCCGGGTCTGGTACGACCAGAATCTCACCCTGGCGTTCACGCCCGAGTGGAGCTTCACCGTCATGCCTGGCGTGCGCACCGAGTTCGCGCGCTCGCGTGAGAACCTGGCGGGCGTGCAGTTCCTCGAGTTCTTCATTGGCCCCAACTTCACCTACAAGCAGGGCAACCTGACCCTCAAGGGATCACTCTGGTACTACTACATGGGTTACCCCACGCTCGGACGCAGAACGGAACAGCCGGCAGGGTCAGGGATCCTCAACTGCAACCTTCAACTGCCGGGTGCCACAAACTGCCAGTCGACCTACGTCTTCTCNNGACCGCGTGATCCTGCACAACACCTTCTACGCCGACGTCTACAACACCGACCGGACGGCGGACCTCGGCCTCAGCGTCAATGATCAGCGGTGGGGATGGGGCACGGTGCTGCGCGAACTCGTCCAGGGCCGCTACGCGCTCACCGACCGCATGGGCGTTTTGCTGGCTGACGAACTGTTCTTCGGCATCATCGAGGACAGCGACACCAAGAAGCTTTTCAAGACAAACGCTGACGGGTCNNCCGATGTACATGATGGAGATCGGCCTCAGCCCGGTCGACTCCGGTGACGTCACGGACATCGCCCACAACCTCTTCGTGGTTGTGACCTACGTCGCCAAGATGTGGGAAGACAAGAAGTAGCCCCGTCCTCACGAACGAAAGGCCTGGATCCGCCTGCGGGTTCAGGCCTTTCGTTTGTCCAGCACGCGCGGGCCGGATTCGACCGACTTGCGTTCCACCAGCTTCACGTTGATCGACAGGCCCAATTCGGACGAAAGCCGGTGCGCGATGGCGGCCAGGCGCTCGTGCTGTTTGCGAAGCTCGTCAAAGGCGCTTGATTCGCTGGGCGCGATCAGCACCGTCACCTCATCCAGGGCGCCCGGTCGTTCCACCACCACCTGGTGCGCCGGCACCTGACCTTCGATCTCGCCCAGCAACGCCGCGATCTGCGAGGGAGACACCTTGGTCCCGCGAATGATCAGCACGTCATCGCTGCGACCGGCGACGCGCGCCATGCGCATGGTCTTGCGGCCGCACGGGCATGGCTCGGCCAGCAGGCTGGTCAGATCGCGGGTGCGGAACCGGATGACCGGGAAGGCCTCCTTGGTCAAGGTGGTGATGACCAGCTCACCGGTTTCACCGAGCGGCAAAGGGTCGAGCGTCTGCGGATCGACCACTTCGACCAGGAAGTGATCCTCGTTGATGTGCAGGCCCTTGCGTTCCATGCACTCGCTGGCCACCCCCGGCCCCATCACTTCGGATACGCCGTAATTGTCGGTGGCCACGATGTGCAGCTTGTCCTGGATCTCCTGCCGCACGGCCTCGGACCAGGGCTCGCCGCCGAACAAGCCGTACTTCAGTGACAGCACGCCCGGATTGATGCCCTGCTTGTGGATGGTCTCCGCAATGAGCAGGGCGTAGCTGGGCGTGCACACCAGCGCGGTGGTCTTGAAATCGCGCATGATCTTGATCTGGCGGGCGGTGTTGCCGGTCGAGGTGGGAATCACCGAGGCCCCGATGCGTTCGGCGCCATAGTGGATGCCGAAGCCGCCGGTCGACAGGTCGTAGCCGTAGGCGATCTGCACCACGTCGTCTTTGCTCACGCCCCCAGCGCACAGCACGCGTGCAACCAGATTCGACCAGCTCTTGATGTCGTTGCGCGTGTACCCCACCACAGTGGACATGCAGGCCGAGGCGTGGATGCGCACCACCTCGCGCAACGGCACGGCGAACAGGCCGTAGGGATAGTTTTCCTGCAAGTCGGCCTTGCTGGTGAACGGCAACCGGCGCACATCGTCTAGGCTGCGAAAATCGTCGGGGTCGACTTTGCACGCGTCGAATTGTTTGCGATAGAAGGGCACGTGCATGTAGACCCGCGCTAAAGCCGCCTGGAGTTGTTCGAGCTGCAACTGGCGCAGCTCGTCCCTTTGCATGCATTCCTTTTCAGGCTCCCAGACCATGGTCATCTCCTCATGCCGTCGAGTTCGGTTTCCGAGTCGAGGTCGCGCCCCAGATAGGCGCGCTGTACGTCTCGGTTGGCCAGCAAATCTTCTGCGGTCTGTTCCAATAGGATGCGCCCGTTCTCCAACACGTAACCGCGGTTGGCGATGCGCAGGGCCGCCTTGGCGTTCTGCTCGACCAGCAGCACGGTGTGGCCCTCGCTGCCCAGGCGGCGAATGATGGCGAAGATGTCCTTCACAACCAGAGGCGCCAGGCCCATCGACGGTTCATCCATCATGATCAACTTGGGCCGCGCCATCAACGCGCGGCCGATGGCCAGCATTTGCTGCTCCCCGCCCGAGAGCGTGCCGGCCAGTTGCGACGCGCGCTCTTTCAGGCGCGGGAACAGCTCGAACACGCGGCCGAGATCGTGGTCCACTTCATGCGCGCGGCCGCGGCGGATCTGCACGTAGGCGCCGAGTTGCAGGTTCTCGCGCACGGTCATGGGGCCGAAAAGTTGGCGGCCTTCGGGCACGAGAGCGCAGCCCAGGAAGGCGATGGCCTCGGGCGCGTGGCGGCCGACGTCCTGTTTGTCGAACAGGATCTCGCCGGCCTGGGCGCGCAGAAGACCCGCAATGGTTTGCAACAACGTGGTCTTGCCCGCGCCGTTGGCGCCGATGATGGTTACGATCTCGCCAGGGGAAACGTGGATCGACACCCGGCGCAAGACCCTGAGGTTGCCGTAGCCGGCTTCCAGACTGCGAATCCTAAGCATCGTCCTCTCCCAGGTAGACTTTGATCACCTCGGGATGCTTCTGGATGGCGAGCGGCTTGTCGTCGGCGATCTTCTCGCCGTAACTCAACACCAGGACTTCGTCCGAGATATTCATCACCAGGGTCATGTCGTGTTCGACCAGCAACACGGTGACCCCGGTGTCGCGGATGCGCGCGATCAACTTGGCCATCTCGCTGGTCTCGCGCATGTTGAGCCCGGCGGCCGGCTCGTCGAGCAGCAGCAGCTTGGGCTCGCAGGCCAGCGCCCGGCCCAGCTCGATGATGCGCTGCTGGCCGTAGGCCAGGCTGGTGGCTTCGACATCAGCCCGATCTTCCACGCCGAGGAAGCGCATGATGTCCAGCGCCTTCTCCCGCACGGCCCGTTGCTCGCGTCTTGTCCAGGGCAGCCCGAGCATGCTGGCCAGAAAGCCGGACCGGCTGTGCACGTGCCGGCCGACCGCGATGTTTTCCCAGGCGGTCATCTTTGGAAACAGGCGGATGTGCTGGAAGGTGCGCGCCATGCCTGCGGCGGCCACCTGGTGCGGCTTCCAGCCGTCCGTCTGCTTGCCGTCGAACCACACCTGCCCCGAGTCGGGCGGCAGCGCACCGAAGATGAGGTTGAAGAGGGTCGTCTTGCCCGCGCCGTTGGGACCGATGAGCGCCTTGATGCTGCCGGCAGCGACGGTGAAACTGACGTTGCCCACCGCCTGCAAGCCGCCGAAGCGCTTACACAGGGCCTTGACCACGAGCAGGCTCACGGCGCCCGCCCCCTCAGTCGGCCCAGGCCTGGCAAGCGCCGCACCATTTCCACGCGCAGCAGCCCGTCGGGCGCGAAGAGCATGATGGCCAAGAGAATCAGGCCGAAGACCGCGTCGTCGTAGGAACCGAAGGAGCCACGCAACGAGAGGAAATTGAGCAACACGCCCATGATCAGGGCGCCCCACAGATTGGCCATGCCGCCGACGGCGACAATGGCCACGTAGCGCACGGACTTCATGATGGAAGCCTCGGACGGACCGATGCCTCCGTTGTAGTGCGTGAGAAATACGCCGCCCAGGGCCGCCAGCGCCGCGCTCAGCACGAACATGTGCAGTTTGTAGCGGGCGGTGTCCACGCCCATGGCGTTGGCCGCATCCTCGGCGCCGTGAATCGCGCGCAGAGCGCGCCCAACCCGCGAGTGGATGAGATTGGTCAGCAGCGCCATCGCGCCCAGCACCAGGCCCCAGGCCAAGTAGTAGTTCTGCACGCGCAGAGCGGATTTTCCCGTCACCGCCAGGCCCGCGAAGAGCGGGAAGGCCGGAATGTCCGAGATCCCGTCGGCCGCCCCCACCAGGCTGCTGCCCAGTACCACCTTGTACACGATGGTGCCAAAGCCCAGCGTCGCCATGGCCAGGTAGTGGCCCCTCAATTTCAAGACCGGCTTGCCCACCAGGTAGGCGATGCCCACCGTCACCGCCAAGGCGATCAGGCACGCCGCCCACGGACGCATGACCAAGAGGTCGCCGCCATACAGATCCTTGCCCGCGATCAGTAGCCCCGTCGCGCGTAGCAAAGAGAGAAACGCCCCGCCGCCCTGCAGGTTGTACGTGGTGAGCAGGCCCGAGGTGTAGCCGCCGATGGCGAAGAATCCGGCATGGCCCAGCGAGATCTGGCCAGTGTAACCCATCAACAAGGTGAGCCCCACGATGACCAGCGAGTAGTACCCGGCCATGGTGAGCTGGGTGAGGTACTGGGGCTTGCCCGCTGCCGCGCTTGCCAGGTGCACCGCGATCACGGCAAGCGCCAACACGACGATGGGCAAGTTGCGCCGGCGGGCCATCAGTAGTCCTTGAGGCGCGCAGCCTCGGCATTACCGAATAGCCCGGACGGCCGGACGAAGAGAATGAATAGCAGGATGCTGATGGCGATGACGTCCTTGTAGGCCGCCGGCATGACCCAGATGGAGAACGACTCCAGGGTTCCGAGCAACAGGCCAGCCGCGATGGCGGCCATGCTGTTGCCCAGGCCGCCCAGAATGGCCACAGTGAACCCCTTGATGGCCAGGCTGGTGCCGCTGTCGTACTGGACGTAGGTGATGGGCGAGATCACACAGCCGGCCAGGGCGCCAATGCCCGCGCTCAGCACGAAGGACAGGGTCACCATATTCTTGGCGCTGATTCCGCACAACTGCGCGGCTTCGCGGTTGCAGGCGCAGGCGCGCATCTGCCGGCCGAGCAGGGTGCGCGCAAAGAAGAAATTGAGCGCCGCCACCATCACCGCCGAGATCCCGAGCACCCAGAGCACTTGGGGCGAGATGTGGACGTCGCCGATGGCCAGCGAGGTCACCGCCGTGCCGGTGAAATACGGCAAGGCGCGCACGCCCTCGCCCCACAGCAGCAGGGCCAGCTCGCGAATGGCGATGGACAATCCGATGGTGATGATGATCAGGCGCAGCACCGACGGCCGGCGCAGCCAGCGAATGAACAGCATCTCGATCAGCGCGCCTACCAGCATGGTGGCGAGGACCGCGCCCGCGATGGCGACAGGCACGGGCACGAACGCGTGCAGGGTCACCCCGATCATCCCGCCCAGCATGACAAACTCGCCCTGGGCGAAGTTGATGATCCCGGTGGTGTTGTAGATGATGTTGAACCCGATGGCGACGATCGCGTAGATCGTGCCGTAGGTGATGCCGGCCACCAGGTATTGGAAAAGAAGATCGGGACTCATGCGTCTCTGACGGGCCAGCCTCGGCCGGCCGTCGCTACTTCTTGACGGCCGTGTCGCTGTACACGACGAACTTGCCGTTCTTCACGGTCTGCATTTCAAAAGCGTCCATGCCCAACCCGCCGTGATCGTGGGCGGAGAAATTGAAGACCCCGGC
>PMZX01000003.1 GCA_003170035.1 Myxococcales bacterium | reverse complement strand
CCGCTGTTCGTCGTGCCGCCACTTGCCGTCGTGCCCCCAGCGCGCGTGGTCCCCCCGGTGCTGGCGGTTGTCCCGCCCGTGCCGATCGATCCACCCATGACGCCCCCGGCACTCGTGGCACCGCCGACTGTCGACTGTCCGCCGCTTGCATTCGTGTTACCGCCTGTGGTGCTGCTTGCCCCGCCCCCACTGCCCCCTGAAGCCCCCGGTGCCTTTGAGGAAGAGCAGCCAGCCAGGAGTGCAACCAGCAGGATCGAACCGACCCCATGCAACTCGTTCTGCAACCAACTGCGAGGCCGCTCTGATTCCAAGTGTCGCTCCATCGTGTCTCCTTCCACATCGAAAATGGGGCTTCAGCTCGCGCCCCAGCGCATTACCCCAGCGCGTTACCCGACCCTTCCCTAGCACGCATCTCGCCGAACCACAAGCGGTGTTGGTCGACCCTGATCCCGCGCCAAGGCGCGGGATCAGGGCATAACCTGTTCCTAGCCAAAACCCCATCGGCGTCCCCGCCCTGGCCGACGGTGGCAGAGTGGCCGAGCACGCCGGCACCATCGCACTGAACCATCTCTCCGACTTGGGGCATTCTCACGTGATGGCTGCCATCGTCTTGACCTTCTTCGGCGCCATTGGCTCAGCTCTCCGCACCCGTGGCGGCCTCGTCCTTGAGAACCTTGCCCTTCGTCAGCAGCTTGCAGTCTTCAAACGCCGCGACCCGCGCCTGCGCCTGACTCATCCTGACCGCCTCTTCTGGATCGCACTCTCTCGGGTCTGGTCGCGCTGGCGCGAGACCCTGGTTGTCGTGAAGCCAGAGACCGTCGTGGGCTGGCACCGCTGGGCCTTCCGCCGGTTTTGGACCTGGCGTTCTCGACACCTGTGGCTCGCCAAAACCCCATCTGCGGGCAGTGACGTGATGGTGGCGCTGGCTGCGCGCTGAATAGGGGGCGTCCATTGGGGGCGTGTGCAGCTTGGACAGCCACCGACCAGCAGATCACGACATAGCGGAGAGACCGTGGGCGGATCTCGGCCACGCTCACCTTGCCCGGACGTCCGCGCCGCTCAGGCAGCGAGGCGTTCGTAGCGGTGGTGCAGGCCCGTGCTGGCTACCTTGTCTGTCCGTCGAGAACTTCATTGATTACGCGGCCCTGCGGTAGTCAGTGTGGAGACCGCCGAGCACAGGGGTGATGGCAATCGGCTTGTTTAGGTCGGGATGGTGAATGCCAGACGGGACGCGCTGGCCGATCCCCTGATGGAGTCGAGCCCCGTTGAAACAGGCCGCCAATTCTTCAGCGGTCAGACCCTCGCATCGGGCGCGGCCTTCCCCGGCATCCAGGTCCTTCATTCACGAACTCCAGCGGGGCCTCGAAGAACTCGCCCACGTTGCGGGCGCCGGGGTTGCAGTCGGTTATCTGGTTGCAGCTCCAAACGTGGGCAAACGGGCTTCCAGGTCACCCTTTCGGTGGAGGCATGACCTAGCGAATCACAGAAGTCCGAGGGCGCACACGTGTACACCGCCGATGAAAACCTCAATGATATTGGGGAGGTTGCTCCTGCGTGCAGAAGGCGTCGGAATGTCTTCGCTCACAGCTGGGCCTTGTTCTCCCAGCTCGCGGTCGCGTCAGTGGGCCGCCACACCCGCCACACCCGCCACGCTGCCTGGGCTCACAACGCTCAGGCCATGCCAGATCCATTGGGCGGCGTGTCGATCCAATCTGCGATCTGAGGGAGGAATAGTGACGTCATTTCCCTCTTCAACCGCGAGAAAGTGTGACCAGTCGAGTTGCCCGTTGTCCCGGATTTCAGCTGTCATCTCGCGCGGATGCGTTCTGTAGCCACCACGGGGGAATGCGGTTGAAGTCCGGACGCTCCAACTTGCGAGAAATTCGCCGCAGCTGGAAGATGCAGGTGAATGCGGAATTGGCCGGAGGTTGAGAAGCAACAGTGATTCTGAAGGAAACGTCGCCGCTGCTCCGACTCCCGAACGGGTTGCCCGCAGCCCTGGTGCAACTGCTCGACGGAGTCCGCTACGGAATCGAGATGGCCGATCTCTCGTACCAACGTCTCGCTGGGACGATGCTCTCTCTATTCGCGCCGGAGTCCGAGCGCCCACCGAGTCACGTGCTTGCGACTTCCGCGTTTCTGGACGCGTGGTCCATGATCAACTCGGTGAGCCGACTACGAAAGCTCATCCCGCAGGCCTATGATGCCCGCGTACCAGCCCAGAAGGTGTTCCTCGATGAGACCGAAGCCTTGCGCCAGCTCCGAAATTCCATCGAGCATGCAGACGAACGCATCCTGAGGGCTGAACCGTTCCCGATGCCAGGCACGCCACCGCTGTGGGGTATCCTTGAATGTTTGGCGCCCGGCCCATCCCGAAGGACTGCCCGATGCGCTAGCCTCACACCCGGGACCCGAACGTTCAGGTGGGCGAGTTCCGCCGTTGTGGACTGCCCGTATCCGAAATCGCCTGTAGACCACATCTCGATCACAGCATTCGACGTGGAGCTTTCTTTGACGAAGATGCACGAAGTTGTGGAGCGCTTGGCGCGCGGGCTCGAAGAGGTTTCGCCCCCGATTGAGCCGACATTCTCGTTCTCAGATCTGTTGATGGTTTTCGAAACACCCTATGATGCGCCAGAAGGTGACAAATCCGGCTAGCCTGCCGACACACCGGCATCCTGCGGCCCGGCAGGCTATCGGCAGATCATTTGCGCACGGGAGTTGGAAGGATGACACCCAAAGAAGCGGTACATAGCTTGATCGATTCGGCGTTGGCGGCCGGTCAGGCCATCGGGGAACTGTGCGCGAAGCCCGACGGACAGCTTCTGCACTTCACAGATGCTGCCGGGCTCATGGGGATCATTGGGAGCAAGAAACTCTGGGCTACCCGCGCATCGTGCATGAACGACGCAAGTGAACTCACCTACGGCAGGAGCATCGGAAGATCGATTGTGGAGGATCGTCTCCGCGCAAATCCGGTTTCCCGCTTAGTGGCGACATGGAAGACTGCGCTTGCACACTTTGACGCTGTCCCCGACATTCCATCGGGGTTGCGTGTTTACTTTGATGCATTCGTTACGTCCTTTTGCGTGCATGCAGACAAGAGCGTGCATTGGCTTCACTACGGTCGTGGTGGCCACGGATACGCATTGGGGTTCGATTCCGCCACATTCGAGGTCAAAGGCTGGTCCCTTGTTCCGGTCATCTACGACCGCTCAAGTCAAGAAAGGATCTTGGCGGGTGTCTTCGACAAGATCCAAGAAACCGCCGTCACTCTGGCTGACACCTTCAAGCCGAATCAAGCGGTGGCGGAAAAGATCGAATCGACCGCAGGTCATCTCCTTGTGGACCTCACCGCATTACTTGCCCCTTGCTTCAAGGATCGGTCTTTCGATGCGGAGGAAGAGTGGCGGCTCTTTTGGCCAAGGCTCGAAGGCGAGCATGTTGGGACGGAAGATTTACTCCCGCTCAAGTTTCGCACACGCGGAACGCTAATCGCCCTACACCGAGTTCGCCGTCCAGCCCGAAGCATTCAAGAAGATCATCATGGGCTATCAGGTTCCCGAGCACCCCGTTCGCCAATCTCTCCGGCTGCTGCTTCGCGAAGGTGGCATTGACCCTGCGGTGATCGGTATCGAGCGCAGCAACGTTCCTGTGCAGGGGGCCGCACAACCCTAGGCGGATCCCGCCCGGATTGATCTGGCAAAGGCCCCAGAGCACCGAACCCTCCAGCACCAAATGTGCACCAAGCTGCCGGACTTCGGCGGGCAAGTGGGTTGCCCACCTCTGCCCGGCCTGGCCCCAAGTGCGCGAAAAGACGACGCCTGTCCCACCCGGACACTCACCGCAGAGGCGGCCTTGTCACAACACCAAGATTGACGGGGCTCCATACGAGGGACAAAGATGGTCGGACTTGGCAAATGGGGCGAACGTGGAAGAGGACATGAAGAGTTCAAAGACAGAGCTGATTTCTTTCCTTGAGAGTTTCCCGCTCTACCGCAAGAAGGATTTCTCGCAGCCAAAGGCACCCAGCGACCTGACTGTCGCCGCGAGAAGGGCGTTCGTGAGCAGCCAGCTTCCCCCTCCCAAGGGGTTTTCTTTGCCGCAGATCATCAGGATTGAGATGCCCTGTCTGCAAACGTGTGGCGACAGAAGGACTTTTGAAAGGAGGCTTTCGCAAGACGAGCTAGTCGGCCGCTCCCTGTCGGGAGCACCGGTTTCTGACGTCATGGAACCGAGGCACGCCTACCGGCTCGCTTTCACCTGTACCCACTGCGGTGAGCATCGAATTTTCTTCCTGATCCATGTCGATAGGATTGATACCGACACGATCGAAGGATTCTCTCTCACAAAAGCGGGGCAATGGCCAAGTGCACGGCCGAAGGTGGACCGAGCGCTCGAACGTGCTCTCGGAGAGGCGGTCGCGCCTCTGTATGAGAAGGGTCTTACCTTAGAGGACCACGACTTCGGAATCGGAGCATTTGCATACTACCGACGTGTCGCCGAGAACATGATTGACAAGCTCCTCGCCGACCTTAGGGCATATGCGGAAACGACAGGCGCCGCCGACCTGGTCAAGGCTCTGGATAACGTCACGCATGGGACGCAGGCGTCGATGCGTATCGCTGCCGTGAAGGAACTCCTGCCGAAAACGCTCCGTCCGGACGGCCTGAACCCGCTCGGCACCATCTACCAGGCGCTGAGCGACGGCCTGCACGGCCGAGACGACGAGCACTGCCTTACACTAGCCGCGGACCTGCGGACAGCTCTCGACTTCCTGATCACCACCATGGCCAGCGAAAAAGCCACTGCGGAGAAATACGTCGCTGCGGTCAGGGGCCTACAGAAGGCCGCAGCGAAGAAGACTAAGGCTGGCGACCAATGAGGCGCCCTTGCGAATTCCGGTCATCGTGAA
>PMZX01000336.1 GCA_003170035.1 Myxococcales bacterium | reverse complement strand
TCGTTGTTGGGGCTGCAAATCACGGCGCCAGGCGCGTCGGCAATTCTAATTGCGCCGCCCGCAATCGGCCTCACCTCTGCCAATGGCACGGTTCGCACCGAGCGCGGTGCCGTGCAAATCGACTGGAAGCGTCCAGCCACTGGTGGCCTGACGCTGGACGTGACCATTCCTGACAATGTGAGCGCAACCGTGCTGCTGCCCATCATCAAGCCGGGGAGCACGTCAGCGAGTGGTGCGGGCCAACCGACCTTTGTTTCGGAAAACACGGTGCAGGCCACGTATACCGTTGGATCGGGACAGTCTTCCTTCATCGTGGGAAGCTAGCCTCGGGATTCTACCAGGGTGATCCGGCGCCCTGGCGCGGGTGGCGGATGATGTCCCGAGATTCCCCGACGTTCTTCGCTCGGTGTCGGTCTCATGGAACTCTACCAGCCAGCCAAATCGTGAAGACCGCAATTTGGTTGACTCGTTCGCCGCCCGTGCCTACATTTCACGCATTCCGTACTGAAGTGGGTTCTAAGGAGAATGAGGTAGATGGCGAGCGATAAGATGAGTTGTGCTGCGGGTATTTCGCACCCCGAAAGGACAGTCTGATGATGTCTCGAAGATCTTTGGCCATCCTGATCGCCGGTTCCGGCTTACTCGTCGTGTCGGCCGCTCATGCACAATCCGACGACAAGCTGCTGGCTGAGGCTGCTGAGCAAGGGCCCTCAAGGCTGACTCCGCCCATTGCCCCGCCGACCGTAGCTGAGTCTGCTGAGCAACGGTCCCAGGCGCTGACTCCGCCCATCGCCCCGCCAACCCAACCAACCATCTCTCCGACTCTTGTAAATCCATGGTTCGTTCGGTCTCCCTTCGTTCTGACGGCCGGCGGTGGGTCCGACTGGAGGCTGACGATCTACGGCTTTGCCGAGGCCGACTTCATGCTCGACTCCACCCGGAGTTTCAACGACAGCTTGAACAACGGCGTCGTTGCCCACATCCAGACGCAGGCCGGTGACAAACCACGCGTGCAAGCCACCATCCGCAATAGCCGCCTCGGATTCAAAGTAGAGACACCAGAACTCCAGGGCATTCGCTCATCGGTCCTGCTCGAGTTTGACTTGTTTGGCAATCAGCCGAGCATTAATAGCGGCGGGGGATCCGGCGCCACGACCGAGGCCGCCTATTTCAACAATGCAGCGTTCCGTGTTCGGCACGCGTATTTGAAGATGGAGGATGACTTCGTCGACGTATTGGCAGGCCAGACGTACTATCTCCTGGGGTGGCAGAACTACTTCTTCGGAGCCTCGTGTGGTTTCACCGGACTGCCAAATCAACTGTTCAATCGCACCGTGCAGCTTCGCCTGAGCCACACCTTCGCGACGAATCCAATGAACTTCGAAATCGCGGCCGGGGCGTTCCGCCCGGTTCAACGCGATTCCGTGTTGCCAGATGGCCAAGGGGGCTTGCGCCTCGCCGTCAACCATTGGAAGGGGATCACNNGACCCGCACGCACCCCTGCCGGCCCCGCAGATACCGCTCATCGGGTGGGCACTCGCGGTCGACGCGCTCATTCCCATCATCCCTGCGAAGGACAGCACCGACCGCGGAAACGCGTTGACTCTGACCGGAGAGTTTGTGACCGGTACCGGGGATGCCGACCAATACACGGGAATGACTGCAGGCGCGACCATGCCGAATGTGTACCCCTTGCCTGACCTCACCCCGGTTAGTGCCTCGGGAGCCGCGACGCCGCAGCCAGCGACCGGGGCAGCCCCCCTGGTCGGCGCCCCGTACACACCCAACGTCGACCCCGGACTGGTGGCGTTCGATGGGAACGACTATCTTCACACGATTAATTGGCGGACATTTATCGTCGGCATCCAGTACTACCTGCCTCCCAGGGGGCGCATCTTCATCAGCGGAAACTACAGTCAGGGAAAGTCCAACAATATCGCGAACTACTATCATCCCGGTGCGCGCACGCAGCCGTGGGTGAATTCCATGGCCGTCTTCCAGTCTTCGCGGTACGTGGATGGGAACATCTTCTTTGACATAACGCGCGCCATTCGGACGGGCCTTTCCTATCAACGGGTCGATCAGAATCTGGCAGACGGCACGAGCGCCCACAACAATCGCTTCGAGCTGACTCTTCTCCATTTCCTATAGCTGGCCTTGTGCTGCGAGAGGATGAACCATGCGAGTACAAATGAACAAAGTGCGATCCTCATTGATTGTCGGCGTTGCAGCGTTCATGGCGGTTGCCGCCGGCCTGGGGTGCTCCGAGAGCGCGTTTCAACCAATCACGGAGGGTGCTCAGCCATGGGTGCCCCCATCAGGCTGGAATGAGCTTCCCTGCTCAACTGGGTACTACGAACCCATCGACTCCGGCACCTGCAAGGGTTGCACAGGGGCAATCGCGTACGCTCTTTGCGTTGGCACCAGCTTCACCCAATGCACGTGCGGAGGGCCGTACTGGCCTGGTGCGGTGTGCCCGAAAGGGACTCCTTGTTCTGGCAACGATTTTCCACCGTTCAACTGGATCCAGTTTCCGGACTAGCCCTCGTCCTGACTAGGCGCACATCCAGCCGGCGTCGCGTCGGGGCCTAGTTGTTCTGCGCGCCATCTTGGATCCAATTCCGGATGAGGTCCTGATCTTCTTGGAGAAGCGCAGTTCCAGAGAACTGCACGACCCCGTTGGTCAAAAACGCGTTGATGTCCGCCGGCATTTGGGCTCCGCACGTTAGCGTCGGAGCCGGGAAGAGCTTCTGGTACATGACGCTTTTGTCTGGATCGCCCGGGACCACACGCAGTCCAATTTGGTTGCAACTCGTCCCAATGCATGGCTGGCCGACGAGGTTCCAGTACGCGCGCACCTTCGAACTCATATCGAGGCCGCTGTTGCCGGGGGTCAGTGCGTTCGCGCCGGCCACGCCGTAATAATGGCAATAGTCGTTGGCGCAGGTCGGTTGGATGACTTCTGTGTAGACTTTGGTGAACGAGTTGGCAGCCGGCGGGGCACCTGAGCCGCATCCGAGGCTGAGAGCCGCAGAAACGGAGAGTGCAAGAGCCGCTCCCAGAAGAGTGTGTCTCATCGATTCCTCCACAAGCCCATGTTTGACACTGGAATACCTCCAAGTTACAACGTTCTCCTCCCTCGGACCACTCATTTTGGTCAATGGGTCGCGAGGATGCCCGAATGGCGTCCTGTCCCAAACCGATCCGCGAAAAGGGACGCGAGTCCGGACGACGATCACGAGAGAAACCATCGGGGCCTGGGGAATGCTCCGATCGATGGTGAGCAGCAGGACGTGGCCGGGGCCGATCGCATCGTTGACCGTATCGTACAGCGGCGCGACGAACCTTCAGATCAGCGGGACGGCCAGCGTCTTCTGAGGGAAATCCGCAAACCGACGATTCACAGGTTCTCGATCTTCCTGAACCGGGGAACCAGCAGTTTCATCACCGACCAGGCGACGACGTAGGCAAGGGCGCAGATTGTGAACATGATCGAATAGGACTTCGTCATTTCGGACAGCACCAACTGCGTCTGCAACTTCTTGAGCTCAATGAAGGCGTTGGCATTGATGGCCTGCAGTTGCGTGACGATCTCCTTGGGGAGGCTGCCCAACTCGGCCTTGTTCAGATCGATCACGCTGCCGTGCTTGTTCAACAGATGGAGGGAGCGGATCTGATCGAGGTACGCGCCCAGCGTACCGGTCTTCGCCGCCGCCCAGGTCTTGGCAATGCCGGCCTGCCGATAGGCATCGAAGAGCCAGCCGGCCGACTTGCTGACCAGGATGCCGCCGAGGCCGCCAAACATCCCGCCAATGCCGGTGACCGAAGCCACGGCCTTCTTTGGGAACATGTCTGAGACCGTGGTGAACAGGTTGGCTGACCAGGCCTGGTGCGCCGAAGCGCCGACACCGATGAGCAGGACCGGCAGCCAGTAGCTGTAGCCGCCCAAAGGCTGGGCCAGCAACACCACAAGAGGGAACAGGGCGATTACAAACATCGCGCGCATTCGTCCCGCGTATGGCTCGTAGCCTCGGTTTATGAAGAACATCGGGAACCAGCCGCCGCTGATGCTCCCGACACAGGTCATGGTGTAGAGCACGGCGATGGGTACAGAAATCTGCGTTCCGGTCATCCCATACTGCGCTTTGAGATATGCCGGCAGCCAGAAGAGGAAAAACCACCAGATGCCGTCGGTCATGAACTTGCCGAAGGCAAAGGACCAGGTCTGGCGAAACGTCAGCAGCTTCCCCCATTGGACATACCAAGGGATCTTCGGCCCGTCGGAAGCGGCCGCCCTTGCCTGAGCCGCTTTCGCCTCGGCGGCCTGCTCGTCCGCGTCGCTGTGAATGTAGTCGAACTCCGCCTTGCCCAGGCGCTTCTGCTTGGCCGGCGCGGCATAGAGCCAGAACCAGAAAATGAGCCACAGGAAACCGATCCCGCCCACGATGATGAACGCACCCTGCCACCCAATGTGTTTCGCAAGCCCGGGCACCGTGAGGGGCGCCAGGATCGCGCCGACGTTGGCGCCGGAGTTAAAAATCCCGGTGGCCAGCGACCGTTCACGCTTGGGGAACCATTCGGCGGTCGTCTTGATTGCCGCGGGAAAGTTCCCGGACTCGCCGAACCCGAGCACGGCCCGCGCGAACATGAACCCGCCAGTTCCTTTGGCGAAGGCGTGCAGGACTGCGCCGACGGACCAAACGATCAGCGCCCAGGCAAACCCCCGCTTCGTGCCCAGCCAGTCGATAATGCGGCCAGCAAACAGCATGGAGATCGCATACACGAACTGGAACACCGTCACGATATTCGCGTAGTCGGTGTCGCTCCAGTTGAACTCGACCTCCAGGCTGGGCTTCAGCAGGCTGAGAACCTGGCGGTCCAGGTAGTTGACCGTCGTGGCGAAAAAGAGCAGGGCACAGATCGTCCATCTGTACCTTCCGATCTTTTCGTTGATTTGACTCAGTTTGTTCATGGGTGTTGGCTCAGGAATGAAGGGAAACGCCGCGGTCGCCTCAGCGCAAGTCGGTTGGCGCTGCACCATCCATGTCGTCGAACGTCTGATTCTCGCCCGCCATGCCCCAGATGAAACGGTAGTTTGCAGACCCACAGCCACAATGGATGGACCACGGGGGTGAAAGCACCGCCTGCCTGTCATGCAGGAGCAGGTGCCGGGTCTGCGTCGGCGGGCCCATCAGATGCACAAGGATGCTCTGGCCCAGATCGAAGTAGAAATAGACTTCGGCGCGCCGGTCGTGGGTGTGCGGCGGGAACGAATTCCAGACACTACCCTCGGCCAGTTCAGTGAAGCCCATGACGAGTTGGCAGCTCTGAATGCCGCCCGTGTGGATGTACTTGAAGATGGTCCGCTGGTTCGCGTTCGCCTGCGTGCCCAGCGCCGCCGGCGCGGCGTCCTTCTTCTTCATCGCTGCCGCGGGAAGGGCCGCGTGTGCGGGACAGCTCAGAAAATAGAACTGCGCCGGTTCCTTCGGGTTCGCGCTCTCGAAGATCACGGACCGCGTGCCCATCGGCACGTACACGCAATCCAGCCGCCCGAGCGAGAACGACTTGCCGTCAACCTGCACCGCACCCGGCCCCCCGACGTTGATTGCGCCGAGTTCGCGCCGTTCGAGAAAGAAAGCCCGCCCGGTCTTTTCGTGATTCGGCAGTTCCAGGGGTGCAAGCGGCATCGCCCCGCCCACCACCAGCCGGTCGAGGGCGGTGAATATCCCGCGCACCTCGCCGGCGGCAAAAACATCAGCAATCAGAAAAGCGTCCCGCAACTGATCCGTGTTCATCGAAACCACGTCTTGCGGCCTGGGAATCCATCTGACGGCGTCGCTAAACATGAGGAGACAGTAGTCGCTGTCGTCGCGACGGTCAACGAGTGGTTCCGAGAGGAGTGCTTCGCGGCAGGCTGTTCCGCTGCAGGGTCAAGTCCGGTGCGCGTGCGCCGCTTCCGGGCGATGCAGCTTGGAACGCGCATCGAGATGGTAGGTGCGGCCCCGCCACGCCACTTCCGGCTTGAGAATGGCACTGAGCAGAACCAGCGGCCCCATCAGCAGGAGCGCGGCCGGAACCCAGGCGTGTCGCCAACCGATGGCCGCGCCGCCCAGGGCGCGGTGCAGGCGCACCATGCTGACGCTCACCGCGACCACAGTGGCTGCGGCGACGATTGCGGTGGCGTAGTGGCGGTCGGCCAGCGCGAACGTGGCCATGAGCAAGCCCAGCCAGAACTCGAGACCGCGCAGCCACACCGGCAACTTGAACGACCAGCTCGGCAGACCCGAGCGCGAGAAGATGAGCCAGCGGCGGAACATCCGGAAAAACTCCGCCAGACCGAGCCCGCGCATCACGATGGGAAGGGTGTCCGCCGACACGACATTGCGATAGCCAGCCGCCACCACGTCTGTGCCGATTCTCATGTCGTCGACCAACTCGCCGCGGAGACTTTCCAGTCCGTGCAGGGTCTTGAGTGTCTCGCGGCGGAAGACCATCAACTGGCCCATGATGAAGGGCATATCGCCGCTCTTGCGGACGGTGGCGGCCACGGCTGGGCCGTACAGTCCGTTGAGCATGAGCGCTGCGCCCGCGTCGCCGGCGGTTTGCGGCGCCTCGGTGGCCAGGACCGGTACGAAGGCAGCTCCGGCTCGCTCGGTTGTGAGCAGCTTCTCGACCAGCTTGCGCAGCGAATCGGGATGGGGACGCGTGTCCGAGTCTCCGAAGGCGACCAGATCGCCGACGGCCCGTCCCAGACCAACCATCATCGCGTGAAGTTTTCCCGTCATGGTCGGAGGTGGCTGTCCGGCCACCAGGATCCTCGCGGCTCCGCGCCGGCCGGATGCTACGTGGTCGGCGATCGCTTTGCGAACGCTTGCAACACCAGGATCGTACTCTTCGTCGAAAACGAAGATGGTCTCAACCTCGCCTGGATAGTCGTTGCGTAGGGCTGCGGCCACGTTCTTGGCCGCTTCCACGTCGAGTCCTCGCACGGGACGTATGACGGTGACTGACGGCAACGTCCGGGAACAGAGATCCCCCGCGCCAGCGCCCGCAAGGCCGTGGCTGCGGCTGGCAGCTCGCTGTGCGCGCACGGCACGGCGCAGCCGAAGATGATCCCAGATGGTTGCAACAAGCAGCAGAACAGCCAACGAGATAGTTGCATATTCCATTCGCCACCTCCCTTTTTGACGTCAATTGCCGCGCCGCCACCCGCTTCGATCCGTGGAATCGGCTTCGCTCTGTTAGATGCCCGTTGCCGAAGACAGTTTCTCAGCCCGAAAGCCGCACTAAAAGCCAAGCAGCACGCTGGCTAGCGCGTAGGGCATCGGCACGATCACGCAATCGTTGCGCACCTCGAGGCCGCGAAGCTCACGTTCCCGGGCATCGCACAGGGTGGCCTTTCGGATTGGCCGACTCAGGCAAGACAGACGCACCTCGACCGCGCCGTGCGCGAAACTGGTCAGACGCGCCACCACCGCATCGCCGCGGAAGGCCGGCTTGAGCGCGGTGACCTGCACGTCGTCGCGGTCGACCGCGACGACCGAGTTGGCCAGGTCGTCCAGGTCAGGCTCGTTTGGGCCGAACAGGGCGGCTCGCAGGGCCCGCCGTACGTGGTGGGGCAGGCGATTGCTTCTCGCATCTCCTCCGGTGGTGAACCAGACCGCGTAGTCGAGCTGCCCCTGATGCGGATCGGTCCCCGAGGCCGGATGCGCGAGAATCGGCAGCACGTGAAACGCCGTCTCGCGGGGGGCGTAGCGCAGGGCGATCCATTCCAGGGTTCCTGCGCCGTCGCTGGTGACCGCGGCCGGGCCACCCAGGAATGCGGCCAGACCGACGTCGTTGCGTCCGTCACGCATGTGCACGAACGAACGCGCGGGCCAGAAGGTGGGACGGTAGAGCTTGTGCGCCGGGCGCTCGACGATCCCGCCCGGCACGTCCATGGTCAGCCCCTGCGCCGCGAGTCGAGTCGGGAACCGGCAGGTGATGGTCCGGCAGCGCTGGGCCGAGCCCACCAAACGCATGCGCAAGATCGGCGAATCCTTGCGCATCCACAGCCAGCGCACAAAGGGACGCTCGTCGAATTCCGAGTCGACGCGTACCTCGAGCACGCTGCCCCGCGCCTTCACGCTGATGCGCGCTGGTGCGTGACTGGCTCGCGCATGCTCGACGAAGAACCCGCCACGGAACTCGTGCCCCAGGCGCCACAGGCCACCGCTGTCCCGATAGCTCACGAGATCATTGGCGGGACCAGAGAGCAATTCCTCGCCCGATTGGCTGAGGCGGAAGCTGGTGATGGCGCCTCCCTGTTGCTCGCGCAGCTCGACGCGATAGGCGTCGGCCTGGACCACCAGCGTTCCTGCATCGAGACTGAAAGAGGGCAGGGGACTCGGCGGGAATTCCGGCGCCGCGGTCCGGATGGTGCGAATGCGCGCCAGCGCGTGGTCGGCCAGCCGCTCGGCCTGTTCGAGCCAGGGCTGCTGCTCCTCCCGCCAGATGCGATCAGGCGACGTGCCGGTGATGAAGTCGTGATGATTGCTCAGGACCGCCAGATCCCAGGCGGTACGCAGGTCGCGCGCAATCTCGGACTCGACTGGAACGCTCTCGTCGGACGGGCTCGATGCCGCGAGTGCCGGCAGCACCGTCAGCTTCTCGGCGATGACCAGCTTGCGCACGATGCGGTTGGCGCGCCGCTTGGCCTCCGGCCGGCTGGCGTAAAACCCCATCCAGTAGGGATTCGGATCGAGCGTCAGCACGGGGAGTGCGAAGCGATGGCAAGCGACCAGCGCCAGGTAGTCGTCCAGGCCCGCATTCAGCGCCCAGATCCCGCTCGACGGGTAGCGGATGCGGTTGTAGCGGTCGAGAAGGTCCCACAAGCCCGCGATCGGGCCGTTGAAGTCGCCACCGATCGGGCAGTACAGGTAGGGCGTGCGGGCCAGAGGCGCCAGGTCGCGGACGTAGCGTTGGATCCGGCGCGCGACGTGGGATTCGGTTCGCCACGGAAATCCATAGATGCGGTCCATCCAGCGAACCACACCCACGTGAGCCAGCAGATCGCCCTGGAAGTAGGTGAAGGCATTCCAGTGGCACAGGACCTGCGAGTCATCCGGGCCGCGCCACACGAAGTCGGCGGTCTTGAGCTCACGCGCCAGCAACTCCGCGCTTGAGCCCGGCAAGGGGAAGGCCGACTTTCTGCGATAGTCGCTGCCGATGAAATGCATGCCGTCGATGCGCGTGATGGCCGCCATGTCGAAGCCCAGGGCGACAAGTAGGGTGGGCAGCGCGGGCGAATGGCCGAAGTCGTCCGGCAGGTAGGCCAGCCGCGGTTCGACGGTCATGCCGTTGGCCGCGAGCCAGTGCTGCCCTTCGGCGTAGTCGCGCAAGATGGCCTCGGTGTCGGGTAGCACCGTGTCGGGTGTGGTGATGCCGGTGCCGGTCAGGCGCAGCCGCCGCTGGTTGACCAGATCGCGCAGCCGTTCGTGCTGGGCCGGATTGGATAACCAGTAGTGCTGCAGGAAGAACAGGCTCTCGACGGAGAAGACCCGGCGCGGCTCCTGCTCGAGCGCGAGCAAGGCCCTCTCGAAGATGCGTGGAATGCAGAGCTGGTAGTATTCCTCGGTGGTATGCAGCCAGTTCGGGTCCCAGTGGCTGGTTTCGCCGAACAGCAAAACCTGGCTTGCCTCAGGGGGAATCCCCAGCCGGCCGCGCAGCCCGGCTTCCTCGGAACGCGCGGCTGCTGCACCGTCAGTGCCGACTGGTGAGTCAACCGCGCGATTGAACAAGCAACCTCCGATACAGGAACCAACGCCACGGAATCAACGTTCCCGCTTCTACTGAAAGCCTAGCAGAGGAAGCGTCGTGGGCACGGGGCGTTCAGCAGCTGCTGGAGAGGTGCCAACTCCCGGGCGAGAGGGCGTCACGGCGCCCCGGCGAGGAGTTCCTCCAGCTTCTCTAGGCTGGCCGGCTTGGCGATGTGGCGGTCGAAACCGGCCTCGGAGGCGCGCTGCAGGTCTTCGGGAAGCGAGGACCCGCTCAGGGCCACCAGGAAGACACCCTTGAGCGACTCGTCTTGCTTGAAGGTGCGCGCGACCTCGTATCCGTCCATCACGGGCAGGCCAAGGTCGCAGAGCACGATCTCGGGCCGGAACTCGCGGGCCTCGGCAATGCCTTCCGGGCCGTTGTACGCCACCTCGACTTCGTGCTCGCCGTACGCGAGTACCTCGCGCAGGCTGTCGGCCGCGTCGATGTTGTCCTCGATGACCAGCACCCGCCGCCGCCTCTTCGCGGGGCTCTCGCTGCCGGCGGGCGACGCGGCGGGTTCCTCCATCGCCAGTGGAAGCTGCATCGTGAACTCCGCCCCCTTGCCGGGCCCCGCGCTGTGGGCCGTGACGGCTCCCCCGTGCAGTTCGATCAATCCCTTGACCAGCGCCAGCCCGAGTCCCAGTCCGCCCTTGGCGCGGTCCAAGCTGGAGTCCGCCTGACTGAAGGGCTGGAACAGGCGTGCGACCATTTCCGGCTCCATGCCCACCCCCGTGTCCACGACCTGGATCACCGCACGGCTCTCCGCCCTTTCGGCCTGGATGGTGACCAGGGTTGCCCCCCCGCGGCCGGTGAACTTGGCCGCGTTTTGCAGAAGGTTGCCGATCACTTGCGCCAGGCGATTCCAGTCGGCATCGACGTACACGGGTCGGGGGGCGGGATGGAGCTCCAGATGAACCCCGGCCTTGTCGAAGAGCGAGCGCTGGTCATCCAGAGAGTGCCGCACCAGCTGATTGAGTTCCAGCCGCTGGCGCTGAAGCTTGATCTTGTTGCGCGTGATGCGGGTCACGTCGAGCAGGTCGTCAACCAGCCGGGCGAGCTGATCGACCTGCCGCTCGATGACAGCCTGGGCCCTGCGCGCCTGATCGCCTCCCGCGGCCGCGCGGCCCAGGATGTACAGGCTGTTCTTAATGGGAGCCANNCTGGGCGAGCTGAAGGTTGGCCTCGCGCAGGGCTTCTTCGGCCTCTTTCATGGCGGTCAGGTCGACCGTGGCAATGCCAATGCCGGTGACCTGTCCGGCGGCGTCTCGCGTCGGTACCAGGCATAGGTCGAGGAATACGCGCTGGCCGTTCGAGGTCAGCCAGAGCTGCTCGCGCACCTCCGCGCCGGATTCCATGGCCTGACGCTTGAGCGCGACCAGCCGGGCTGCGTCCTCCGGCGNNTGGTTGAACGCCCAGAGGAAGTGCAGGTCGCGATCCTGTGCCGCGACCGATACCGGGGCGTTCTTGAGGGCGAGACGGAACCGCTGCTCGCTCTCGCGCAGCTCTTGTTGCTGGAGGTGGAGACGCTGCTCGCCCTCGCGCCGTGCCTGGTCGGCTTGCTCGCGTTCGCTGATGACAGCGGCCGCCGTGGCTCTTGCCTGCTCCCCGCTCGCCTCCAGCTCGGCCACCCGCGCCTCGAGCGCGCGGATGCGCGCGTCCTTCTCATCCTCGCTTGCGATGGGAGGGTCAGCGGTGCCGGCAAGGCTTTCGGCCGGTTCGGGCGCGGGTTCGGGCGCAGGCTCGGGCGCGGGCTCAAGCGCGGGGGCGGGCGCGGGACCTTGCACGCTGGTGGCGCCTTCCGGGACATCTGCCGCGCGAGCGCCCCGGGCGTTTCGCCGACCGCCTCGACTTCTTGCCTTCATGGGTGCGACCGGCTCCTGGCCTCTGCCGACGGTGGTCGCGGCGCTATCCGGAGTTCCTCCGCGATCTTCTCAATCCTCGACGGTGATGGCACGAGCTGCTTGACCTTCTTTCGACAAGAAACCGAGGGACCTCGGCCGTCGCCGATAGGGAAAGCGATATCCCTATCTCTCGCACGCCCGATGACGCGCCCCCGATGACAGACCAAAACCATGGCGTAGCACAAAGCCGACCCAGGGCAAAGGGGTTCTAATCCCGTACTCGAAGTGCGTGAGCTTGGGCCAGGGGCCAGTGGCCCCGGTCTTGCAGCAGAAACGGGCCAGGTTGCGCACCACGTACCGCGGGTCCTTCACAAGGAGGGCGACAATGTCCAAATCCGAAAACCTTTATGCAATCATCCTGGCGAGTGGTGAGGATCATCGTCTGAAGTCGCTCACCCACGCAGTCAGCGGAGAGGAAACCCCGAAGCAGTTTGCCTCGATCGCGGGTGGGGGCTCTTTGCTGCAGCAGACGGTCGTGCGCTATGCGAGCCTGCTGCCGCCCGAACGCATGGTCGTCGTGGTGGCGTCCGCGCACGAGGCCGTGGCGTGCACACAGCTTCGCGAATGGCCTGGAATCGACATCATCGCGCGACCCGCGGCGTGCGGCGCGGGCCTCGATCTCCTCCTGCCGTTGGGCCGCGTTTTCTCGCGGGCACCAGACGCGCGCGTGGTGGTCACGCCAGCCGATCACTACGTGCCCCATCCTGAGGCGTTGGTGGACGCGGTGCTCGCTGCGAGTAGGGCGCTCAACCAGGCTGCCGTGATTCTCGCCGGCGCGGCCGGCGGCCACCGGAAGGGCAACCGGGCCTGGATCGTGCCGGGCAGGCCGCTCGGCGGCAGGATCCTTTCCGTAGCAGGATTGGTGGACCGTGCCTCGCCTCTGCAGGCAGCGCAACTTGCCGCTGCCGGCGCACTGGCAAACGCGTCGACGATCGTGGCCCGTGTCGAGCATCTGTGGTACCTGGCCGCGCGCCAGTTTCCCATGCAGGCCGAGGCTGTGGCCAGTCTGTGGGCGGGAAAGCTCACAATTGCAAGCGCGGTCGCGACCGCCTGTCTCGACATGACCACCGTCGAGCTGTACGGCTCGCTCTTGCGCGGCGCCAGCGATCTTGCCGTGGTCCCGGTACACGGCTCAGGCTGGACCGAATGGACCTGTGCCGAGGATGTGATGGACTCGCTCCAGGAGCCGGGGGAGCTGGATCTTCTTCTTTCGCGCATCTTGGCGCGGCAGCGGGCTTCCGGGCGGATCGAACTGCGCCCACGCGTTCCCACGGTTTCGCGCCACGCTACTGCAGCTTGAAGACACGCGCTACGGATCGGTAGCGCGGTCACCGGCCAGCGCCACCGGACGGAAACGTGGGCCCTGCGCCCCTGCAGAACGGAGGTCGCTCAGAAATGAATCTGGGCGTTGAATTCGAGCGACACCGTGCTGAGGAAGGGGGAGTTCGACCGGTTGATCTGCGGCTCGATGAAGCTGGTGAACTGGATGCCGTGGTAGAGCAGGCGGCCTCCGACTGACCACCAGGGGTTCAGCCAGAAGTCGAGACCGCCGCCGAGCTGGAAGCCACCGCCCGAGGCGATCTCCGAGCTATACGCGTCGCTGAGAACGTAAAAGCCCACACCCCCCTGGACGAAAGGCTGGAGCGGGCCACCCAGACCCGGGAGAATCAGTTTCGCGTCGACAGTGAACTGGTTCAGGGCGAGGTAGTCCACGGTGTCGCCCCAGGCGTCGGTCACGGTGTTGTGGAAGCCCTGGCCCAGACCGAGTTCCAGCGCGAAGTTCGGGCTCAACCGGAAGCCCAGCATGAGGTCGTAGCCGGCCCCGGAGGTGAGAAAACTCGTGGCGGAGTTCGCCTGGTTGATGACGCCATCGCCGAACGCACCCAGTCCCAGATACAGTCCCGACCGGTCGAGAGGCGGACCATTGCCTGATGTCCCGTACGAGGGATAGGGCGGTGGGTATCCGTACTGGGCCAGTGCCGAACCAGGTGCAAGCAGGACAAACCCGAGGACGGCGAAGAAGGGCCAGCCGCGGCGAAGACTCCGGATGGTCATCATTGTGGAGATTGGACGGGTCGGCGCTAGTCGCTATTCACGACCAGATCCACCGCCATGCCCTTGCCCAGGGCCTGGTTGGCAGCGGGCTTCTGCTCGAGCACGACGCCCGGGCTGCGATCGTCGTTGGAGCCATAGCGGACCTGTCCCAGCGTCAGCCCGGCCTGGGTCAGTAGCTCCTTGGCCTTGGACAATCCCTTGCCGACCACAGCCGGCACGTTGACGGTTTCGGCGCCCTTGGACACCTTCAACTCCAGCCCTGTTCCTGATCGCACTTCGGAGCCCTCGGTCATGCTCTGCGAGATGACCAGACCCACGCCGACAGTAGGATGGGGCTCCTCGACCACGTTGTTGACCGTGAGATGAGCCTTTTCCAGGCGGGCGCGGGCCTCGCTCAGGAGCTGGCCGACCACACCAGGAACCTTGACCAGGGAAGGTGCGCGGGCAACCACCACATTCACCGAATCGCCTCCCCGCAACTTGGACCCGGGCAGCGGGCGCTGGGCCAGGATCTGACCAGGCGGTGCGGTTGCGTCCTCGCGATCCTCGGCGACGTTCAACAGCAATCCGGAGAGGTCGAGTGCCGTGCGCGCCGTATCCACCGTGGACCCGACCACGGTGGGAACGTCGATTGAACGGCGGAACAGGTCGCCGCGGATGGAGGCATAGGAAACGCCCAGGGCCACCAGCGCTGAGACCACCATGGACACCATTGTTTGGCGGAACATACCGGCACGTTATCGTGACTTGCGATCGCGAACAATAGCGGATTGCCACCGTCATCCCGCGATAGCCGCAGGAGGTCGTGGCAGTGGCTCTGCTGGCCGCGGAACAAGATCTGGCGCGCTTCGCGTGTTTCTGGGAGATTTCGCCCGAGGTTACGATGTCTCCCACCAAGATTCGAGCCAGCTCCCAACTAGCCAACGTCCGCTACGAGATCCGCGGTCCGCTGGCGCGTCGGGCTGCCGAGCTGGAAAAGGCGGGGCACGAGATCGTCAAGCTGAACATCGGCAATCCGGGCGCCTTCGGGTTTCGTGCGCCCGAAACCATGCGTCTGGCGATGATCGAGAACCTGCGCGACGCAGATCCCTATTGCCACCAGAAGGGCATCTTCTCGGCCCGCGAGGCCGTGGTGATGCAGCAGCAGAGCCGCGGGATCATGGATGCCAACGCGGAGGATGTGTTCATCGGCAACGGGGTGAGCGAGCTGATNNTTCTCGCTGCGCGCCTTGCTCAACCAAGGGGACGAGGTCTTGGTGCCCAGCCCCGACTATCCCCTGTGGACCGCCGCCACCCATCTGGCCGACGGCACCGCCGTGCACTACCCGTGCCCACCCGAGAACAACTGGGTGCCTGACCTCGACGCCTTGGCGCGCCTGGTGACACCCCGCACGCGCGCCCTGGTGATCATCTCGCCCAACAACCCGACCGGAGCGGTGTATCCGCGCGAGGTGCTGGCCAAGATGGTCGAGCTCGCCGAGGCCCACGACCTGGTGGTGTTCTCCGACGAGATCTACGACCAGATGACCTACGAGGGGGCCGAATACATCCCGGTGGCCACCCTGGCCAGGCACACCCTGTGCGGGACCTTTTCCGGCCTGTCCAAGGTGTATCGGGCCTGCGGCTTCCGGGTGGGCTGGCTGAGCTTCTCGGGCGAGAAGGACCACGCGCGCGAGTACCTGATGGGCCTGGACACCATTGCGTCGCTCAGGCTGTGCTCGAACGTGGTGGGCCAGTGGGCCGTGCAGACCGCTCTCGGTGGCTATCAGTCGATCCGCGATCTGGTGCGGCCGGGCGGGCGCCTGTACCAGACGCGCGCGGCGGTTATCGACGGCTGCAAGCGCAGCAAATACCTGTCGGTGGTCCCGCCCCGCGGGGCCATGTACGCCTTTGTGCGGGTGGACACCGGCAAGCTGCCGGATTTCGACGACCAGGCCTTCGCGCTCGACTTGCTCGAGCGCAAACACGTGCTGGTGGCGCCGGGTACCAGCTTCAACGTGCCCTACCGCGATCACTTCCGCATCACCCTTCTGCCCGACGAGGACACCATGAACCAGGTCTTCGGACGGATGGAGGAACTGCTGGACGACTACGCCGCCGAGGCGGGTGCAAGCGGGAAGCGCTAGCGGAAGTACGCCTTCTCCTCGGCGGTGGGCTCATCGTCCAGCAGGTCGTCGCGGCCGTGCTTGACCGCCTGGTGGTANNCGGCAGATGTCGCGGAAGCGGCACACGGCGCAGAACCCACCCAGTTGCTCCACACGGAACTCGCGGTTGTAGGCGAAGGCGCCCTTGCGGTTCCAGATCTCGTGCAGGCTGGTCTGGCGCAGGTTGCCCTCGACGAAGCGGCCTTCGCCCTGCACCTGCGAGGGCAGGGACAGGCAGCCTTTCACGTTGCCGTTGCTCTCGATGCCGATCACGTGGCAGCCGGCGCGACACCCCAGCCAGAACGGCATGGAGGCGTTGGTGGTGCGCAGGTCGCGCTCGGGCTTGCCGAAGTAGCCCACGTGGTCGCTGGCGTAGACCATGAGGCGGCTGTCGCTGGACCGGCACAGCTGCGCGATCTGCGGAATCAGCCACAGGCGCTCCTCGGGCGGCGCGACCAGATCACGATTTTTGGCCATGTAGCCGGTGGCGATGGCGAACTGCAATTGCCAGTGGCGCACGCCGATGTCGATGAGAAACTGGCGCAACTGGGGAAGCTGGCGGCTGTTCAGACGGTGAATCGTGGTGTTGATGCCCGCGGGAAGGCCGGCTGCCAAGGTGTGCCCCACCGCCTCGACCACGCGCCGGAACGAACCCTCGGTGCGGAAGCAGTCGTGCTCCTTCTCCAGCCCGTCCAGGCTGAACGCAACCCCGCGCAGGCCGGCCTCCTTGGCCTGCTGGGCATGGCGGGCGGTCCAGGTCCAACCGTTGGAGATCAGACTGACCTCGGGCACGTGCTGCGCCAGCCGCTTGCCCACCACGTCCCAGTCCGGGTAGAGCGTGGGCTCGCCCCCGGTCAGGGTGGCGCGCTGGCATCCCAGGGTTCCCAATTCGTCGGCCACGCGCAGGCATTCCTCCAGAGTCAATTCGTCGGAGCGCCGGGGACCTGCGGCTGAGCCGCAGTGCCGGCAGCGCAGGTTGNNCCCACGCGCAAGCGCGCGGCGCGATCCCGGCCCGCTTCAGGACTTCCAGCACCGATCGTTCCTTTGTCGTGCCGCTGCCACGGCGTGCGGCCTACTTCGCTGTCTTCGCGGGCAACACCGTCGCGGGCGGCGCTGGTGGTGAAGACGAAGGGGGCGGAGGCGGAGGGCCGAAGCTGGCCCCCATGTACACCGGGATTGGCGGGGGCGGTGGCGGGGGCGCTGGCGGCGGGGG
>PMZX01000419.1:1333-3830 GCA_003170035.1 Myxococcales bacterium | reverse complement strand
TTCCGCAAGCTGTACCGCGACCGCGTCTTGCTCTTGCACGGGGCGGCCCGCGGCCTGTACGAGGCCCTGGGCAACCCGGGCAGCTTCGTCATAGTCGCCACACGCATGGGCGGCCAGCACGGCTATGGCGCGAGCGGCGCCAGCAATCCCGTGGGGGGCGCGGTCACGGGATTCACCAAGACTCTGCGGCGCGAGCGCCCCGATCTCTTGGCCAAGGCAGTCGATTTCGAAGACGATGCTTCAGCCGAGACGATCGCGCGCGCCTTGCTCGACGAGACCGAGCGCGATCCGGGCGCGGTGGAGATCGGCTACGCGGGCGGCTCGCGCGTGACGGTTGGGCTGGAGGTCATGCAAGCCCTACCGGCGGACGCCAAGCCGTCGCTCAAGCTGGACGAGAACACGGTGTTTGCCGTGACCGGCGGGGCCGGGGCCATCACCGTGGCCATCGTGCGCGATCTGGCAGCTGTGTCGCGCGGCACGTTCTACCTGCTCGACGCGCGCGCCATGCCGCCCGAGAACGATCGCGCCCTGCTCAACACCGTGGTCACGAACCGCGAGGCGGCCAAGCGTGAGGTGTTCGAGCGCATCAAGGCCGACAAGGGCCGTGCCACGCCCGCGCAGGTCGAGGAGAAGCTGTTCGATCTGGAACGGCAGGCCGGCATCCTGGAGGCCCTGCGCGGGGTGGAGCAGGCCGGCGGTCGGGCCTTCTACCGCCAGGTCGATGTGCTGGATGGCGCGGCGGTCAAGGCGGTNNGTGGACAACATCCGCGCCGAGAGCGGACGCATCGACGTGATCCTGCACGCCGCAGGACTCGAGCGCAGCCGCTCGCTCGACCGCAAGCCGGTGGAGGAGTTCGATCTGGTCTTCCGGGTCAAGGCTGACGGGCTCTTCAACCTGTTGGCCGCGACACGCGACATGGAGATCAGGGCGATCGTGGGATTCTCGTCGGTGGCAGGCCGCTTTGGCAACGCCGGCCAGGCTGACTACAGCTCGGGCAACGACTTCATGTGCAAGACGCTCTCGTGGTGGGCGGCGTCCCGTCCGGGCGCGCTGGGCATCGCGCTCGACTGGACCGCCTGGGGCGGGATAGGCATGGCCACGCGCGGAAGCATCCCCGAGATCATGAAGCGCGCGGGCATCGACATGCTGTCGCCGGATGAGGGCCTGCCCGTGATCCGCCATGCGCTGCAAGCCGGCTTCTCCGGCGAGGCGGTGGTGGGGCACAAGCTGGGCATCCTGATGGAGCCCTTTGACAAGGACGGCGGCATCGATCCCGACGGGAGTCTGGTGGCGCGCGCCCGCGAAAGGGCGCTGCCCTTGCCTTTCGACAATGTCACCTTCGATCTGCACCAGGGCATGACAGCCGAGATCCGCCTCGATCCCAAGCTGGAGCCATTCCTCTACGATCATGCCATCGACGGCATTCCGGTCTTGCCGGGCGTGATGGGACTGGAGACCTTTGCCGAGGCAGCCTGGTTGCTGGCCCCGCTTCATCGCGTGGCGGCCCTGGAGAACGTGCGCTTCCTGGCGCCCATGAAGTACTACCGCCACGAGCCGCGCTCGGTGATCGTGCGCGCGCGGCCGGTGCTGGGTGCGGATGGGCGGGTGCGGGTTTACACGACCCTGTCGTCGGTGCATGTGGTGGTGGGCCGCGAGCCCGAGGAGAAACTGCACTTTGCCGGTGTGGTGGTGCTGGAGCAGGGCGAGGGGCAGGGCGCGCGCACGGCGGTGGACGGCGCCGGCCCGGTGGGCGGCATCGGGCATGACGACATCTACCGCGTGTACTTCCACGGTCCGGCCTANNGGGCCGCGCATGGTCGAGCTGTGCTTCCAGACCGCAGGCGTGTGGGAGATCGGCCAGACCGGGCAGATGGGGCTGCCCTCGGTCGTGGAGCGCGTGACAGTGTTCGATCCAACGCCAAATGGCAGGCCGGTGGTGGCTGAGCTGCAGCCGCACCCGTCGGAGGACGCGCTGTCGTTCGACATGCGCGTGCGCGACGACGAGGGCAAGGTCTATCTGACGGTGGAGGGCTACCGCACCTCGCGCATCCCGGGCGGGCTGCCTGACGAGGCCATGGGCCGCTTCCGCGGCGTCGTCGGCTGAGCGATGTTTCGTCACGTCCTGGCCCACGCCGGCGAGCATCCCGCGCTGGCCCTGGGCCAGGCGCCGCCGGGACTGCTCAGCCCGCGTGAGGAAGCCATCCTAGCCGGGCTGGCACTGTTGCCGCGTCGACGAAAGTGGTTGCTGGGCCGCTGGGCGGCCAAGCGGTTGCTGGGTGAACTGGCGGCTGAAGACAACGACCTTGTGACGGCGTTACTCGGAAGGCTTGGCGCGGATGCAGACTGGCGTGGCCAGTTCAGCGTCCTCAATGACGAGTCGGGAATGCCGTACGTCGATCGGCAAGGGAGCCGGCTGCCCCCATCATTGTCAATCTCTCATCGTGGGGATTGGGGCCTGGCAGCGGTCGCGCTCTCGCCCGGCGCCAGCATCGGCGC
>PMZX01000419.1:0-1246 GCA_003170035.1 Myxococcales bacterium | reverse complement strand
GGCCTAGCAGAAGGATGGCGGGCCCTGGACATTCGCCTGGCGCCTGTCTTGGCAGCGCAAATAGCGCCGCGCTCACTCACTGTGCTTTGGCGTGACCTCGACGCGCATGTGGTGACTGTGGCGTTGCTGATGTGAGCGGCATTGTTGTAGGCGACAGGCTTCAGACTCTCGCGCCCTCATTCGACTACAGGCCAGCCTGGGCAGGCTTTTCCATGAACACGATCGACACGGTCTGTGATAGCGGCTGGNNTCGAACTTGGCGACACGGTTGAACTTCGTCTCGATATTGCGCAACAGCTGCGACCCGATGCCTTGACCTTGCAGCAAGCGTTTGAGGTTCTCCATCGCCACGCCTTTCGAGACCTCGGATTGGCTTACCCGTTGGTCGACCAGATCACGGAATAGCTCCCACACGTTCAAAGGGGGTTTTCATGCCCGGGAGGCTCGCTGTTCTGACGCACCTTTTCGACCAACTCCAGGTTGAGCCGGGCCATGCGGGCGCCCAGGCGGAAACGCTGTGCGGGCAGACCGCCATAGGCCAGCAACTGGTTGTCGTCGTCCACCGGCACACCCAGGCGNNGCCTGTCGACCGAGCAGGATGCCGGTGCGATCGCGCGGATCTATCCACAGCAAGGCATCGGGGAAGACCGCGGTGAACGCCGCCGTGATCGAGCCGGCGGCCGAGGGCGGCACGATGTGGAAAGGCACCCACTGCGCCACCACAGCGCCGGGGTTCAGGCGCGCGGCCATCAGACGATAGAACTCCACCGAGTACAGGGCGTTGGTGCCGGCGAACTCGGGTGACATCGGTTCCAGCGTCACCACGTCGTAGCGGTGCCGAGTGCGGCGCAACCAGGCCCGGCCGTCCATCACCGTGGTGTGCACGCGCGCATCGCCCAGCACGTTGCGATTGCTGGGAAAGAACGGCGCCAGGCCCAGCACCGCGGCGTCGAGCTCGACCACATCGACTGACTCAGGGCCTTCTTCGCGTACGGCGTTTGCTGTCTGTCCGGTGCCGAAGCAGATCACCAGTGCGGTTTGGGGCCGCTCGTGCAGCAGCATGGGCAATCGACCCATCCAGGCCATGTAGTGGGCGCTCGCCGTCTCGGCCGTGGTCTCGAACCCGTCGATGACCAGGATGCGATCGTGGTTGGTCTGCTCGATCACCGATACGGTGGCGTCGGGGCCTTCGGCGAACCCGAGCACGCGATGGCCCCGCTCGGCGGTTTGGCTTTGCACGCGCAGG
>PMZX01000364.1:628-5994 GCA_003170035.1 Myxococcales bacterium | reverse complement strand
CGTGGTGTCGGCCCGTTTCCACAATACCTTGGCAGCGGCAACCAGCGAGGTCCTGCGCTTGGTGCGCCAGCAGTACGGAAAGCATCCGGTGGTACTCACCGGCGGTTGCTTCCAGAACGCGCGTCTGAGCGAATCGCTGCTGGCAGCTCTGGCGCCGGATTTCTCTGTGCACCTTGCCGGCCACGTCCCGCCTGGCGATGGCGGCCTCGCCTTGGGACAGGCACTGGTGGCCGACGCCGTGGTGCGACTGCGTTAGAAACGGATGCCTGTACGAACAAACGGATGCCGGTCCGAACACGGTCCGATTGGCCTCCACACTTCTTGAGTCACGCCCTGCCCGATGGAGTACACTTGAGAAGACAGGGCGTTGGACGTTTCGGTCGTGACTGTATTTCGGTGCTCCTTCAGCCCTGGCAGGAGCGCCGGCCCGATCGAGCTTGCCTGCGCGAAAGCAGGTTTCGGTCGTCTATCTTAAGGAGGTCAACATGACCCGCCCACCAAGCCCGAGCCGATCGAATCGAAGCTGGCACTTCCTGATTGCGATCGGTGCTGCATCCACTCTCCTGGCCTGCGGCGGGCCAGTGCCCTATGGCCAGAGTGGGACAGGAGGGTCCGGCGTCAACCCCAACGGCGGTGGCGTGATCCCCCTTAGCACGAGCGGAGCCGGGGCTGGGTCGGGGAGTACGGGAGCAGGGGGAGGCGGTGGAGGCAATTGTCCCAACTATGTCATTGCCGTGATCCGCGATTTTCGCGGCTGGGACTCGTCAGCCAGCGACCCGGGGGGCGCCGCAACCAAGCACCCTGACTTCGAGCCTGCGGTCAAGACCGCCGAAAAGGGGATAGCCGCCAGCACGCTCGGCACCGACCAGAAACCGGTCTTTGGCAACACCGCCGGCATCCAGACCGTGCAGAGCGCGGATACGTTCAGCCAGTGGTACCGCGACACCGACGGCGTCAACATGCGCTTCGAGATCCAGCTTCCGCTCACGCCTGATGCCAGCGGGAGCATGGTCTTCAACAACCAGGCCTTCTTCCCCATCGACAACCAGGGGTTCGGCAACCAAGGCCAGACGCACAACTATTCCTTCACGACCGAGATTCATACGACGTTTGTCTACAAGGGCGGCGAAACCTTTTCGTTCATCGGCGATGACGACGTGTTCGTGTACGTGAACAACCAGCAGGTCATCGACCTGGGCGGCATTCACAACGCGCAAACCGGGACGGTCAACTTCGATCAGCAGGCTGCCAGCCTTGGCATCACCGTTGGACAAACCTACCCCATGGACATCTTCCATGCGGAACGGCACATCGTCGAGTCGCACTTCCGCATGCAAACCAAGTTCGAGTGCCTCACGCCCATCGTCATTCCCTAGACCTCACATCGCGATTCGCGGGGCAGACCCGCGCGCGCGACTAGCCTTCCGCGGAACGCCGCTTCTGTGCGCTTCGGCGCGCCGCCGAGAGCGTGACCGGGCGGGCCGACCGAGTCGCGATCGCCTCATCGTAGAGAAGCGCCAGTCGTTCCATGATCGGCTCGACCGGAAACCGTTCCAGCAACGACGCGCGGCCGCGCGCACCCATCGCACGGCGTTCGATCTCCGACAGGGACATTAGATTCGCAATCCCTTCCGCCAGGGCGCGTGGCGAGCCAGTCCGGACGACGAGGCCCGAGTGACCTGCCGAGACCAGACCATCCCGATTCGCCTGGCGCGTGACCACCACCGGGAGCCCCGCCAGTTGCGCCTCGAGCACGGCATTGGGCATGCCTTCGGCCCACGAGGGTAGCACCAGCGCATCGGAAGCCGCGTACAAGACCCGCGGATCCTTTTCCGGCGGCAGGACGCGCAGGTATCGCTCCACACCCAGCGCGCGCGCCAACCTGGGCAGCAAAGCGGATGGAACCCGATCGCGCCGGCGGCCGGCCAGCAGGAAGACCGTGTCGTTCGGCAAAGCGCCCCGCCGCACCAGCAGGGACAGCGACCACAGCAGTCCCAACTGGTTCTTGACCCAGCTGATTCGCGCGGGGAACGTCCAAACAAAGGCGTCTGGCGAAAGCCCGAGATAGTCGCGCGCCGCCGCCCGTTCACCGGGCCCCGGGGGATGAAACTCTCCCGGATCGAGCAGATTCGGGATCACGGTGATTCTCTTCTGCGAGATTCCGCCCAATCTGCGCAGCACCCGCTCGATCCCCACGGAATTGACCACCACGCGATGAGCGCGACCGCAGATGATGCGCGACCAGAACAGATCCCACGGGAGTACCGGCCGGCCTCGCACCGACATCAGCCATGCGGGAGCGTGGTCGACACGGGACAACGCCGCCCGCACCCAGCGGTTGACGTTGTCCCGGAACGAATGGATCAGGTCGGGACAGAAGTCGTCGATCACCACCGACAACGCCTGCACCGCCTGCACGCCCTTGGCCTCGAGCGCAAAGCGGGGCTGGCCGGCCGGGACGTCAGGGTAGTGGATCTCGGGGTCGAGCGTGCACAGGGCAACCTCGAAGCGATCCGGATCGAGCAATTCCAGCATGCGCAGAACCTGGCGCTCGGTCCCGCCCTGCTGCAGGCTCTTGATCACATAGAGGATGCGCCGCTTGATCATGACCAACCGAGGAGTTGGGGGACGGTAACCAACTGAATCCTACGCCTTTGTGCCAGCTGCAGCACGCTTTCTAGCGCCTCGGTCATGGGCCGGCGGTCGTGGTCCATCTTTCCGTCGTGGAGCAGGAGGATGGTTCCCGGCCGGATCCAGCGCCTCGCCCGGCGTGCGATGACCGAGGCGTGCGGGCAGTCGGTGTCATAAACACCCGCGGTCCAGGCAATCAGCCGCAACCCCCTCTTTACCAGGTGCCGCATCACCGCGAAGGTCTTGAGGCCGTGGGGAGCCCGAAAGAGCCGCGCATCGGCAACCCCGGCTGCGGCGAGGGCCGCGTGGCCGCGATCGATCTCTTCCGCGGCCTCGGCCAAGGAGACCTGGTTCAGCTTCCGGTGCGAGTAGGTGTGGCTTCCGACGGCATGACCTGCGGCCGCGACCTGCCGGGCCAGCTCGGGCTGACGCTCGACGTTCTGGCCGATCATGAAGAAGGTCGCCTTGGCCTGATGTTGCTCGAGCAGGCGCAACACGGTCATGGTCTGGTCGCCGTTGGGCCCGTCGTCGAACGTGATCGCCATGCGCCGGCCTCGGCGCGGACCACGCCAAGGAATGCGGAAGAGCGGGTCGAACCCGGGCCAGTAGACGAAGGCGGCCCACACCAACAGGGCCAAGCCACCCGCGAGGAGCACGGCGTACAGCGCCCGCTCGGCCGTTTGGGACGCGCGCGCCAGACCCCAGATGGGGCCGGCAACCAGAGCCAGGTGGAACAGGGCACGCGCGATGCCCCGAAGCTGCCGCCGGAACTTCATGTGGCTATGGGCCGCAACCTAGCACGGTTTGGGGGGGGCGCGACACGGGTACAAGTTGGGCCGCAAAACCAGCCGGAAGGGGGCGGATGACAGGGTGAAGGTCTCGGAAGAACTGGCTTTCTTGCGATCGAGGCGCGGACCCGATGAGAGCGATCGACCGTGGTGGTGGCCGGCCTGGTGTGACGGCGATCACACCTTCAACGGGTGTCCGGCTGGGTTCGTGCCGCTGCCTCGCTTGCCAGATGGTCCGCCGTCCCGGCCACCGCGCTCTGAAAGCGCGCACGGTTGTCCACCAGCTCGCGGTGCCATTGTTCCAGGACCACCAGGTTCCAGATGCGTTCACCGTGATCCTCGCCAGCCGCGTGACGAGCGAGCAGGTGTTCGACCGCGCCTATGTCAAAGAGATCTCGGTGGCGCGCCTCGGGAGATAGCAGAAGTTCGCGCGCAAACGGACGCAGGGGTCCGGCAAACCAGCCGCGCGTGGGAGACGCGAACCCCTTCTTGCGCCGGCCGCGGATCTCGGGCGGCACCAGGTCGGCAAAGGCCTGCTTGAGGATGACCTTGCCCTTGCCTCGACGAAGCTTGAAACGACCGGGAAGGGCCGCGCCCAGTTCCATCACCGCGTGATCGACGAACGGGGCCCGCGCCTCCAGCCCAAAGGTCATGCTGGCAATGTCCACCTTGGCGAAGATGTCGTCAGGAAGGTAGGTGTGGACGTCGAGATCGCAATAGCGGCTCACGTTGTCGCACGCCGCGCTGGCTTGCAGGTGCTGGCGAAAGAGCGCGTGCGCCGGATCGGACACCAGCTGATCGCGCAGCCTCGGCCCGTAGAGTGACTTCTGCTCCTCGCGCGAAAAGTGGCAAATCAGCGACAGGTAGCGTGCGGCATCGTCTTCGGCCAGGCGACGGCCGAACACGCGAATCGCGTGCGCGCGGGCGCCCGGCATCCCTTGCACAGCCTTGCGCGCAAGAAAGGCCAGGGGGCGGGGCCAGGACGACAGCCGGGCCGCCAACTCGCCCCAGCCATAGCGGCGGTAGCCCCCGAAGGCCTCGTCGCCGCCGTCACCTGACAGCGCCACGGTGACGTGCTTGCGGGTCATCTCGCACAGATAGCGCGTGGGCAAAGTCGAGGTGTCAGCGAAGGGCTCGCCGTGGTGCCGGACGATGCTGGGCAGAAGGCGAGTCATGTCGGGGTCGACCACCAGCTCATGGTGGTCGGTGCCGAAACGCTGCGCGATGATGCGTGCGAAGGGTAGCTCGTCCAGCTCGGTGCCCACGAAGCCCACCGAGAAGGTCTGCACCGGCCGGCTGGTCGCGCGCGCCATGCACGCCACCACGATGGAGGAATCCAGACCTCCCGAGAGAAACGCACCCAGCGGCACGTCCGACATGAGACGCACGCGAACCGCGTCCTCGACTGCCGCGCGCACGCGTTCCGCCGCTTCCGTTTCGTCAAGCGCGTGTAGCGTGGGCTGGTAGTTGAGATGGTAGTAGCGGCGCACGCGTGGCTCGCCGCCACAGGCAACCTCCAGCAGGCAGCCGGCCGGCAGCTTCTTCACCTGCCGGAAGATGGTGTCGGGCGCAGGAACGTATTGCAGCGACAAGTACAGATCGACGGCCGCGGGCGAGACATCGGCGTCGGTTCCGGGATCAGCCAGCAGAGCCGCCAGCTCGGATGCGAAGGCAAACCCGTCCGGCCGCTGGGTGTAGTACAGCGGCTTCTCCCCGAAACGATCGCGCGCCAGCAGCAGCCGGCGGGATTTGCCGTCATAGATGGCCAGAGCGAACATGCCGCGCAGAAGCTCGGGCACGCGATCGCCAACCTCTTCGTACAGGTGGGCCACCACCTCGGAATCGCAGTGGCTGCGAAAGCGATGTCCCTTCTTCTCCAGATCGCTGCGCAGCTCCCGGTGGTTGTAGATCTCGCCATTGACCGCGATCGCGACCTGACCGTCTTCA
>PMZX01000364.1:0-601 GCA_003170035.1 Myxococcales bacterium | reverse complement strand
GCGGCAAAGCGCTGAACGATCCGTGGATCAGGGCGCGCGTCGTTCTGTCCGGCCAGAAACCCGGCTATCCCGCACATGGCTACAGTTCCGTCTCAGTCAACCGCGGGGCCGCTTGCTGGCCAGCTTCAGGCGCTGCCTACTTGGACTGAGCAGGGGCAGCCGCGGGCGCTGTGTCCGTAGATGCCGCAGCAGGAATGACGGCCAGGCTGACCTGCACAGGATTGGCGAGCCGGCTCGACAAGAACTGCACCTCTTTTGCCCACTTGGAGGCATCGGCAATCGGGCTGCCGCGATCCCAGGCCGTGCCGACATAGTAGGTCAAGGGGCCACTCTTCGGGGCGGGCGTGACCAGCAGGTGTTCGAGGTCGGTCTGCTGCGTCTCGACCTTGGATCCCGGCGGCAGGACGACGGCCGTACCCAGATTGCCACTCTTGCCCCCATCAAGCGGTTCCCAGACCCGCATCGCGGCCGCCTTGTCGTCGACTTCCAGAACCCAGCCGGGATGCTTTGCAATCCCGATCGCAATGGGCAGGGTCCCCTTGGCGCCCTTGAAGGTGCTCTCGAATCGATTGAAGTGCGAGCCCGCATCGAGGGTCACGCG
>PMZX01000523.1:2403-8485 GCA_003170035.1 Myxococcales bacterium | reverse complement strand
TCGCCGTGGCACACGGTGCGGTTGCGGCCGCCGTGCTTGGCCGCGTACAAAGCCTGGTCGGCGTTGGCAATCAGCTCCTGCTTGCTCTTGCCGTCCTCGGGATAGACCGCCACGCCCAGCGACAGCGTCGCTCTGAACGCGCCCTTGGCCGAGTCGTGCGTCTGGCTGCCCACTTCTTGCCGGATGCGCTCGGCCAGCTGGCGTGCCCCGGTGCGGTCGGTGCCCTCCAGCACCAGCGCGAACTCCTCGCCCCCGTAGCGAGCCACGATGTCGATCTTGCGCGCGCTGGCTTTCAGNNTTGAAATGGTCGATGTCAGTCAGCAGGAAGGACACGTGCATCGAGTGGCGCTCGGCGCGGCCCAACATGGCGGAGAAGCGTTCCTGGAAGGTACGGTGGTTGACCAGGCCGGTGAGCCCGTCGGTGGTGGCCTGCTCCTCCAGCGCCTGCACCATGCGGCCGTTCTGCATGGAGATGGCCACCTGGTTCGCGATCACGCCCAGCATTTCGCGTCGGTCAGCCGGAAACGCGCCGGCTCGCTGCGCCGCCACGGTGAAGGTTCCCATGACCTCGTCCTTGACCAGCAGGGGCAACACATAGAGCGATTCAAAACCCTTGAAACGCTCGCGCGGCTCGAACACGTAGGACCCGCCGCGATCGCGCCAGTCGCCGGCCGCAGGCAAGGCCAGCTTGTTCTTGACCACCATGGACGCGATGGAGCCTGGGTCGCAAAAGGTCCGGCCTGCAAGCTCGTCCGCCCCCTCGCCCACCACCCGGCTAAGCAGGTGGTTCTCGTCGGCGCTGTCGTAAGTCGCGATGGCGGCAAAGTCGAACTCGCACGCGCCGCGCGCTCCCTCGATGGCAGCGTCGTAGACCTCGGCCAGGGTCAGCGCCCGGTTGAGCGCAGCCGAGGCCCGGTAGAAACGCTCGTGCTCGTGCTTGGATCGCTCGACTGCCTGAAAGATCCGCTCGGACTGCACGATGCGCATCACCTGATCCGCAGCGGCGGTGAACAGGGAGACCTCGCTAGCCGAGAACGCAGCGCCCGCTTTGCGATCGCCGACCAGCACCCCGCGCAGGGACAGACCCTCCGCCACCGGCACGCCCAGGAAGGCCGACACATCGGCTGGCCCCTGGTAGTAGGGCAAAAGCGACAGCCGCGGGGATTCCAGCAGGCAGGGCCGCCGGTCCTTGATGATGGCAGCCAACGCGCCGGTGCGCGCCGAGAGCGGCCCCTCGGCGATGTGCGAGGAATCGCTCGACAGCTCTTTGAACTTCAACTTCTCGCCCGCGCTGTCCAGCCAAAGCAGGGCGCAGGTCTGCAACCCCATCGATCGACGGAGAAGGTCCACCGTGTGCAGGAGCTGCTCGTGAATGGTCTCGATCGATCCCTGCGAAAGCTTCTCTTCTTCCTGGGCCCGCGTGCGCACGTGGTGCTCGCAGCTCAGCGCCGAGGAGATGAGGCGGAAATCTCGCGCTTCTTCCCGCATGGAAGCCACCTCCGCCTCCAGGCAGCGGCGGCGCTCTCGTCGCTGGCGCGCCACCTCGGCGTGCAGGAAGGCCACGTTCAGCACGGCAAACACGGCAATGAAGCCCGCGTGCCCGGGAAAAGTCGCTGCCGCATCCGGCGTGGCGCCGGGGCCGAAAGCCATGATGGCCTCGAAGCCGAGCGCGGCCGCGGCCAGCGGGCAGCCGACTGACAGGGGATGGAATGTCACCAAGAAGCTGACCAGGGCGTAGACCAGCGGATACAGAGGTGCGGTGATCCCGCCCACCACCGACAGAAAGACATAGGTCGCCGACAGCATCAGCAGGCCCATCTCGAGGTCGGAGACCGTCTCGCGCGCGCGGCTGCGTCGGCGTTCGCTGGTCCCGATGCGGCCGGCCAGCTTGACCACCAAGGCCGCCGCCAGTGCCGCCGCGGCCAGCCCGCGCGTCCAGTCAGCACCGGGACGGCGCAGGTCGGGGAACCAGCCCAGCCACAGAAGCGCACCCATCATCGCCACCAGGGCAAAGCCCCACACCATCTGCCAGGCGCGCCGAGTCTCGAAAGCCAGACGAGCCCGCAGCTTGGACAGCCTCATCGCGCCTCGCCGAAATCGAAGAGGATCTCGCCCGGCCGCACCCACCCCATGTCGGCGCGGGCCACCTGTTCGAGCGCGCGAGAATCGGTGCGCAGGGCCTCGACCTCACGGGCCAGCCGCTCGTTCTCGGCGCGCAAGCGGGTGTTGCGGCTCTTGGCCGCCGCCAGGTCGCGCCGCAGTTCCAGGTAGCGGGCATAGCCGGAGCGCGCATACAGATGATACGGCACGTAGCCGAAGGTTGCCGCCAGCAGGACAGCCGCCAGCCCACGCAGAATCCAGGTTCTTCCTGACCGGGTATCGCGACGCATGACGGCTCCGTCTCATCAGTATGGGGAGGCTACCGGGGGGCGCAATTTTTTGGGTAGTATCCTGGGCACACATGTCGCTACCCTTTCACGGCCCGACCGCCGGAATCCTGGTCATCGGTGAAGAAATCCTCTCCGCCAAGGTCGAGGAAGAAAATGCGCGCTATCTCGTGCGCGAGTTGCGCGGGCTGGGGGTGGCGGTCCGTCGCATCGACGTCGTCCCCGACGAGATCGAGGAGATTGCCGAGGCCGCGCGCGCCATGTCCAGCCGCTACGACCATGTCTTCACCTCGGGCGGTGTGGGCCCCACCCACGACGATGTGACCATGGCGGCAATGGCCAAGGCGTTTGGGCTGCGACCGACGCGCAATCTGGAGCTGGAGGCCAAGATCCGTTCGGCCATGGGCCCCAATTTGCACGAGCGCGACCTGCGCATGGCCGATATTCCCGACGGCGCACGACTGCTCTACGGCCCGGATGGGGATCGCTCGCACTGGCCCGTGGTGACGGTGCGAAACGTCTATGTTCTGCCCGGGGTGCCCGAGATATTCAGATACAAATTCCAGATGGTGCGCGAGCTGTTCCGGGCCGGCCCCATCCTCAGCCGCTCGGTCTACTCTCGCGAGAACGAGGCCGCCATCGCCGCCACCCTCGACGCCGTGGTGGCCGAGTTTCCCGGCGTCGCGGTAGGATCCTATCCCCGGCTCGACGTCGCCGAATACAGGGTCAAGATAACGGTCGATGGTCGCGACGCCGCCCTGGTGGAACGCGCCACCGCACGCATCGTGGAAGGACTGGGTCCCGCGGTCGTGCGCACCGAGTAGAAGGGCCGCGATTTTCTTTCGCGCCTGATCAGACGCTCGACCAGCGCCGAACGTCAGCGACCGACAGGGGCAGTGCGAGGGGGAGTGCCGTGGCGGTAAGCCCTCACGGCCGAGTTTCGTTCCGCCTCGGCCAACCAGGTGAGGATGCGCGCGTGCAAGGCCTCACGCGCGGTCGTCGAACCCAACGCCGAGTTCGGCAGTGCCATAGGCCAAGGCCGGCCGGCGCACGCGGACGGCCCAGCGGGCGCCCAAAGTCCCACCCAGGGCCGGGCCCAACATGAACAGGCTGACCACGCTGGCGATCGCCTTGCTGGTGGCGCCGAGCACGACCGTGAGTTGTCGCGCCCAGAGTATCCCAGGACGGCGAGGGGATTCGAGCACGGCGGTGCATGGTAACACCCCTGCACGGAGGCTGGCGTGAGCCGCCAGCTAGCGAGAGCGAGTGAGCGGCCCGCGTGTGGCGGCAACCGCCGCGCCGAGCCCGGCATCTGCTATAAATCCGGCCGTGCCTGACCTGCCGCCCACCGTCAAAGGAATGAACGACATCCTCCCGCCCGAGGTGTCGAAATGGCAATTCGTCGAGGAGAAGGCGCGCTCGGTGCTGGAATCGTTCGCCTACCGCGAGCTGCGCACGCCAATCCTCGAGTACACGCCGCTCTTCGTGCGTTCGGTGGGCGAGGACACCGAGGTGGTCGAGAAGCAGATGTACACCTTTCCCGACCGCGACGGGCAGTCCGTGTCCATGCGGCCCGAGGGCACGGCCTGCGCGGTGCGGGCGTACGTCGCGCGCTCACAGTGGACCCGCGAACCAGTAACCCGCTGGTACTACCTCGGCCCCATGTTCCGCCACGAGCGCGCCCAGCGCGGGCGTTTGCGCCAGTTCCATCAAGTCGGGGCCGAAGTGTTCGGTCTGGCGTCGCCGACCGTCGACGCGGAGATGATCGCCATGCTGGTGGCACTGCTGGCCGAGATGGGGATCAAGCCCGCCGACCTCGAGGTCGCGGTGAATAGCCTGGGCGAGCCCGAGGAGCGCGCGGGCTTTCGCGAGGCTCTGCGCGAGTATTTCTCGCACCATCTCGACAAGCTGGACGAAGGATCGCGCCAGCGCCTGCAGACCAATCCCCTGCGCATCCTGGATTCCAAGGATCCCGANNAGCCACCTTTCGGCCTTGGGGATAGAGAGCGTGGTGGACACCAAGCTGGTGCGCGGGCTGGACTACTACACCGGCACCATCTTCGAGGTGAAGGCCAAGATCGGCGATCTGGGAGCGCAGAACACGCTGGGCGGCGGCGGACGCTACGATCGCCTGGTGTCCTCGCTCGGCGGACCGGAGGTGCCGGCCATCGGCTTCGCCCTGGGCGTCGAACGCGTCCTTCTGGCTTTGGCCGAGCCGGCCGAGGAATTCGAGCCCGTGTTAGCCCTCTTCATCGCAGTGCTGGGAGAAAGGGCACAGACCTGGGCTTTGCCCGTGGCGCATCGGCTGCGTCTCCAGGGCGTTCGCACCGAGATGGAGCACCGTCCCGCGAGCCTGAAGGCACAGCTCAAGCGCGCCGACGCTCTCAAGGCGCGCCTGGCTCTCATCGTCGGTGACAACGAGCTTCAGAGTGGCAAGCTGGTTCTGCGCGACCTCGCGACCCGGCAGCAGCACGAAGTGACCGAGGCCGAGCTGGAAGGGAAGATCCGGCAACTGGTCGACTTCTAGTCGCGTGGGGAGCCCGCCGGCTCCCCCTGCATCGACTACGATCGCCGGATTCTCGACGACAGCTCGAGCACCGCGCGGCCGTGACGGAAGACCCGCACGGCGCCCGAAGTCTGTGACACCACGACGGCGATGGCCTCGGTCTCGTGCGTGATGCCGGCGGCGGCCATGTGGCGCGAGCCCAGGCCCAGCGGCACGCGCACATCCTTTTCTTCAAAGTTGAGGTAGCGGCCCGCGGCCAGCACCACGCCGTCCTCGCGCAGGACGAACGCGCCGTCGAGCACGGCAAAGGCACGCAAAGCGCGGCGTACTTCGGGGCTCAACAGGTTGCGCTCGTCCTCTGAGTAGCCCTGGAAGGGGTTGAGGCTGAGCGGTCGAGATTGCTCCATCACCTTGTTGGAGTCGCCTATCACGAAAAGCGCTCCCACCGGCCGGCCTTCCCAGCCCTCCACGCCGATGGTGACCGCCAGATCGATGAGCGCCTCAAGGATCTCGGGTTGCACGCCTTCCGTGCGCAGGAACCCGAAGCCCACGTCCTCCTCGTCCGGGCCCACATTGACCACCAAAATCGAGTCGGGCTTGCCCACCGGTCGCGCCGACAGCAGCGCCACCACCACGTCACCCTCGGAGTACAGCCCGCGCGCGATGCCGCTGACCAACGCCAGCTTCAGCTTCTCCGCGCGTCCCAGGTCGTACTGGGGAAGTGGGATGACCGGTACGCCCGCCGCTTCCACCACCGCACGCTGGGCCTCGCTGACCACCGCCTGTGCAAGTTTCTTGCGCGCACGCGGCTTGCCGCGGAAGACTTCCTCGGGCAGCNNGGATGTCGCCCACATACAGCAGGTGGTCGAAGGTTCGCTTCTGGGCCAACGAGACCGCGACCTTGATCAGCTCCAGGTGATTCTGACTCAGCTTTGCCATGGCTTCGGTGTTGTCTCCCGGATCGCCATGCTACGCCCGCGCGTCGCAGCCGGCCAGCGGAGATCGGCAAGCTCAGCCAACTCGGCCGTATCGAGATCGACCTCGACGATGCAGACGTGGCGCGCTTTCTGGGCGCGCTGCACGTCTGGCCCATCACGCTCGACATCTGCCGTACGATTTGTCGTCTCGATTTTCGCGGTGACCCGGCCGACGAGATCATTGCCGCCACCAGCATCGTGCACAGGGCTCC
>PMZX01000523.1:0-2391 GCA_003170035.1 Myxococcales bacterium | reverse complement strand
CGAGCACCTCGTCGAGATCCGGAGCCTCCTCGCGCCGGGCCAGTCCCATGATGTTTTGGCCACCGAAGCGATACGCACCGGCGGGTGGCAAGGGCGGTCTTGCGAGCAGGAAGCGCGCGCGTCTCGCAAGCGCGTCGGGCATCCAAACGAACGACGCAGGCACGTCGGGAATCACCAGGAGTGGCTGGGGCAAATGCCGGGCTGGCGAGGTGAGCTTGATCGCCAGGTCCAGATCCTTCACCGCGTTTCGTACCAGGAAGATGGTGTGACCGGACTGCGCGCCTGTGGCCACGGCATCGCGGGCCGCGGCCAAGACCGCCCGGTAGTGACGGACCTCTCCCGTGCGGGTGACTGTCGAGCCCATGCCGATAGCCGCCAACAGGCTGACGGCAGCGATCAGGACCGCCGTGCCCCGCGTGTCGGCGGCCAGGGCCAGCATGAGCATCAGCCCGACCGCAGGCAGGTAGAAGTAGCGCGCGCCCACCACCCAACCAGCCGCGGGCAAAGGCAGGAGTGCCAGCAAGGTCCAGAGAACAGGGAACCACGCGCGGCGGCGGGTTCGGACTACAAACACGCCAGCGGCAAGAAGCGAACTGCCGCCCACAAGCCAGGCCAGGGCCTCCGGAAGCGGCGCATAGGCGGTGACCGCATGAACCAGGCCCCCTGCCACTTGCAGGCCGCGTCCCCACCAGGGCGCAACCGGATCGTTGGTTCCGCCCAGACCGTGCAGCACCGCGAACCGGACTATCAGGTACCCACCCGCCAAAGCCATATGCGGAACCACGGGCGCAACGCATGCCCGAAGAAACTCTGAGAACTCCCCTCTCCCCCCGGTGTTCTCCGCCGCGGCCGGGCGCCGAGTTGAATCCACTGACACCGCCCACTTCGCTGCCATGCCCAGCACCGGCAACACCAGCGCTGTTTCCTTGGAGAAATACGCCAGCCCAGCCAGCGCCACCGATGCCGCTCGACAGCCTCGCGACCCGCGCAGCAGGCACACCACCGCAGCCAGGATTGCCAGCGTGGCCAGCAGATCGGTGCTGGCCGAAAACCACAGCGCAGCCTCACGCTCGGCGGGCGCGACCAGGAACAGCGCCCCCGCAGCCAACCCAACCCTAAGAGCAAACCCGACTCCGCGGCCGAGCGCCACGACCAAGGCCGCACTGCCCGCGTGCAGGAGGAATCCCGCCAGGGCAAACGGCCACTCGCTGCCCTGCCCCACCCGATCGAGCAGCCACCACAACAGCATGGGCACGGGCCGGTAGTATTCGCCGCCGTGCATGTCGCGCACGAAGGCCAGCAGCGGATTGGGCTCCAGCCGTGCGAAGGCAAGGAACAGGTAGTCGTCGCCGACGAAGGTTGTGGCGGCAACGAAATCCCAGGCCACAAGGCCGAGGAGCAGCGCTGCAGCGAGAACGACCTTCGCACGCATTCGAAGCGGAATGTCACCACAGACCGCTCGCTGCGCCCAGGAGAAACCTTTCCATGGTCAATCGTACTGACGCCTGCNNGGCAAAGTGACCTGATCCCGCGCATCGCAACGGGGTTTGGCGGCGGGCTCAGCCGTACCAAGTCGGTGTGCGGAGCACTGACCGGCGGGGTGCTGGTGCTCAGCGCAGCCTTTGGCCGTGACAAGCTGGGCGACGACCGCGATGTGTTGATCAGCAAGATGCAGGCGCTGGTGGACGGGTTTCGCGCTCGTTTCGGCAGCGACAACTGCTTTGCCCTCACCGGCCTGGATTTCAACGACCCGGCCGCGCAGACCATCTATCGCGAACGCGTACACGCGCAATGCCGCGGCTATGTGGAATACGTGTGTGAGCGGCTCGACAAGCTGCTGTGATGGCCTGCCGTGACCGCGCACGGAACCTTGCCGCCGCAGACGCTTCCTGCGGTCGAGATTCGCTTTCGCTCCGGCACGCTTGAAGTCGCCGGAATCCCCGCGCCCTTCGCCGGCCTGCCATGCTCGTGCGTCTGGGATGAACGCACCGCCTGCTTTCGCGCGCCGGCCTCGGCGTATGCAGACCTGGTCAAGACCCTGCGCCGTCTGAAGATCGCGTATTCCGACCAGGCCCGTCGCTACGAGACCTTGGCGGCCGGTGCGGTGGTCCGGCGCGAGCCACGCCCTTACCAGAGCGAGGCGCTGGCTGCCTGGGATGCGGCTGGTGGCCGCGGGGTCGTGGTCCTGCCCACCGGCGCGGGCAAGACCCTGGTGGCTCACATGGCGATCGACCTGCGCCGCCGCAGCACCCTGGTGGTCACGCCCACGCTCGATCTGGTACGGCAGTGGCGCGACGGCCTGGGCGCTACCTTCGACGTGCCGGTGGGCATCATCGGCGGCGGCGAGTACGACCTGCGGCCGCTGACGGTCACCACCTACGACTCGGCCTA
>PMZX01000490.1 GCA_003170035.1 Myxococcales bacterium | reverse complement strand
GCACCATGACTTCATCCAGCCCACTTTCCAGTCCTGCACCCTGGAATCTCGTCGCATCCGAATACGCTGCCGAGGTCGCTCCTGTGTTTGCCCGGTTTGCCCAGAATGCGATCGATCTCGCGCTGCTCCCGCCCGGTGCACGTGTGCTTGATGTGGCTGCTGGACCCGGGACGCTGTCCTTCTTGGCGGCGCAAACCGGTGCGCACGTCACGGCGATCGATTTCTCGGCCGCGATGATCGAAAAGCTGCGGGAACGTGCCTCGGCTGAGCCGCTGGCAATCGAATCTCATGTAGGGGACGGGCAGGCATTGCCCTTCGCGGATGCATCGTTCGACGGGGCGTTCTCGATGTTCGGCTTAATGTTCTTCCCCGATCGACTCCTCGGTTTTCGTGAGATTCTGCGCGTGCTCGTGCCAGGCGGCGTGGCGGTGGTGTCAAGCTGGGCGTCCGAGGACGGCGACACCTGGCGCAATCTGATCTGGGGCGCGGTTCGAGAGCACATGCCGGACTTGCCGCTCGGCGGTTCTGCACCTCCGTTGGGCGACGTCGATGACTGCCGTGAAGAGATGGCGGCAGCCGGTTTCGCAAACGTCGAGATACACGAGGTCGTGAACGCCCTGCCGGCGATGACGACCCGGCAGGCGTGGGCGTGGATGGTACGCGCAACTGCCCCGATCGCCTTGCTACGCCAGAGCCTCGGGCCCACGAACTGGGCCTCTTTCGACACGTGCGTCTTGGCCAGGTTGATCGAGACATTCGGCGAGGAGAGCCAAAGCATGCGGCGAAAGGCGAACCTGTCGGTCGGCCGCAAATGCGGGGCCGGGCGAGGACGAGCCGAACCCGGCCCCAGCCAGCACAGCCGGGGCTGATGCAGACGCTACATCGTCATCCGAATTGGAAACCGCTGCTGCCTCACTTGCACTCCGACAGAAACACGCCCATCAGAAACTCGTTTTCGGCCGATGTCACGGCGAGGTCGGGCAGGCCGTCGCCATTGAAGTCCGCGACCGCGAGCGCGTCAGGGTTTCCCGTAATCGCGTAGCTGACAGGAGGGAGCAATCGGCCGTCGCCCGCGTTGGCCAGCAACAAGAACACGCCACTGCGGCTCTGCGTCGACCCTTGCACCACGCCGATGTCGACGTGCCCATCTCCATCAAAATCCGCCGCGACCACGCCACCGCCTGTCCTCGGGAACGGCAATCCCGGCGCGGCTGTGCCACTGCCCGCATTCGCGTAGGTCGCTTGCAGGGTGAAGGTGCCGTCGCCCCGGTTGAAGAACACGCTCAGGGTATTGTCCACGCTGTTGGTCGCGGCGATGTCGGGCGCGCCGTCGCCATTCAAGTCGCCCAGCGCGAGCGATGCGGTGCCGTTGCCCGAGGCGTAGCTGACTTGCGGGGCGAACGTGCCGTCGCCCTGGTTGATAAGGACATTGGCCGTGCCCGCGCCCAGCCCGCTCGGGAGGCAAATGCCCGGCGCCCCTGGGCAGGTGCCCGCCAGTTCGGCGTTGCTGACCACAATGTCGGGGTAGCCATCGCCATCAAGATCGCTCACGGCGATCGAATCGACCTCGCCGCCCGTGGCGTACGCGATCGGCGCGGCAAAGCCGCCATTGCCATCGCCGAAGAGTATGTCGACCGCCCTGTCTTGCGTGGTGACCGCGAGGTCGGGGCGGCCGTCGCGATTGAAGTCGCCCACCGCCATGACAAGAGCCGACTGTGGCCCTGTAAGGGGAACCAAGGATCCGAAGTTGCCGTCACCTTGATTGACAAAGACATCGAGGTGATCGAGCACGGTCAACACCGCGAAGTCGGGCTTGCCATCGCCGCTGAAATCGCCCACGGCGACGGAGGTAGCTTCCATGTTCGTGTTGTAGGGGGCGGCCGGGGCGAAGGCGCCGTTTCCTTGATTCAAGTAGACGCTCGCCCTGACCGCTCCGCTGGCAGGAAGCGAGAATGTCCCGTTTCCCCAAGCTGTGACCACGATATCGGAATGGCCATCGCCGTTGAAATCCGCGACAGCGATCGCGGTGTCGCCCGAGCCCGCATAGGTTGCTTCCGGCGCAAACCCCGCCCATCGGCACGCTCGGACATCGGCCGGATGCCCGACCGAATCGATCGCGGCATCTGCCAACGATACCGGGCCGGCTGCTGAATCCGGCTTGCGCGATCCCAGTTCGCTGCGCGCGCAGCCTGCGAGTCCTAGAACAAGTGCATAGGTTCGACAGGCGCGCATCGCAAGGCCCTTCGCGGGCGATTGTAGCTCACGGTATCTGACCAGGGCGTCGGAAGTTTGAACGCGCTCTTCTGCGTCGAAAAATCCTCTATTCCCTGACCCTGATCGTCCCGTCCAATGATAGGCTTTCGTCATCGTGGCGAATGCGGTAGGAAACCCTGTTCGAACCGCTGACGCACGCGCATCCAACCTCAGGGGGACCAACATGAAGGGCAACCAGAAACTGATCGACGTTCTCAACCAGCTGCTCGCCGACGAGCTGACCGCCATCAACCAGTACATGGTCCATTCCGAGCTTTGTGCCAACTGGGGCTATGAGCGGCTGCACAAGGTGATCGAGAAGCGCGCCGTCACCGAGATGAAGCACGCCGAGAAACTCATCGCCCGCATCGTGTTCCTGGAAGGGACGCCGGTCGTGAGCAAGCTGAACCCCCTGCACATCGGGGCCGACGTGCCCCAGATGATCGCGAACGATATCGCTGCCGAGGTCACGGCCATCCGCGGCTACAACGAGGCCATCCCGCTGGCCATGCAGGTGCAGGACGCGCCCACGCGCGAGCTGCTGGAGTCGATCGTCAAGGACGAGGACGACCACCTGGACCTGCTGGAGGCCCAGCGCGACCAGATGACCCAGATGAGCCTGGGCACATTCCTCGGCCAGCAGATCGAAAAAGGCTGACCGGGCGGCAAGCCACACCCCGAGGCAGAGACAGCTACAGCCCGCGCTCAGCCGGATCGAGGATCGCCCGAGCGACGCAGACGGGTCAGGGCGGAGCCAGCAGCCGGCCGGTGCTGCTTGCGATATAGGCGTCGAGAGAGGCCGGGCAGCGCTCGGCCACCAGCACGCGGGCCACCTCGTCGGCGGCCAGGATGAACGACTCTTCGCGCAGAACGTACACAGCTGCAGGAGGCCCTCGCAAGCCTTGCGCGTTCTCCCCGGGGTGAAAATGAAGTGTGAGCCTCCTGCGCGGCGGACAGCATCGTAAGCTCATGCGGTACTTGGTGGTCATTGTGGG
>PMZX01000328.1:5722-6323 GCA_003170035.1 Myxococcales bacterium | reverse complement strand
GTGCCCACCAGGGCCTCGCGCCGGACCATGTAGGGCGGCAGGATCTCGGTGTAGCCGTGGCGGCTGGTGTGCATGTCCAGCATGAAACTGATCAGCGCCCGCTGCAGCCGCGCGCCCCAATCCTTGAGGATGTAGAAGCGCGATCCAGAGATCTTCACCCCGCGGTCGAAGTCCAGGATGCCCCAGCGCGGGCCCGANNGGAACCGAAGGGTGGGGCAGGTTGGGCAGCTCCAGCAGCTTCTCTTCGAGAGCTTGTTCCTGCCGGGCCAGCTCAGCGGCCAGCGATTCAATGTTTTGCTTGAGCGCCGCGGCCTTGGCCTTGGCTTCTTCACGCGCCGCCGGCGTGGGCGCCTTGCCGATCTCGCGTGACAGGCGGTTCTGGTCGGCCTGTAAGGTCTGGGAATCGTTCTTCAGTTTGCGCACCGCCTGGTCGAGCGCCAGCACCGCGTCCAGGTCCACGNNTCGAGCATGAGGAGCGCAGTGTACGACGCCCACGGCTAGACGGCTAGCGGGTCGGAATTCCCTTTCCGGGCGGCCCTGCATGGGCCGCCTAGCCGTGGGTCGGCCGCTGAGGCGAGGACCAGCGGGTGCTGAGCCAGCC
>PMZX01000328.1:0-5665 GCA_003170035.1 Myxococcales bacterium | reverse complement strand
TGAAGCGTACGTCGACACGTCGGCGTTCATCGCCTTCGTCGACTTTTCGGATACCCACCACCCGCTTTTTCGGCGGCTCTTCTCCACGCCGCCGGCGCTGGTCACTACCACGCTGGTCGTCGCGGAGGGCCACGCTTGGTTCCTGCGGCGCTACGACCGAACTCGGGCGCTCCAATTCCTGGCGATGATCGAGGAGATGAAACCGCTGGTCATCGCACCGGTGGGCCCGCCCGAGCAGGCCGGCGCGGCCGATCTCTTGCGTCGATTCTCCGACCAGGACTTGACCCTGACCGATGCGGTTGGGCTACATCTCATGCGGGCCTCGAAGATCCACAGCTGTTGGTCGACCGATTTTCACCTCGGCCTGACCGGTGTGTCGTTGGTGCTTGACCGTTCGTAGGCGACGGGCCATGAAAAGCGGGGTCCTTCTTCTACGGCCAGTCGTTCTGACCTTCCCAGTCACCCCGACAAAGCGCGCAGGGTGCTCACGACGTAATCCTGTTCCGCGGGCGACATGCCGTGGAACAGGGGCAAGAGGATGGTTTTGTCGCGGGCGTGTTCCGAGACCGGCAGGCGCAGGCAGCGGCCGGCCGTGTGGGCTGCTGGATCGCAGGGTCCTTGACCACAGGACCAGGCGACCTTGGCATAGGCAGGCTCGGCGTGGGCGTTGCCGACGCCGCGTCGGCTGGCCACGCCGCGGTCGAGCAGGAATTGCATGATCTCGACCTGCGACATGCGCCCGCCCGAGCGCAAAGTGACTGGATAACTCTGCCAGTTGCTTCGCAGCCAGGGTGGTTCGGTCGGCGGCGCCAGCAGGGGATGGTGGGCCAGGGCCTCGGCGTAGCGAGCCGCCAGCGCGCGGCGCTCGGCGATTATAGCCGGCAGACGCGCCAACTGCGGTCGGCCCACCGCAGCCTGCAGGTCGGTCATGCGGAAATTGAAAGCCGGCTCGGAGAAGCTCTCCAGGGTCACCTGATGGCTCTCGTGGCGGGCCATACTGGGCGACATGGCGTGCTGGCGCAGCGAACGCAGGCGCTCGGCCAACGACGCGTCGGACGTGGTGATCATGCCGCCGTCNNCGGATCTCGCTGCCGATCGCGCAGGCCGCGTCCTCGATGACGGGCAGGCCGCGCGGCCGGGCGACGGCCAGGATGGCGGGAAGGTCGCAGGGGAAGCCAATCTGGTGCACGCACAAGATGGCGCGCGTGCGCGGGGTGAGGGCGCGTGTGAGCGCAACCGGGTCCATGCCGTAGGTGTCGGGCTGGACGTCGACGAAGATGGGTCGCGCCCCGACCGCCAGCACCGCGTTGGCTGTGGCGATGAAGCTGTGGCTGACCGTGGCTACGTCGTCGCCGGGCTGCACGCCCGCCACGCGCAGGGAAAGCTCCAGTGCCACCGTGCAGTTGGACACGGCTATCGCGAAGGGCGCGCCCACGGCCGCGGCAAACTCGCGCTCGAAGGACGCCACCTCCGGGCCCTGGGCGACCCAGCCCGAACGGATGACCCGACCGGCCGCCTCGACCTCGGCATCGCCGAGTGCCAGCCGAACGATGGGAATCTGCATGGCCCCAGGATCGGGCCTGGGAAGGTCGGGCGCAAGTGATGTTGTACAACCAGTCGACGGGGCGCGCGGGCACCGATCAACGCAGGGGCGACCTGCAGTCGCCCTGACCCCGCGATCTCAAATCCACAGCGTCGGCACGCCGTAGGGCGCGAGCGCGCGGTCGTGGGTGACCAAGGTGGCGCGCTCGACCATGGTTTGCGCGACCAGAAGGCGATCGAAGGGATCGTTGTGGTGCAAGGGCAGGTTCCGCAGCACCTCGACGTGTTCGAAGGCCACGTCGAGCTTGGTGAAGCCACAGGCTTCGACCGCATGGGCGATGCTGCCAGAAAAGCGCAGCCTGCCCAGTGCGCTCTTGATTGCCATCTCCCAAGCCGAGGTCGCGCTGACCAGCACGACGTCCGCCCCGCCAATCGCAGTTCTGGTCCGCGCGTCGATCTTGGCGCTGCCCTGCCACCACCACAGGAAGGCGTGGGTATCGAGAAGCAGGCGCATCGTCAGCGGCTGGTGAACGCGGCCAGCAGGTCGGGCGGCAGCGGCGCGTCGAAATCGTCCGCGACCCAAACCTTACCCTTGCCACCCCCGGGCCGACGTCGTTTCTGTGCTGTCGATATCGGCATCAGGCGCGCGCGCGGTTTGCCGGCCTTGGCAATGACGATTTCTTCCCCGTCGGCAGCGCGGTCCACCAGCACGGAAAGGTGCGTCTTTGCCTCGTACAGGTTCACCATCTTGGCCATGGCTCTAAATCTGAGCATGGCATCCGTCCCTGAGTTGGTCAAGTTGACCAATCTCGTGCCGCATGAAGGGATATGCCCCGTGGCCGCGCGAAACCCTGCCGGCCGCCGACGAATGCTATCCTCGCGAGCCATGCTCCCCATTTCCGCTGGTACCATGCCTTCGCTCCGAAAGTTGTGAGCCCTGCTCGTGTCAGCACCATCACCTCTCCGCAAAGCCACGGGACTAGGACAGGTTTTTCGCGCCCTGGACAACCGCAATTATCGGTTGTTCTTCTTTGGCCAGGGCGTGTCCCTCGTCGGAACCTGGATGCAAACCATCGCCGTGGGCTGGCTGGTTTACCGCATCACCCATTCGCCTTTCCTATTGGGCATGGTGGGCTTTGCCGGCCAGCTCCCCATGCTTCTGTTGACACCAGTTGCCGGCGTGCTCTCCGACCGGTGGCCTCGCCGGCGCGTGTTGGTGGCAACGCAGAGTCTCGCCATGCTCCAGGCCTTGACCCTGGCCGGCCTGACCCTATCCGGGATCATNNACCCGCCAGGCTTTCACCCTGGAAATGGTCGGCCGGAAAGAGGATCTGCCCAATGCGATTGCCCTGAACTCGTCACTCTTCAATGCCTCGCGTCTGATTGGCCCAACTGTGGCGGGCGTCCTCATCTCATTGGTCGGGGAAGGCACGTGCTTCCTTCTCAATGGCCTCAGCTACAGTGCGGTTATTGTCGCTCTGCTCTCCATGCGCCTAGCTCCCCAACAGGCGCGGACCTCGGAAAAGAACTTCCTGAACGACCTGCAGACAGGCGTGCGCTACGCCTTTGGATTTCTCCCCATCCGCAATATTCTTCTGCTGCTGGCACTGGTCAGCTTTGTCGGCATGCCCTACACGGTGTTGATGCCGGTTTTCGCCAAAGACGTGCTTGGTGGTGGAGCACAGACGCTGGGAATCCTGATGGCTGGCACTGGCGTTGGCGCACTGGTTGGGACGATCTACTTGGCTGTGCGCAACTCCGTTGTGGGATTGGGGAAAAGAATCCCACTGGCTGCGGCCTGTTTCGGTGTGGGGTTAATCGGTTTCTCGTTTTCCAGCCACATGCTCTTTTCCTTACCCCTTATTGCCGTTGCCGGATTCGGCATGATGGTGAGCATGGCGGCCTGCAATACCATCCTGCAGACCATCGCCGAAGAAGACAAGCGCGGCCGGCTGATGAGCTTGTACGCGATGGCCTTCGCAGGCGTGGCGCCTTTTGGCAGCTTGCTGGCAGGCACGCTGTCGACCCACATCGGTGCACCGACCACGCTCACCCTCGGCGGTTGTGTGTGTTTGATCGGCGCGGGCCTGTTTGCGCTGCAGCTGCCGCAACTGCGGGCGCTGGTCCGGCCCATCTACAGCCAGAAAGGCCTCCTCCCGGCCGTGGCCTCTGGTTTGTCGGCCGCGAACGAAGCTACTTCGGCAAGCCGGGAAGGGTGACGGCAAGCCATCTGGTGGGCCTTCCGGCGAAGTGGTATCCTACGGATATGACCTTCACGGTCGACGTGCCGGATACGATGCTCAGGGCGCTCGACGTCTCGCCTGCCGAGGCCTCCGCCAAGCTGCGCCTAGCTGCGGCCATGAAGTTCTACGAATTGGGTGAACTGTCATCCGGCGCCGCTGCCGAGTTGGCCGGGATCCCGAAGCCGGTTTTCTTGACTAGGCTGGCCGACTTCGGCATCGATGCGTTTCGTATGAAGCCAGAGGAACTGGACCAGGACATCGAGTTTCTCCGGCGTCATGAAGGCGACTGAGTACATCTCGAACACGTCGCCGCTTCAGTACCTGCATCAAATCGGCGAACTCGAGCTTCTTCCCAGGCTGTTCCGTCGGATAGTGGTGCCCGGTGCGGTGGAAGTCGAATTGGCGGCGGGTCGGGCACTCGGCCACGTTCTGCCTGATCTCGGCGTGCTTCCATGGGTCGATGTCCGTCGCGGCATACGCGCGCCACGCACCATTCTTGCCCACGGCGNNGCCCGCCGGGCGGCACTCGCGCTCAGTATTCCCGTTTCCGGAACGCTCGGCATCCTGCTCCTCGCCAAACAGAGGGGCATGATCGGCCTTCTCCGGCCGCTGCTTGACCGTTTGGAATCAGCCAGGTTTCGCATGGCGCCGAACCTCCGAGCTTCAGTGCTCGACCGGGCTGGCGAGAGCGCCTGATCGAGCCGGCGCTGAGCGGCTGAAAAGACGCGGAGGCGAGTTCGCGGACATGTTCCCCTTGTGGTCATTCCCGGCCTGACCCGGGACGGCGAACACTGCTAGCCAGGAAGGCATCGTGTGACCTGCAGAAAGGTGTTTCCGGAGGCCGACGCGCGCTATCCTGTCTGCGTGAGTGGCGCCATGCACACTGCGAAAGAAACCGTCTGCCGGTTGCTCGATGACCTGCCCGACAACGCCTCACTGGAAGACATCCAGTACCACATCTACGTCCGCGAGAAGATCGAACGCGGCTTGCGCGATGTTGAAGCCGGGCGCATTGTTGACCAGGACGAGGCCAAGCGACGGATGGCCAAGTGGCTCGGCGAGTAGGCTGGACGGAGGCCGCGCTTGAGGATCTGAGCGCGACCGCGGAGTACATCGCCCGCGACAGCGCCCGCTATGCAGGCGGGTTCGTTCGAGAAGCGTTCGACGCGTCCGACACGCTGACCGAGTTCGCCAGGGTGCTTGCCCTCTGGTAGCCTATGGGCGTGACGCATGCACTGCGAGCAACCGTGAAGGACGGGCGCCTGGTGCTCGACGAGCCAGTGGACCTGCCTGACGGCACGGTAGTGGACCTGATGCCCATCGACCAGGGGGACGACCCTGACGACGCGGATCGGGCTCGGCTGCACGCGGCGCTCGATCGTTCGCAGAGGGATTTCTTGGCGGGCAAGGGCATCCCGGCTGAGGACGTGCTGGCAGAGCTTCGCGCGAGATCAGGTCGGTGAGACATCTGAGAATCGAGTTCTCACCCGATGCCCTCGAGCAGATCCGCGCCGTCCGCGACTGGTGGCGCAGCAATCGGCCATCTGCGCCGGAGCTGTTGCGCGAAGAGCTTGTCGCAACGTTGGAGACGATCAGGTCGTCACCACAGTTGCCAAGGTCTACCAGTTCTCGGCCATTCCCGGTCTGCGCCGCGTTCCGCCCGGAACCGCCGAAAAGTCGGCCGTCTTGGCAAACTGGTGGCACAATAATTGGGTTATGGTGGTGCGGATAAACATTCCGGACGAAACGCTTCTCGCGCTCAAGCTGAGTGCCGATGCCGCGGAACACGAGGTGTTGCTGGTCGCGGCCGTGAAGCTCTACGAGCTGGGCCGACTGTCATCGGGCGCCGCTGCGCAACTTGCCGGCCTGCCCAAGCCGGT
>PMZX01000251.1:6401-8556 GCA_003170035.1 Myxococcales bacterium | reverse complement strand
GTGCTGTTGCCGGCAATGCCGATGCACTTGCCGGTCGCCGCACTCTTGATCTGGTACACGGCGGTCGGGCTGATGGTCAGGCTCGCTTGACTCTGTGACCAGTCGACTGGATCGCCGGCCGAGCTACAACTGGTGACGAACACTGTCAGCAGCAAACTACGTATCCAAATGGTCTTTTGCATTACGAACCTTCCCAGCGTTGGTGAGCGTGCTGGTTACCACGGAAGGCGGGCCACGGCCAGGGTAATGGGCGGTCCTTTCCAACGCGGGCTACCCGACGGTTGTGCTCCTACTCTCCCTGAATGGTCACAATCACGGTTCGGCGGTTTCGTGGCCCGTCGAAGTCGCACAGAAAGACGTTCTGCCAGGTCGACAGCGCGAGCTTGCCATCGCGGATCGGGATGACCTCGCTGGGGCCGACGATGCCGGCTTGAATGTGCGCCGAACCGTTGTCGTCTACCCGGTCGTGGCGCCACCGGCCCTGCGGGGCGATGCCCTCCAAGCAATCGAGCACGTCCAGGGTGATGTTCGGATCGTCGTTCTCTTGAATCATCAGCGCGGCCGTGGCCCCCTGGGCATACAGGGCGCAGATGCCGTTGCCGACCGCCGAACGGCGGACTTCCTCGCGCACCTGCTCCGTGATGTCCACCAGTTCGCGCTTGCGCTGGGTGCTTATCAGAAGTGTAGCCAGGAACTGTTTCATGGAAGGCATTGGTATTCTATCCGAAGGTCGGCACGCCCGGCAGGCCAGTAGCATTATAGCGGCATCGCTGTATCATGTCGGAAACAGACCATGCGTCCTTTCTTCTCTGGCTCAATTCTCTTGGCCGCAGTTCTCATGCTCGGCTGCCCGGGCGGAGGCGACGGCCTTGGTCCTGCAGGAACTGGCGGAACTGGCGGAATGGCGGGCTCGGGTGGCGGCGGCGGCTCCGCACGAAGCGGGGGTTCTCCAGACACCGGTGGCGCTGGTGGAATGGTGGGCGGCAGCGGCGGCGGTGGTAACGCCGCGGGTGGGAGCGGCTCGGCTGGAACGGGCGGAGCCGGCCCCGCCCGCGGATGCGACACGGACTTGACCGGCACCTGGGATCTCATCTCCACCAGTGCCTACGAAGCTCCGGGCTCGGGCACCCTGGTCATCGGCGCGGACACGCTCACCGTCACCATCAACCACCGGTCGACCAGTGGATTGGACTTCTATCGCCTTGCCTACTCGACCCAGGGGAGCCGGACGCTGAGCTGGCAAGGAACCTCTGAACCGGCCATTTCCATCGACGTGCAAAACACCCCCGTGGCACTGGATGAGGGGAGCATCCCGCTGGCGCTGGGCGGCTCGTGGGTCTTCAGCGCGAACATGGTGCGCTTCTCTGTCAGCGTCGGTGCCGTCGCTTCGTCGTTGATCGTGGACCGGTTGTCGACGGGCACCATGGTTGGTGGCACATGGCCTCCCCGCCTTCCCAGACCGCGGCTTGCCGAGACCTACTCGGTCAGCCGGCTGAGTCCGCTCGCCTCGCAATTCGGGTTCTTTGGCGGCCAGTGGCAGGCCGTCAATGACAAGGACGACAAAAACTGTTCCATAACGGTGGAGAACAACTCGGTGCAGTTCGACTGCCAGACCGGCAACGCGTTCAATGGCATCACCCATCTCACGGTTGGCAGCGACTGCGTGGTCAGCGGTTCCACCATCAACAGCGGCTATGAACTGAGTGCGCGCAGGCGCTAGCCCATGCAATCTGGCCGCTGGCTGCTGCTTTCAGTGACAGCCATGTGGGCGTCTGCGGCCGTGGCCAGCGCTGCGCCGCCGCCCCCATTGGCCGGGCCCGATCTGTCCCTGGAAGTGGTGACCCCAGAGCGCAGCAGCGAGAAAGGAAGGACAGACCGGCCGTCACCCTCGGGAGCCACGCTGGTATTGAACAGCCTGTCCGAGGAAGGGCGGAGCAAGCTCGCCGAATCGCTGCACAGCCTGGCCGCAGCCGCTGCCCGCAAGCGAAATCCGTTCTACGTCGCGATCGACGACACCGAGGAACACGCAGCCGCGCAGAAGTTGTTTGCGGAAACCGCGCCGGCGTTCACCGCCGCCGCGGCGCTGAGTCGCGGGCGCTGGTTCTCAGCGGAAGGCGATCTTGCCGTGCAGGTCGTGAAGACCTGTTCGCCTGGA
>PMZX01000251.1:0-6325 GCA_003170035.1 Myxococcales bacterium | reverse complement strand
CGAGCTGCATTCGCTGCGCAAGGGTCCGGCCCTGTCCTCGGTGCTGAAGTCGGCAGCGCGCCTGGCCAAGAAGCTGCCGGGGTCTGCGTTGGTCGAGACGCTCGAAAGCATCGGCCGGGCGGCCTCGGCAGGCGACGAGGTGCCGTGGCTGAAGCTCCCCCGCAATACNNATCAACTCCCGCTTGCAGGCAGTCCGGGCCAAGGTGGAATGGCTATCGTCCCCCCGCAAGTGGCCCCCTACCTTGCCCCCAGTTGTGCCAACCGCCGGTCGGCCCAGACCACGGACTCCCTGAGACCGGCGCTCTCGAACAGGGCGCGCTGTTGCTGGTCCCTGATGCCTTGCGGACGAACTGCCTCTGCCACTGATGTGGACAATGCCCGGGCCCGACAGGTTCCCGGCTGCTGTGCGATCGTCGGCGGAATCCTTAGCGACTACGTGATAACGGTGGATGAGATGCCCGGTTTTTGATCGGCTTCAGTAGTAGTAGGCGAAGCGGAGGCGGAGCGAATACATGTGGGCATTGAGATACGATTCATTCCCTTGAGAACCTAATTGCCGGTATCCGGTGGCGTCGGAAAAGACCAACTTCACGACCGCGTTGTTGAAGCCGAGGGGGTAGGCAAGGTAGGCGGCAAGCTGATCGTGGCGCTGGTACTCAGCCGTTCCTCCTGAACTGAGGTATTCGGTTCGGAAAAACGCACCGCCTAGAAAGAGGGAGCGGTGGATGAGGAGCGAACCGGCGTCAATTTGCAGATAGCCGCCCAAGCTATGCGTCTTTTTGGGCGTGTCGAGCGCGTTTTGATAATCCCAATTGTGGTCCCAGCTATACGCGAGGCTGAAGGCGATCTCGATCGCCCGCAAGGGGGTAACGGCCAAGCTGCCGCCAGCCCCGTATGTTCTCTCCGTGTTGCACTTGGCGCATGGAGTCAGATCGGTGTTAAGCAGCTGATAGTCTGGCGACACAGCTTGATATTCTGCTCCGGCAAGCAGACTGACGTACTCCAGCTTCATACCGGCGGCCAATCGTCCACCGAGGACGTTCCGGCTACTGTCCAGGTGGCCGTAGGTTCCGACCAGCTCGATCCCCGACCAGGCGGTGGGATAGAAGTGGAACGCGGCCCGGCCTGCGGGCGTTATCGTTGGGTCTCGCATGAAGATGGTGTTGACCTCGTACATGTGCTGAAACCAGTTCGCGTCGGTATAGTCGTTGTCGATGCGCGCCCCGGTATCCTCGAGGGTGTACAGGTCGAAGCCAAGGCCCTTGCGGAAGACACGCCAGGTGAGAAACCGACCTGTCATGAAGTCCCAGAGTCCCTGCTTCCCGACCTGGACATAGACGTCATCGACGTTGATTTGGTATTTGGCGCCGGCAACGCCAGGGACTTCGCGTGCCCAAGCCACGACTTGCCCGGTGACGCGCAGAAAGTAGTCGTTGCCTAGATCCTGGGTGAGCAGCGGTCCGAGGACAAAACGGCCGCGCGAATCGTAGACGGTTAGCGTCCGAAAGCCTGACGCGTCCCCCGAGTACCTGACATAGCCGTCATCGAGTTCGAGGTTGCCGTGCCAGTCGAGCCCTGACGACACGTGCAGTGCCGGTGGAGCCGAGATCCAGCCGGGAAGACCGGCCTCGAGGGGAGGTCCGGTGCGCGCGGGAGGCCTCGACGTGGGTGGCAAGACGACGGCCCTCTCTGATGGGGGAGGCGGGCTCGGCACTACGGGAACCGCACGCGCTGGCGCGGGGGCGGCTTCATCTGGCGGAGGAGCCGCAGAGTCCTCTTCGCCCTGGGCTTGGACAGCGGGCGCGAAGAGCCCGGCCCCCACAAGCAAACACACAGTAACGAACAACCGACCAGTCGATCTGTGCATGGAGGTATCCTCGTTCAGCGCAATGGTTGAACAGCGAGTCGGCCTCTTCTACTGGATGGTGACGGTTGCTGACAAGAGCTTAGTTGGATCTGCGCTCGGCCCAACCAGAACCGTGTGCGCCACCGACTCGACGGTCCATTTGTTGTTGGTCATATCCCAATAGGCCGTGTCGCTCGCGGGTATGGAGAGCTGGACGTTCTGGCTCGCGCCAGCAGCAAGGGTGACCCGCTTGAAGGCCTTGAGCTCTTTGACCGGCCGCTTGGGCGCCTTGCTGTTCGGATAGCCGATATAGAGTTGAACGACTTCGTCGCCCGCCACCTTGCCGGTGTTCTGGACCGTGACCTGAACGTTCAGGGTTCCGGCTGCCGCGATCGTCGCGCCCGAACAGACCTGCAGATTGCTGTAGGCGTAGGTCGTGTAGCTCATGCCATAGCCAAACCAGTAGCGAACCGGCTTGGCGTTCTTTTCGAACAGGCGATAGCCGTGGTAGTAGTCGATGGTGGCGGCTGCAGTGCCGCTGTTCTGGAACTGCGGGTAGTCGGCTTCATTCTGGCCGACGGTAAACGGCAGCTTGCCCGAGAAATTGGTGTCACCAAACAGCAGCGCTGCCAGGGCGGTTCCGCCTTCTTGTCCAGGGTAGAAGGTCTGGATGATGGCCTTGGCGCTGGCCATCCAGTCCTCGACGATAACGGCGCTGCCCACGTTGAGCAGCACGATGACATTCGGGTTGACGGCAGCGACGCTTTGGATGAAGGCGGTTGGTTTCGTGGTCCAGTGCTTGGGATGGATCGAGGTCAAGTTCATGTTCTGGCGGTCGGCGCCCCCACCGTAGCTTTCGCCCTCATCCTCGTGCGCCATCGAGACTGGGATGATGACCACATCTGCCCCTGATGCCGCGGAGGTATCGGAGCTTTGCTTGATGGTGAGGCCGCTGCGGGCCTGAAGCCCTTGAGCGTACGACACGGCATGTGGAGCAACGACCTGGCTGCTACCTCGGTCGCCCAGGCCCGAGACGAAGTTTGCCGTACTGTTTTGGGTGGCTGTCGGTGCGACAGGCAGGTTGTTGTCCGGGCCGACGATCGCGATGATCTTGGCGTTGGGCGAACCGCTTCCGACCGTGGTGGCCACAGAGCCAAGCGGCAGGATGCCATCGTTTTTCAGCAGGACCGCGCCCTCTAGCTCAGTTTTCTTGGCAAGATCCACCGCCTCTTGCGCGCCGGCCAGGCTGAAGCTCGCTGTGCTTGCCATGTAGGTGGCATCGAGGTCATTGAACTTCGTACGCGCGTTCATGACGCGGGTGGCGGCGTCGGTGAGCGTCTGGGACGAGAGCGTGCCCGATGTCAGATCGCTGCTGAGGGTAGTGAAGGCCGAGGGAATCGGCATTTCTAGGTCGAGCCCCGCGTTCATCGAGGCAGCGCCATGGCCTGCCTGGGCCGCGCTCCAGTCCGAGACCAGGAACCCACCCCAACCCCACTGGGTGCGCACGATATCGCCCAGAATGGCCTTGTTTTCCGTGCAGTGAGTGCCGTTGACCAGGTTGTAGGCAACCATGATGCACGCGGGATCCCCCTTCTTGACGGTGATCTCGAATGGCCGGGAGTAGTTCTCATGCAGGGTCTGCATGTCCACGGTCGGATTGGCCTGCATGCGGTTGTTGTCCGTGTCATTCAGGACATAGTGCTTGGGGCACGCGGCGCACCCGCCTGGTTGCTGCATTCCACGCACGTAGGCAGCGCCCATCTCACCGAGCAGCACAGGATCTTCGCCGTAGGTCTCCTGCGCACGGGCCCAGCGCGGGTGGCGGAGCGTGTTGATCACTGGAGCGAGCGCAAGCTCGTTCTTGGCTGCGCGCATCTCCCTGCCCTGGAGATTGCCTACTTGGTATTCGAGATCGAGATCGAATGAGGCCGCGCGCGCCTCGGCAACCGCAAAGCAGGTGGAGACATCGCCGGGCAAGATGTTGCGCATGCCGCGCGGTCCGTCGCGCATGGGGTAGTTGGGGATGTTCAGGCTGGCGACGCCGAGCGAACGGAAAGCCACGCCGGCCGTCGCGTACGGATTTGTGGTGTGGTCGCCGGACAGGATGTTGATCTTGTCGGTGGTCGCCATCTGGCTGACCAGCGACGTGGCCTGTGCGTCCACCGGTGTCATGTGGGTTGCGATCGTGTAGCTGGCCGGCGGGGACGGGGGCGCGGTACAGGCCGGGACATTGCCCGTGGAGACGGTGCTACTCGTTGAGGTGCCGCCCGTGGGGGTGCCGCCTGTTGCAGTGCCGCCCGCGCGGCTGCCGCCTGTGGGGGTGCCGCCTGCGCCGCCTGTGGGGGTGCCGCCGATGGGGGCGCCACCGGTAGCGGAGCCGCCTGCACGGCTGCCGCCGGTGAGGGTCCCGCCTACGCCGCCCGTCGGGGTGCCGCCTATGGGGGTACCGCCTGTAACGGTGCCGCCGATGGGGGTGCCGCCTGTGACCGTGCCGCCTGCGCGGCTGCCGCCTGTGGGGGTGCCGCCTNNCCGCCTCCGGGGCTCCCGGCTGTGGGGCTGCCAGTGGTGCTCGGACTGGTGCCGCTCTGGCCCCCGAGTGATGCACCTGTCTGGCCTCCCCCTGAAACGCTGCTCCCACCTTGCGTGCTTGCATCGGCATTGGGTTGCGTCGGCTTCAGCGAGCATGCCGCGAAAGCGATCAATCCCGCGATGGCGAGACCGGCGGTGGGGCAACTACGTTTCTTCGTGTCTTTCATTTCGATATCTCCCTGTTGTCGTGCAGAGCCAGACCTCAGTCCGCGCTCACCAATCGCCGCTCTCTTGCGCGAGTTCGCCTTCACCCGGCCCGATGCCAGGATTCATGGCCAGCGATGCTTCTGCGTCAAAGAGCAACACCATTCCTACGCATTTCCTACTTATATGTACAGTGAACGCGTGAAGCTTCATAGGTTCACCGTACGTCTAGGTGTGTTCCCCAGGGCCTGGTTCACCGTCTAGGATCGCCTGCCGACGGCGCCCGGATGACGGGGAAGGCCAAGGACACGACCCGGATCGCGTTCGCGCAGCGCAGCGGACGCTGGCTAGTCGTGCTTCTTGCGACGGCCCAGCAGGAAGAGGCCGGCTGCGAACAGCAGCGCCATTGCTCCGGGATTTGCGTTGGCGGATGGACCGATCTTGCAAGAGCATCCGCTGGCCGAGGCAGGGGCGTGCGCGGATCCGTCAACCGCTGGAACTGGTTGGGTAGTGCTAGCGGCGCTGCTTGCGCCCGTGGATGTTGGGGTGCCGCCGGTAGCGATGGCACTGCCCGTGCTGGCCATGGTTCCGCCGGGAGAAGACGCGGTGCCACCAAGGCTGGACACGCCACCCGAGGCAACGACGCCAGCCGAGGCAATGACCGTACCAGAGTTGGCGGTGCCGCCGGGGGCAAGGACGCCACCCGAGCCGGGTGTGCTGCCGGAGACGGTTGAGCCACCCGAGGCAATGACTCCACCCGAAGCAATGGCCCCGGCAGAAGCGACCACGCCACCAGACGCGGTCATCCCACCAGAGGTAGCGGTGCCACCGGTGGCGCGGCCGCCACCCGAGCCAGGCAGGCCGCCCGACGCCGTTGCGCCACCTGAAGCAGCGACTCCGCCCGAAGCAATGACCCCGCCGGAAGTGACCGCGCCACCCGAAGCGGTTACTCCACCAGAGGCAACCGTGCCGCCGGTCTTGACTCCACCCGTGGCCATCGTGCCGCCTGCCGCCGTCGCGCCGCCCGTGGCCGTCGTGCCGCCCGTGGCTGTTGTGCCGCCGGATCCCGTCGTCCCGCCCGTGCCGCCAGTCCCGCCGACGCCGGTCTCGGCGTCGAACCTCGCGCCATCAAAGGGCACCACGATGATCTTGCTGCCGTGCTGGTCGTTGCCCAAATCCAAGGTCTTGTCGACGTCGATGGCCGCGAAGGTGAAATAGGTGATGTGTCCATTCTCCATGTAGACCCCGACACGTTCCAGTTTGAACCAATGGTTGACTGTCCCATCCGTGTAGCGAACCATGTCGGTGGTGGGGTCGTAGGCCAGATCCTTGTACTTCCAGGTAATGCCATCGGGCGACGTCAGGTGCATGGCCTTGCGGTCGTGGTAGTCATCAACCAACACATGGTATTGGCCGCCGCTGAACCAAACCACCGGATCTTCCCGGGTTGCCGAAGGATAGCCGGCCACGTTCTGCGGGAAGATGTTGTCGGTCACGACCTTGTAGGGGCCCGTGATGCCGGTGTCGCTGATCATGACGAAGCCGCCAAGCGGTACGATCATGTAGCGTCCATCCGGACGTTGCATGATGCTCATGTTGTCGGTCAATCGCGTGGTGGTGTGCCCGTTGCTGTCGATCGGTATGTGGCCTTGAAAGGCCCAGGGGCCTTCCACGGAAGACGAAATGAAGAGATCGCCCGGCCGGGTGTCGCTGACCACAATCCCGTAGCGACCGTCCGACATGGCG
>PMZX01000134.1:849-8607 GCA_003170035.1 Myxococcales bacterium | reverse complement strand
AGGATACTGGCGGCGCCATTCCAAGTCGGCCAGGGCACGCCTGGCGGCGGCCGCCTTGTCGAGGGCCTTGACCTCGGGGCGATAGGTGCGCGCCAGGTCGCTGTAGGCGGCGAGTTCGCGAGCAGGCACGTTCTGCGTTTCCAGCGGCGTATCGTCCACATCGAGATCGGCCGGCGCGTCGGGGCCGATGAGCGCGCGCAGGCCAGCCCTGGCCAGATCGGCTCCGCGGCGTGCTTCCAAGACGCGCGCCTCGATGTCTGCCCGCATGGTACGCAAGCGCAAGCGGTCGGTCACCGAAGCGTTTCCCGAGCCCTCGGCCAGCTCCTCGTCGATCTTCTTCTGCGCGTCGTTCAGATACTCCAAGCCCTCGTCGAGCATGCTCAGCATCTCGCGCGCCAGCTTGGCGCCCCAGTACGCCTTGCGAACGTTGAGTTCCACGTCGGCCACCTGGCCCGACTCCTTGCTGCGCGAGGCCTCCACTCCCAGCTCGGCCGCGTCGATTCCGGCCGAGATCTTGCCGAAGGTGTAGATGGGCTGGACCACCTTGAGCTCGGTGCGAGTGAACACGCCGCGCAGTTTGGTGAGGGCGTCAAGAGTCTGCGAAGGCTGAAAGGAGAAATTCGTGCTGGCGCAGTCGTTGTCAGGCGTGGCTTGGCAGCGGATCTCGGGAACCGGCGCCACCATCGACGACAGGTCGCCCGTGGGCAAGTAGCTCCGGTGCGCCTCCAGCGCCTGGGCTTGCACACCGGCGGTGACCTGTGCGTTGGCGGCCAGGCCAGGGTTTCCCTTTCTGGCCATGTCCAGTAGCTCATCGAGTTTGTAGGCCTTTGCCTGGGCAGAGCCGGCCAGAAAAAGAAGGCCGGTGCTCGCGCACAGACAAGCGGCAAACGCAGAACCACAGAAACGATGTGTTTTCATGGGCAGTGACAGGGAGAGAGGTCGACGGGTTTGACCTGGGCCGGAGCGCATGCTACCGCAACCCGCATGTGGACAGTCAAGAAGCGGCGGTCCGCAGTCTCGAATTGCTTGATGCGGGTCCCCGTGCGAGTTCGCGATGTGCCGGTTTGAGACCCAAGACCCATTTCTTGTTACGGCGGACGTCGCGCGGGTCGGCCTGGGCGGAACCGCGATTTTGCGCTGTTCCGGTGCGGATCGAATTGGTTTTCTGCACAGGCTAACCACCGGCAGCGTCCAGGGCACCGGCGTCGGGGCTGGCTGCCATTCGCTTCTGCTCGACAACAAGGGGCACGTGACAGGCGAGCTGCGCATATGCGTCAGAGCGGATGAGGTCCGGCTTGTGGTGGATGCAGCGGCAGGGCAGGGGATTGCCGCTGCCCTCGGACACTATGCGGTCATGGATGACTTCGCGGTCGCTGTGCTGCCCGACATCGCTTTGATTGCGCTGCATGGGCCGCGTTCGGCGCAGGCACTCGCCACGGCCGGCGTCGCCTTGCCTGAGGACTTCGCGGCCCGACCCTTGTGGTCGCACACGGATGCGGCCAGCCCCTTTGGTCTGCTCTGGCTGGTGCGCGGTCATGCTCTGGGCTGCGACGGGCTGTGGGTCTTTGGCTCGGTCGCAACCTCTGCCGCGCTGGCCGCAGCCCTGGACCTGGTCCCTGTGCCGGTCTTGGCTCCCAAGGTGGCGGAGGCCCTGCGCATCGAAGCAGGCGAGCCGCGCTTCGGTGCCGAGATCACCGGTGACACCCTGCCCATGGAGCTGGGTCTGTCCAGCGCTCTTGACCACAAGAAGGGCTGCTACCTAGGGCAGGAAACCATCGTGCGTGCGCGCGACCGGGGGCTGGTGCGCCGGCGGCTGGCTGGGCTTCACCTGCGCAGCGACGGGATGCCCGCGGCCGGCGATGTGATCACCTTTGAACAGAATTTCGCGGCAGGGCGCGTCACCAGCGTTGGCCAGCTTCCTGGGCAGGCTCCGATCGCGCTGGCGCTGCTGGCCTCGGCGGTGCCGATCGGGGTCGAAGTTCGGGTCATCCACGGCTCCGAGACGCTGCTGGCCGCGGTGGTGTTTGAGCGGCCGGTCTGGTGATAGGATTCGGTTGTAAGGTAGTGAGGGCTCGCGGCACTGGGGTCTCCGACTGATGGCTCGCAACTCGCCTTCCGACGACAGTGGCCTCGCGGCAACGCCCGCCGCCAGCGTCGAGGGACGCCTGTCGGACACCCTTGACCAGCTCTACGAAACCTACGAGCCGTCAGTCGAGCGCTGGGTGCGCCGCCTGGCCGGGCCAGGGGCCGAGGTGGAAGACCTGGTCCACGATGTGTTCTTGGTCGCGCTACGGCGGCGGCACGAGTTCCGCGGCGACGCCAAGATTTCGACCTGGCTGTTTCGCATCACCGAACTGATCGTGCGCAAGCGGCGCTTCCGCCGGCATTTGCGCGGATTTCTCAACCTGGTCTTTCGCTATTCCACGGCCGCGCTTGCGCCTGCCAGCCCGACGCCGCTCGAAGAACTCGAGCGCCGCCAGCAGTGCGCGCTGCTGTACGCGGCCCTGGATCGCCTGCCCGAGAAGTACCGCACGCCGGTCATCATGTTCGACATCGACGGCCGTTCGGCGGCAGAAGTGGGCAGCCTGCTCGGTATCAAGCCCAACGCTGTATGGGTGAGGGTGCACCGAGCGCGGGCGCGGCTTCTCGACGATCTGTCCGCCGGAGGCAACATCCCATGAGGATCGAAAGCAAGACCACCACGTCATCCACGGACCAGCAGCTGGGGCCGCTGGCGCCTCTCGTGCGCGCGGCCGAGCCGCTGGACGAGCTGACGGCGCAAGAGCGACTGCGAATCAAACACCGATTGCGAGCGGCCCTTTTTCCCGGCCACCGCGCGCCGGCACGACTTCGCTGGTCCACGGCGCTCGCCGCCTTGGGCCTGTTGCTGGTCGGCGGTGTGGTGTTTGCGGCGGCCGGCCACTTCGGGCTGATCCCTTGGCCGCGCGAGGCTCGGCCGCAGGTCGGCGGCGAGCAGGGAGCCGGCCAGGCGCGGCGGCACCCGGTGCGAGGAGCCCGGCCCAAGTCTACCACCGCTCCCGCGCCTTTCGGGACGGTCGACCATGCAGGCGCACCAGCGCCTGAAGAGATCCCGGCGGTCATGCCGCCAGCGCCACCACCTGCGACCGAGTCCGTGTTATCGCTGCCTTCCTCCGGCCCTGCGGCTGCGCAAGCGGCCGGCCCTCGCCTGGCCAAGTTGGAGCCTGCCATTGCCAGCCCCCGGCCTGTCCGTGTGGCGCATGTCACGCCGAGCAGGGCTGCGCCCTCCCCGATGGGCGGCGTCAGGAACGAGCAGGCCATGCTTGGCGGCGCGCTGCCTGGCCCTCACAACGAGACGCCAGCCGTCGCGCCGCCGGCGATCGCGGCCCCACCTGTGGCCGAGCCCGTGCTGCCGCCTTCTACCGAGCCGGCGGTCGCGCCAGGGGCGGAGCGGGAGCCTGCTACTGCCAGCCCGCGGCCTAGCCGAGCGTCGCATGCCACGCCGGCCGCCATAGTCCCGACCAATGGGCAGGCCATGCTGGGCAAGGCCATGCGCAGCTTGCGCAACGACCGCGATCCAGCCGCCGCGCTCGATATCCTGGCCAGACACGAGGCCTTGTTCCCGCAGAGCCCGCTGGCCAGCGAGCGCTCCGTGCTGGAGGTCGAGGCCCTGCTGGCCCTGGGCCGCGACGATCAGGCTCTGCTTCGCCTGGACAGGATGTCGCTCGACAACACCCCACGCAGCGCTGAACGCTATGTGGTGCGCGGCGAGCTGCGCGCGCGGGTGAAGCGCTGGCAGGAGGCGGGTGCGGACTTTGACCGGGCCCTGGCGCACGGGAGAGGAACTTCGCCCTGGCAGGAGCGCGCCCTGTGGGGTCGCGCCGTGACCCGCACGCAGGCCGGAGACCACGCGGGTGCCCGCGCCGACTTGCAGCTGTACTTGCAGATCTATCCCACCGGCCGTTTCGCATCCGAGGCAGCCCGCTTGCTGGCAGCCGCGCGATGAAACGAGCGGTGGCGCTCAGCGCGCTGTGGTTGGTGGCGATGCCTGCGTCAGCAGCCCCGCTGGTCACCAGCGATTCGGATTGCCCGTCGGCGGCCGAGGTCACCACTCGACTGACTGGGCTGTGGTCAGGGGACAATCCGGTCTCGGCCGTAGCGCATATTCTCGTGCAAGGCGGGCAGATGGCGGTGGAACTGGCCAGCGAGAGCGAGCCTGCGACCAGTCGGATCCTGCCCGCGGAGTCCGACTGCGGGTCGCGCGCGCAGGCCGCAGCCCTGGTCATAGCGGCCTGGCTCGACAGCATGCCAGCGGATCCTCTCGGGCGGGTCGAACCGGTCGCGCTGCTGTCGGTCGAGCCAGCCAGCCTGCGAGCACCGATCGCGGAGACGCCCCTGCCGGCGCAGCCGCGATTTTCCCTGGGCGTGGGCGCATTGGCTGCTCTCGACGCGCAGGGCGCGGGCGCCGTCCTGTCCGGCGAGGCTGCGTGGACAAGGTTGGCCGGCCGGTTTGGCCTGGCAGCCGGGCTTTCGGCCCCGCTCCCTCGCAAGATGGATGTGGGCTCGGGCAGCGCGCGCTGGTGGCGCCCGGTCTTGGCGCTGGAGATGCGCGTTCCGCTCACCCAGGGTGCCTGGATTTTGGAAGGAGGCCTCGGACCTGCCTTTGGACTGCTCGTGGTCGCGGGCAGCGGTTTTCGCCCGGACAACACCGACGTGGCCGTGTCCTGGGGAGCGACCGCTGGGGTTCGCCTGGCCCACAGGAGCAGAGGCAAGTGGGCCTATTGGGCCGAGCTGCGCACGCTGCTGTGGCCAGCCGCACAGAACATTCGCAGCGACGTGGAGGGCAGCAAGACCCCCATACTTGCGGCTCTGCCGCGTATCGAAGGTCAGCTCGGTCTGGGTTTCAGCTTCGGATCTTTGTAGCTGTCATCTGTAAGGTCGATCGACGTTCAGGGACTAGTAAGGTCATGACAAACCACACTCGCTCCAGCCAAGTTTCATTGGCCGCGCTCCTGCTCGCAGGGCTGTCGGCTGCATGCATGAACGATCCATTGGCCGGCACCAGCCCGCCCGACGACGGCGGTGTGACTCCCGGCGCCGGGACCGTCGCCACCACGACCTCCACCGGAGGCGGGGGCACGACGACCCCAACCGGGGGCACTGGCGGCAGCACAGCCTCCACAGATGTCACGCAGTTCTGGTTCTTGGAGGGCGCCGAGCGGGCGGTCGACATCCTGTTCGTGGTCGACAACTCTCCTTCTATGGACCCCAAGCAGACCGCGCTGGCTACCAACTTCGCGATGATGATGCAGCAACTGCAGATGCTGCCCGGCGGCTTGCCTGACCTCCACATCGGTGTGATCAGCAGCGACATGGGGGCTGGGGCCGAGGGCATCGGCGGCAACTGCGACGCACCCCTGGGCGACCGGGGCCTGCTGTGGGGAAACGATCCGACGCCCGGGGTGCGGGCAACGGTCGCGGGGGCGCCCAACAATGGGTGTGGGCTCTACTCAGGCGCCCGCTGGATCGAGGACATCCAGAACCCCAATGGAATTGGCCGGCAACAGAACTACACTGGCAACCTGACCGACGTCTTCTCATGCCTGGCCAAGGGCGTGGGAGTCAACGGCTGCGGCTACGAGCACCAACTGCAATCGCTTCGCGTGGCTCTCAACCCCCAGGCGGGAGTGAATGACGCAAACATCGGCTTCGTACGGCAGAAAGCCTACCTGGCCATTGTTCTGGTCACTGACGAGGATGACTGCTCTGCCAATCCCGACGACGTTACCAACGACAACATGTTCCTGCAGAGGCCCCCGGGCCAAACCGCCAGCCTGAAATGCGCGGCGCGCGGCCATGTCTGCAACGGAAAGCCGATACCGAACTACGATCCGGTAAATGGCTACTCGGGCACTGGCTTCTCAACTGCTCTTTCGAACTGCGCGCCCAAAGAGCCGAAGAATCCCGTAGATCCCGCCTACCTTCCGCTCATCGGGGTCCAGGACATGATCGATTGGGTCAACCGGGCCAAGGCCCTTCCCCAAGATCAGATCTTCGTGTCAGGCATCATCGGCTGGCCGGCGAACAATGACCCGAGCACGGTTTTTTACCAGATCGGCAAGGATGCCACCTCACTCCCGCCGCCGCAGAACACCTATTGGGACTACATGCCCATCTGCACGATTCCCACGCAGATGGCTGCCGATGGCAATATCTACAAGGCCTATGGCGGTCTTCGTTTGAAGAAGTTTATCGATGGGTTTGGCGATCGCGGACAAACCTTCAGCATCTGCAACGCAGATTTCACGAGCGCCCTGACCCAGATCGGCGACGCGATTCTCCAGCCGATGACAACCGGCTGCTTCCCATACCCGTTGGCGGACACCGACACGACCACCCCAGGAATCCAGCCCGATTGCCAGGTCGTCGAAAAGATTGCGTGCGACATGCCGGGCACCGGGGGTTGCATGCCGACCGGGTACATGGAGAGTCCCCTTTCCGAGTGCATGGACGCGGGACCCCCTCTCGATCCGGCAAATCCCCAAATTAACAACATCCCGGACTCGGTTCGGCCTTGCTGGTACCTCTCGTACGACACAGCTCCATCTACAGGATGCTCCCGCGCGCCCAATGGCCAGAAGATCTCCGCCTTGCGCCCCACGGGAACGGTAGCACCCGCGGGTTCCCTGCTGGCGCTCACGTGTGTGACCTGCCCGGCTTCCAACCCAGATTGCACCGCCGCAAGTCACTAGCCGCCTGAGGACTGCGTCCCCGTCGGGGCGACCGCAGGTCGCCCCGACCGTGTGCGTACCACCTGCATCACGTCTTGGGTCGGGGCGACCTGCGGTCGCCCATGCGGGGGCCGGCACGCGGCCTCGCTTGACATCCGAGCCTTGTTTCCCAATAGTGGCTGCCGCATGGGAAAGCACGACAACCGCCGTTCGAAGAAGATGCGCCAACGCGTGAGCCAGAACAAGTACAAGGCGCGGATCAAGAAGCAGAAGGCCGAGCGCCAGGCAGCCCGGGGAGCGCCGGCCAAGGCCGCAAGAAAACCGCGCTCGGCAGCGCCCGCGCCCGCCAAGGAATAGTCGTTCGCCAGGCCTCTAGCCTCAAGGAGGTCACGTGAGCGGCGAGAGGGACAACGGCGCGAAGAAAGTCGGGCCGTCGCCGGATGCGCCTGTGGGACCGGCTGACCAGGCCACCACCGCGCTCATGCGNNCTCTCGCTCACCCAGACCACCCGCGACAAGGGCAAGGAGAATCCAGTGCCCATGTGCGGCGTGCCCCACCACGCCGCTCGCGGCTACATTGCCCGCCTGACTGAACTGGGCCATCGGGTGGCCATCTGCGAGCAACTGGAAGACCCCAAGCTGGTCAAGGGCCTGGTCAAGCGCGGCGTGGTTCGCATCGTCACGCCGGGCGTGATTCTCGACGAGGAATCACTGGAACCCCGCGCGCCCAACTACGTGGCGGCAGTAGCCGGCGACAGCCGCGAGGGATTTGGCCTGGCCTTCATCGACGTCACCACGGGCGACTTCCGCGCCACCGAGGCGGCCACCAGCGAGGGTCTATTGGATGAGTTGGCCCGCGTCGATCCGCGCGAGATCCTTCTGCCGCGCGGGCAAGGTCTGGCGGCGCTGGTCCGGCGCGCCTACCCGCGCCTCGCGCAGACCCCGGTCAGCATCGAGGGAGAGCCCGCTCCGCTGGACGCGCTCGTCGAAGGTCTGGGTCCTGAATTGGATCGGGACGCGCTCGCCCGCGTCCCGCAGGCCAGCCTGGC
>PMZX01000134.1:0-800 GCA_003170035.1 Myxococcales bacterium | reverse complement strand
GATGCCATCGAGCGCCTGGTGGAGAAGCAATCGGTGCGCGAAGCCGGCCGCAAGATCCTCTCGGAGCTGGGCGACATCGAGCGGCTGGTCAGCCGCGCGCGCCTGGGCGTGGCCAGTCCGCGCGATCTGGTGGTGCTGGGCCGGTCGCTGCAGCAGGTGCCCGATCTGGCGGCGGCCTTGCAGCAGACCATGGATCCGATGGCGGCACTCGCCGAGAGCAACACAGGAGCCGACCTGCTCAATCTGGGCCAGGACCTGGCGCAAGACATCGCCGATCGGATCGTGGCCACTCTGGAAGACAACGCGCCTGCGATCACCAAGGAAGGCGGATTCATCCGGCCCGGGGTATCGGCCGAGTTGGACGAGCTGCGCGCCATCGCCTCGGGCGGGCGCGACCAGATCGTGGCCATCGAGGCGCGCGAGCGCGAGCGCACCGGGATCGCCTCGCTCAAGGTCAAGTACAACAGCGTCTTCGGCTACTACATCGAGATCACGCGCACCCACCTGGCCAACGTGCCCGCGGACTACACCCGCAAACAGACCGTGGCCAATGCCGAGCGCTTCGTGACCGCCGAGCTGGCCGACTACGAAGCCAAGATCCTGGGTGCCGACGAGCGCCGGGTGGCGCTGGAGCAAGCCCTCTTTTCCAGCCTGCGCGACCAGGTGGGCGCGGCAGCCGCGCGTGTGCTGGCCCTGGCCGGACGGGTGGCTGCAGCCGATGTGGTCGCGGCCCTGGCCGAGCAGGCCCACCGCCACGGCTTTTGCCGGCCCGTGGTCGATGATTCTGAGGTGCTGGAGCT
>PMZX01000436.1 GCA_003170035.1 Myxococcales bacterium | reverse complement strand
CCTCCGGCAGCGAGGTCCAGGGGGCGATGAACGCCAGATCGGCCAGGGCATCTTGACATTGCCGGGCCAGGGCTTGCGCCCACACCTTGGCCTGGCTCTCCGGCCCTGCCGCCAGCCGATTCACCAGCGATTCGGCCGCCTTGGTGATCGATTCGAGGCGATGGCGGACGGCCGTGAGCGTGCGCGGCGGATCGTCCGCGGCGGACATCACGGCGCTCTCGACCCGAGCCAGCTCGGCGGAGACGACGTCTTCCGTAACCTCGACCACCACCTGGAGCGAGTCGGCAACTCCGGCGAAAAGACTCGCTCCTACGATCTTTTCGTCGAGCAGGCCGAGCAGTCCCTGGCGCAGGGTCAGCAGGTGTCCGGCGAGGTTGCCGCTGTCCACGCTGGAGACGTAATGCGGCCGCAGCGGCTCCAACGACTGCGTGTTGTACCAGTTGTAGAAATGGCCNNGTGCAGCGCATGGGCCGTGCGTTCAATGAAAAGCCCAGTCGACAGGTAGCCGAAGTCGTGAGCGGCCAGGTTCGCAAGCAGCGATAGCCCCATGTTGGTCGGCGAGGTGCGGTGGGCGATGGCCGCCGCGGGATGCTCCTGCATGTTGTCCGGCGGCAGCCAGTGATCCTTCGGACCGACGAAGGTCTCGAAGAAGGCCCAGGTCTTGCGGGCAACTCCCCGGAGAAAGCGGGTCTGGGCCTCGGTCAACCGGGCAGCGCGGCGGGGCAGCGGCTGACTCGACCACCAGGCAAGAAAAGGGCTGGCGAACCAGAGGGCCAGAATGGGCGCGGCGAGAGCCAGCGCGCCGGGGCGAAAGTGGGCGAGAAAAAGCGCCGCTGAAGCGGACAGCACCGGGGCGATTCCCATGCTGCGAAAGGAGGTCGCGAGATTGGCACGCTGGCCGTGTTTCGCATCGTCGGACAGACTCCATTCCAGAAGCCGCCTGTGGCTGACCATCACCCGGAAGGCGGTACGCACGATCGCATCGAGGCTGAAGAAGGCCTCGTAGGGCAGGCACGCGAAGGCAAAGCCTGCTTGGGCGAAGCGCCCGGCGGCCGAGCGGCCTGACCCGGTGAGGTGCTGCACGAGCAGGACGTCCCTTTGCTTGCGCAGCACAGCCAGCAGCGAAGCCGCGGCAGGAGGAATGAGGAAGACTGCCAGCACAGCCAAAGTCCAGAACCAGGGCCGGAGCAGCGACGTCCAGCCGAGCAGCAACAGGGCAGTCGCAGCCACCGGCACCAGGCTGCGCCGGAGATTGTCGAAGATCTTCCAGCGCGCGAGCAGCGAGAGCGGGTTCTTCTGCCAGCGCGCGGCCGGATCGGAACCGGGCACCCGCAGCAGCAACCAGCGCGCAATCTGCCAATCGCCGCGAATCCACCGGTGACGGCGACTCACATCCGTTTGGTAACGCGCGGGATACTCCTCGTAGAGCTGCACGTCGGTGAGCAGCCCCGCGCGCGCGAAGCACCCTTCGACCAGATCGTGGCTCAGGATCCGGTTTTCGGGAAAACGGGCGTGCAGTGCGCGCTCGAAGGCATCGACCTCGTAGATCCCCTTGCCGCTGAACGAGCCTTCCTGGAAGAGGTCCTGGTAGACGTCCGAGACGGCGCGCGTGTACGGATCGAGTCCCGGCTCGCTGCCCCAGAGCTGCGCGTAGCGCGACCGGATCGCGCTCGACAGGCTCTCGGCCATGCGCGGCTGGAGGATCCCGTAGCCTGCGCAGACACGTTGCGTGCGTTCGTCGAAGCGTGCCCGGTTCAGGGGGTGGGCCATGGCCCCGACCAGTTGCTTGGCGGAGTCGCGCGGCAACTGGGTGTCGGTGTCCAGGGTGATGACGTACTTCACCTGCTGCAGTCCCGCCGTATCTCCGACCACGAGCGAGAAGTCGGCCTGCGGGTCACGCCCACGCAGCAGGGCGTTCAACGCCGCGAGTTTGCCGCGCTTGCGCTCGTAGCCCATCCATATCCGGTCGCGCGGGTTGAAGCGGCGCGGGCGGTGGAAGAGAAGGAACGGCTGGTTGCTCGGGCTGCCGTACTTCGCGTTGAGCTCTTCGATCTTCTTGCCCGCCAGCGACGTCAGCGTCGCGTCCTCGGGCAGCGTTTCCTGCCGGGCATCGGAAAAGTCGGTGAGAAGCGCNNTGGAGAGCATGGTCGGGATCACGACCATGGTGGGTGCCTGTGCCGGAATTCCGCCCGAAAAGTCCATGCGGGGCAGAAGGTGCGGCGTGGCCAGCACGGTCGCCAGCCAGTTCACCAGCGCCACGGCCAGTTGACCCGCACACAGCGCCGCGAGGATCCCTACCACGGCAAGCAACCAGTCCGGTCCCCCATCGGCCTTCACCCGCGCCACCAGGCCAGCGGTGCCGATCGCGGTCAGCAGGACAATGCCACCCAGGTAGACCAGCAAGGGGAACCGGCCGCTCGGCCCGCGCAAGGCTCCCATGATGGAACCGCTCACCCGCGCCGCCCGTTCCAGTTGCGGCAACCCCTGGTCGATCAAATAGAAGCCGACGTGCCTGGTGCGTACGTCGCCCGTGCCGGTGCCCGCCTGGGCAAGCTGGATCGCGTGGCGTGCCACTTCGCCCTCCGCGAGCGGGCTGCGTCTGGC
>PMZX01000004.1:2716-3559 GCA_003170035.1 Myxococcales bacterium | reverse complement strand
TGGAGCAATGACCGCTTCAGGCAGCCGAAGACCGTGTCTACCAGCAGCTCGGTCCGATCTCGGCCCATCTTGGCCTTCGCGGAGATGCAGTCGATCAGGTCGGCTCGGGTCACGCAACGAACTCCGCCTCGGGGGTTGGCATTGGCCGAGAGTATAGCGGAAGGTTTCCTCCGGGAAGCCGTCGGCGACCGTCAGCGATCGGAGAGGCCCCGCAGCTGACGGAGGAAGGAAGCCCGAGCCGGAAGGGCGGCCACCGGGGCAACGGTCAGACCCTGCGGTCTTCAAGAAGCGGGAGGATGCTGCTCGTCGCGGGAGTGCTGGCAGTCCTCCAGCCCCGCCCACTCGCACGGGCATCTCCCGGTTTTCGCCCCCTCGACCATCCTCATGCCGGCGTCCACAAGACTCCTACCCAGCTCCTCGTGGCCGTTGCCGGCAAGGACCAGGCTCGCCAGCCGAAGCAGGTGAGCCCCCGTCTGATACATCTCGGTCGCGTGGCAGATCATATCCCCTCATCGGCCGGCCGCGGAGAAAGTTGCTTGCCCGTTCTCACCGCCGGACAGGTCGGGCGGACCTGGCAAGACACCGGGGGGGATATCGGACCCTGCCTGTTTTCCCCCCGAACGTCTGGGAGCCCCTCCGAGCGTGGGCATGACAACCGTCTGACAGTCCATTTCAACCTGGCCAATCTGGTTGCCCAGCTCGCACTTGCCCCATACGATTGCTGCCCAACAACCTTCCAGGAGACCTCATGCCCAGCACCGACCCGAACATCACCGCTCAAGTCGAATCCTTCACCCAGCAGCTCGTGGCAACCGTGGAGGCAGCCGTAGCTCAACGAATCCA
>PMZX01000004.1:0-2672 GCA_003170035.1 Myxococcales bacterium | reverse complement strand
GTGCCCGGCTGCAAGAACCCAGCAGCACCAATCTTCGGGATGGTCTGCAAGGAACACAAGAACGTGGCGAAGAGCAAGATCAAGAAGTACCGGGAGCAGCGTCGGGAGGGCAATGTCACCCATGCGACAACAGCCAAGCCGGTCACGCCGAAGAAAACCAAGAAGGCCACGCCCAAGGTCGCTCGGGCAAGAAAACTGCAAGGGCAGTACCTGGGTGCATTGAAGTCGCTCACAGGCGCGGATAGGGCAAAGGTGAAGCAGACCGCAGCGGAGAAGGGCGTTGCCGAGGCCGTGAAGCTGGCGCAGACGATGAAGAGGGCGTAGGCCGGGAAGCAGCCCCGAACAGACATTCGGCTGACCCTTGCGTTCCCCACTTCTCGCAATTGCTGCGGTACGGCTATAGTGTAGGTACGGGACAAACTGTTGCAGGAGGAGCTATCCGTAGCGGCTGGCAATTGGGGGATGACTAGTAGGGCTGCTGACCCGAGAGAGGAGTGACCTGAATGGCGAAGGACGATACAGGCAAGACACAAGGCGCGACAGCTTACTTCCAGGGAGTCGAGCTGCCTGCAGTCCACCACCACGAGGTGTGCACGGGGTTCCTGTCACGCTCAAGCCCGAAGAGGTTGAGCGGCTCAAAGCGGTGTTGGATGCACAGACAGAAGGTCCAGGTGCGCAGGTAGATTGTCTGTTGAAATGAGCATTCAGACATGATGCAAGGAAACTGAATTATGGAAGTCGAAGAAGACAACCGCAGCAGCAACGCTCGTGGGACCGACGCGGTCAGAGTTGGCGCCGAATACGCCTTCGAGCATTACATCGAGCGCGAGTTCAGACAGAGCAAATCGTCATGCGGAGCGAGGGGAAAGGAAGGGTTGAAAACAACATGAAGCCCAAAATTATCAAGATGAATGATGAGAATGAATTTCAAACTCCGGAGCGCTGTTGGATTCTGGAAACGTGGAATCAAAGTGAGGACGAGAAAGTATCCATATCCAGGGCCAGAGTTGAGAGTGGGATGAAAACCCAACTACATTCACTCGACGGAGCGACAGAACGATATCTCATTGTACAAGGCGTCGGAATGGTCAGCGTCGGCCGGGACAGGCCGACTGAAGTTGGGCCAGGCGACGTTGTCATCATCCCGGAAGGCACGCCCCAGCGTATCGAGAACACCGGCAAAGATGATCTCGTTTTCTATTGTGTATGCTCGCCTAGATTCAGTCCGGAATGCTACGTGAATCTGGAATAGTAGAATCCAAAACACTAACGCCAACCGCAAAGACGAGGCTACTATGCTAATCGACCTTATCGACAAGTTGCTTGATCGGGGGATTCAGCTTCTGATGCATAGAGGGAGGCTGCGCAAAGATCTCTTGGACAATTATGTGGGGCCTGTCTTTTGTGAATTTGAACAGGTGCATACGGCCTATCTCGAGTCGTTTTCCCGGTACAGAGATATGATTCAGGGTGCGCAGGAGCCTTCCTGGATCGGAAAACTTCAGGCCACCATCGAAAAGGACAATCTGTTTTCGGCAAGTTCTCGTTCAAAGGTGGTTCGATTGGCAAAAGGCAAGGCCGACGACAAGCTTGAGTCGTTTATTAATGGCATTTGCGAATACATCATGGGTGCAAGGCTGGTTGTCCCTCTCGGAAAAGATGTAGACCCCGTCTCAATACAGCGCTGGAGACAAGGCTTTGTTCTAACGTTGAGCGCGATAGAGGAGGAACGTTGGCAGCTCGTTATCGACCCTGACGGTGCGATGGCTCCCCTTTCGCCAGAAGAGATTGAGCACCATTTGAAAGAACGTCATGACCGGTACCCCGCCGATACAGCAGCGGACACCATGCAGGATTCGCTGAAGAAATCTTGTGCGCTCTCGGCGCTCGATACGATCGTGAGAGAAATGCAATATCAATACGACCACGTATGCCAGGCCTACACGGAACTGAAAGAGTTGCTGCTGAGGTGATTCCAATAGCTTGTCGACAAAACCGTGGCGCTAGGACCCTGGGCTCAAGGGCGCGCGGGGCTCTCGGCGGACGATGCCGAAGTGAGGCGACCGGAGACGAGCCTGCAGGAAGAGTTAGCTCGCATCGTTGAGAAGGAAGTCAGCTCTGCGACGAACGGACTGAATGAGGGACAAGACCATGAATAGCGACGCTGTTTACACCATCCGAATTTGCGCAGTGGACGCCGACAAGAAGCCGGTCAGTGATTTGAGCATCGAAGTCTTGCTCCAAGGTTCAGGCCCTCCAGATGAGCGCTTGGGTGATGAAGTCGTCACTGACACGGGGGGGAACGCTCGTGTGCAATTCGGACGCTCAGATTTTACGTCGGACATAACGGATAAGGGACCGGATGTCCACTTCAGGGTCGTTTGGGGAAACACGGTGGTTTCCCACGGGTTACCTGGCGGAGGTTGTCAACGGGAATGAGACAGTGGGTTTCATGAATTAGTGAGCAAGCTCTATGAGTGAGCCCCCGGCGGGAGCGGCGAGGACGGTCAGCTTGCTATCGATGGCTCCGCCGGCCTGCGCGCCGTGCTGCCACGACTCGCCCGTCGCGTCCGCCTGAGGGACCTACCCGACCTGCTGCCCAGCCGCTGGAAGGCCGCCCGTGAAGCCGCTGCTGCCGCGGCGGCCAGACCGGCGCCCGCCGCCAGCGAGCC
>PMZX01000131.1:2324-9514 GCA_003170035.1 Myxococcales bacterium | reverse complement strand
CAGCGCGTACGAACCCGAGGCCACCGTTCCCTTCGTGCCCAACACCGCCACCGTGCCCGCGGTGAGTGCCGGCTTGGTCACGCCCGGGATGGCGCCCGGGGGCAGTCCAGCCAGCGCCTCGGCCGACGGCCTCACCACACCCAGGATCCGCCGGTCCGGCCGGTTCGCAGGGAGATGGCGCTGCTGGAGGGTGCGCAAGGCCTGCGCCGAAGCGGTGTTGCAGGCCAACACCACCAACGGGCAACCGGCATCGAAGAGAAACTCCACCGCCTCGCGCGTGAAGCTGTGCACGACCTCCAGGCTGCGCGGGCCATAGGGAGCGCGCGCGCTGTCGCCGAGATAGAGATAGTCGTACTCGGGCAGCCGCCCAAGCAGCGCGGACAGCACCGTCAGTCCGCCGAACCCGGAATCGAAGACGCCAATCACTCTAGTCCCCCTCATAGGGGCAGATGGAAGGGGCTGAGACAGGTTCCAGATGCGGGGCGCGCAGGTGACGATCGGGATGACGCTTAGAATCCGGCCGACAAGCCGGCCCGAGGGCAAGGAGGGCCGAGAACCGGACCGGAATGTACTGATGTACTTGAGGACCGGAAGCGCAGGCCCGACGCGGCCATCGGGTCGGATCGTCGGCCGTCGTCGCTTCGGTGAGCTGAGGCATCCTTTCTAGTCCTCTATTAAGGACGCGTAGTCGTCCGACAACATGAACGCGACGAGCTCCCGCATGGCGGTCGAGCTGCGGACCCGCTCCTGCCGTTCGCGCGCGCCCTCCTCGGCTGGCGAGGTTCCGTCGTGTTTGAACTGCCCGGCCAGCGCCCGCAGTGCCACCAGGGGGCTTCCACAACAGAGCAGTCCGACCCGGTCGGCTGTGTAGCGACAGCCACGCACGTAGCCTTCCAAGTCCGGGGGCCGCGTCAGCGCCTCGCCGGCATCGACCAGCAGGTCCGCGCGGACCTTTCCTGTGGGCATGAGCCTGGCGATCTGGGGCTGCGACAGCAGCGCCGCCCAGGTGGATGCGCGATCGCTCTCGCCGCCCTGCTCGCCCACTTCCCCGTCGGAGGAACCCAGTGACACCGCACGAATGACCCCGCGCAAAAGGCCGCGCAAATTGCTGACCGACAGGCGTGCCACCGCCATCGTCCCCGCGCGCGCCTGCTCGAGCGCGCGCCCGACAAGGAAGCGCAACTCGGCGACCTCCAGATCCTCAGCTCGCTGCCCCATGACGACCGTCAGGGGCTGCGTGACGGCAAAGGTGACATCGGCCCCTGCGCCCCGCACCACGGCGCGCGGGAAAGTAGCGCCCAGCTGGTCCCGCAACTCCTGGAAGACAGCCTCGGCCTTGGGTCCGAGCGGCTCCCCTTCGGGGGGAGCGCCCCCAGAATGAGGCACGTCCGCCAGGGCCGGCGCCAGCGCGCGCAGGACCCGGCGCAAGGGCCCGCGGCACAGGGGATGCTCGACCGCCGTCGGAACCCACGCCGCCGGGAGCGCAGAATTCTGGGCACCCAGGCTGGGAATGCCTCCCTTGCGCACCAGATCCGGGTCGAGGAACAGCGCCAGATCCCCTGCGGCGCGCGCGAGCGCAAGCCGGCCAGATCGTTGTTGCAGGCACGCGGCGAGCAAGGCCGCGCCGAGATCGGCAGGGTCGCCCAGCACGCCCCGAAGTGCGGCCACGCACAGGTCCACCTCGAACTGCAGCGGGGTTGCCGTGCGCATGGACGCCAAGACCGCATCCAGTTTCTCGAAGACGCCTCGCTCAGGGGGCAGCTTGCGGATGCCGCTCTCGCTGCCGCCGGATGCAGCCAGCGATGCAGGCTTGCCCAGTAGACAGATCAGCTCGCTCAGACGACGGGCCACCGGGCCCGGCTCGAACTGCACCTCCTCCAGTGCGCTGCGGGCCAGATCCTCGTCCTTGCCTCCCAGGATGGTGGCCAACGCCACCAGGAAGGGAAGGTCCGGATCGCCCGGCAACGGCCGTGCGGCGGTGCGAATCAGGCCACCGCCCACCTCGGCCAGGTTGACGAGGTCTCCCCGTTCCCAGTAGTAGGCCACCAGGCGAGCCAGCGTGGGGGCAAAGCCGGGGTCTAGATCCGAGGAGCGTAGGTACGCGTCGTTGGCCCCGTCAAGATCGCCGAGCGCACCCCGCAGAATCTCTCCCTTGCGATACAGCGCTTCCGCGCGCTTGTGTGGATCGTCGAACTCGCGGGCCAGGCGCTCACAACTCGCAGCTGCCTCGCGGTGCAGACCGAGCCGCTGATAGGTTTCCACCAGGCATTCGACAACACCCGGCCGGTTGGCATCGCTGGCTAGCGCCATCTCTAGATTTTCCCGGGCGGCCCCCAGATTCCCGAGAGCCAGGTAGGTCTCGCCGAGCCGGTGCCGGATGTCGGTCAGGCGCGCGACCGCATCGCGCGGCAAGAGGCGAAGCACTTCTTCCAGTTTCGCGGCGGCACCCGCGCGATCGTTGCGCGCGAGCGCGAACCCCGCCAGCGCTTCGCGCGCGTCGGCGTGGTGCGGATCCAGGCGGGCCAACTCCAGGTAGGCGTTCTCCGCGTCGGCAGAGTCACCGAACATCTCGGCCAGCTCCGCGCGACGCAAGGCCAGCTTGTCGGGCGCGACAATCGCGGCCGCGTCGGGCAGCGCGGCCAGTCGCGCATAGGCCTGGCGCGCCTTGTCCCATTCCTGCGCGCGGTAGGCCAGTTCGGCCTGCGCCGCCACGGCGCCCCCATGCTCGGGCACAAGAGCGAGCGCCTCATCGAGCAAAGCTCGGGCGTCGTCGACCTGGCCCTGCCCGGCCGCCAGGCGCGCCTGCACGGTGAGCTGGCCGGCGCGGGCCTGGGTTCCGCTGTCGAGCGCACTCGCGCGCGCCAACTCTTCTTCGGCCCGAGGAGCGTTTCCGCTCTGCTCGGCGGCCTCAGCCTGCGCGAGGTGCCAGCGCGCGTGGCAGGAGGCCGGCANNTCCTCCAGCATCGCGCGCGCGGTTTCCGTCGACACCGTGGGACGCACCACCAAGGCCGCCAACCGTCGATCCACTTCGTCCCGCGCCGCCCGATCGTCCTTGCGGAGCGTGCGCAGGCGTTGCCAGCAGGCGAGCGCGTCGATGATGTCGCCGGCCTTCTCCGCCAAGCTGGCACGCAGGGCCAGCGCATCGTCGGGCAGGACAGCGCCCGCCACCGACTGCAGAAGCATGAGCGCGGGGCCTTCGCCCTCGGGCCGGGCCAGATGCAACCGGGCTCGCTCGACCAGCAGGGCCGCTGTGGCCTGTGTGTCGGTGTCGCTGTCCACCCGCGCCAGCAACAGGGCATCCGCCTCGTCCAGCGCCCCCTTGTTGGCCAGAAGCGCGCTGAGCGCCTCCAGCGCGGCGGGCGAGCCATGATCAGCCAAGCGCCGCAGGATCGACTCCGCCTGAGCACGACCGTCGTCCTTCTGGGCCAGCAGGCCGGCCAGCTCCACCCCGATGGCCTCGCAGTCGAGGCCGGCAGGCCAATTCTGAGCCTCCAGCGCCGCCCACAAGCGCTCGAGCAACGTCGCCAGCTCTTCAGTGCGGGATTGCTGGCGACAGAGCGCGGCCAGACGTTCGAGGCCGTGCAGATCGTCGGGGACTTGCTCCAGGAGACGGCGGCAAGCTGCCTCTGCCTCGTCGAGCTTGCCCATCTTCTCCAGCACCTCGGCCAGCGCCCGCGTGACCGCGACGCGCGCCGGGCTTTCATCGAGTGCTTGCTCTCGCAGAACCAGGTACTCGGCCAGCTTGTTTTCTTGGCCAAGGGCCTGCAGACCCTCGACCAACACGTCAAGCGGTGCCCCGTCAGGCTCGAGCGCGAAGGCCGCGGCGAGTGCGGCCTCGACCTGCGGCGCATGGCCCGCTTCCTGCGCCGTCTGTGCGAAGAACAGGTAGGCCTCGCTCATCATCGCGGTCGTGCATGCCGGATGATGGAGCAACTCGCGATACTCATGCTGGCTCTCCTCCCGCTCCCCGGCCCGCCACAGGAGACGGGCCAGGGCAAGACGCGCCTCCGCATCGCCCGGGTCGAGATCGAGCAGCACCCGATAGGTGGCTACCGCGTCTTTCTCGTCCGGCAGCCTTTCTCCCAGAACCGAGCCCAGACGTTGCAGCAGCGCCTTGGCCTCTTCTGGCCTAACCTCGGACAGTCGCCGGCGCAACACCTCGGCCAGCCCAGCCCAGTCGCCCGTCTCGCCCGCCATCGCCTCCAGGGCATCGAGAGCCGGCACGCACGTCGGGTCCATGCGCAAGGCCGATTCCAGCAGGCTCACCGCCTCCTGCCCCTCCGACAGCGTCTCGTGTACCAGGCGCGCCGCCTCGCACAGGCGCAAAGCCCGTTGTTCGGCGGAATCCGCGGTGCGCGCATCGGCCGCCCACGCCGTCAGCGCCTGCACCGTCCCGCGGACATCGCCCCGCTGTGCGTATACGTCCACCAGGCGTTGCCAGGCGGTCTGCGCGGTGGGGCCCGGCGCCTCGCCCTGCAGACAGTCGTTCAACCATTCGATGGCAGCCTCCTCGTCCCCTAGCACCAAGCACAACGCGGCCATCTGGCGCGCCGCCTCGGCCCGCGGCACAGCGGGATCGGGCCAGTCTTCGCGCAGGAGCAGGTCATCGAGGACGTCCACCGCCTTGGCGCAAAGGTCCGGCTCGCCCGAGGCGACTGCCAACTCAGCCATCTCGACTATGGCGCCCACGTTGTCCGACGGTCCGGGCTTGGCGCCCGACGCCCGCCGCCCCAGCATGGGCAGGATCTCGTCCCAGCGACCTTCCGTCCCGAGACGCAGGGCCAGGGCGCGAACCGCGGGGCCCATCATCGAGCGGTGGGCAAGCGACTCTTCCAGCGCGCTGACGGCGCGGTCCATCTGCTCTGCCCGTGCCCACTGGCGCGCCGCCGCCAGCAAGGCAAACGCGCGGTCCATGCGCGAGCTGTCGCTGGTCCTGGCCAGGCTCTCGAACAGCTCGGCCGCCTGCGCCGGACGGCTGCCCTCACTCGCGGCGATGGCCTCCGCCAGAAGCGCGCTGGCCAGTCCCGGCCATCGTTCCAGCGCGGCAGAGGCTGTCGTCTCGGCCTCGGACAACGTCTCTGCGGCCGCGGTGAGCAGATTCAGCAGGCGGGTGGTTCCCGCCTGGTCCCCGGCTTCCACGGACGCCGCATGTCGATAGCTCTCAAGCGCACTCGATACATCCCCGGCCAGCAGGGAGCTCTCGGCCGCTGCCAGCCGGCTCATGGCAGCGGCATGCTCAGCCAGCCGAGCCGGCGTCACCGAAAGGCCCGCAGACTCGGGGGCGTCCTGCGATGGGAAGAAGGCAATTCTCAGGCGTTGTGAGGCCGCATCGGCGCGCAGGGCGGTGCCCTCCAAGTGCCGGCGCTCGGGCATCCGCCACCCATGCATGGGCAGAAGGGCAAGCAGGGCCAACTCCCGCACATCGATCTCCAGGTCGGTCGCACCCTCGAGATGTACCAGCGGGGCCACGCCGTCATCAGACCGGCGCGACGGGGCCGCCCCCAGCGCTGTGAAGAGCGCGGTCACCAGCAAGGGCGAAGGCACGGGAAGAAAGCCGTACACCCGCACGTCGAACATGGACAAGCGAGCACGGCCCGGATGCACCATGGTGAGCGCGCCGGTGGCGGTGAACTCGGCCTGCCTTTCCCCGAGCAGAGCCCGCACGCCGATGCGAACCAAGCCATTGTCGATCTCCACCTCCGGGCTGAAAAGCCCGTAGTCGCCCAGGCGCGCTCCCCGCAAGAAGCCGGCCAGATCGTTGGCCTCGAAGGACACCACCATCTCGCGCAGCCTGAGGCGATGATTCTTGAAGCGGGTCACACCCCCCGACATGTCGAACGGGAATCGCAGGCTGGGGATCTCCAGCTCCAGTTTTTCCACGCGACCGAAGGCAGCGATGTCCCGACCAGCCAGGCTCAGCAGGCCTCGCCCCTCGACGAAGGTAAGTCGGAATGCCCCATCGGTGTCAGCCATGATCCGCCTCGACACCGCCATTGTAGAACAGGCGGCCGCGGCGTCCACCGAAGCTGACAAGCAATACGACACTGAACAGAACGCCTAGCGCCGCGCTCAGCAGGGGCATCTGGATCATCAGGGTCGAAGCCAGCTGGGCCAGGTCGGCTGGGGACGGTGGTGCGTCCCCGGTCCGTGCGTGGACCTTGGCGGCCACTTGTTGCAACACGGGTAGTGCGTCTGCCACTCCCTTGCGCACGACCACCAGCACGAAAGCCCCCATGCCCCCGTACACAGCCGTCCCGGCCCAGGCCGCAAGCACACTGGCACGGCCAGCCCGAGGATCGTCGGAGAACACCGCAGCCACCGCGAACAGGAACCCCAGCGCCAGCCCCAGGCGCGCGGCGGTCTTCACCCATGCGGCAACCGGGTGGGCCCGATCCACGGCATCGTCCAGGGCGAGCTGCCCGCGAATCAGCACTTCCTTGTCAGCGTCGGCCAGTCCCTCCATGCGGACGTCGGCCATCGATCGGCCCGTCGCCAGCCGGCGCAGGTCAGTCAGACCGCCGAAGAACAGGCTTGCGCCAGTCAGCAGCATGAGCACCGCGAGCACGGTGACCCAGCGAGGCCGGCGCATCGACGACCGCAATCTCTCGCCGGAAGGCCGTCTGGTCCCGTCCCCCGGACCCTGGTTGGCACTCATTGGCTCAGGCGGGATGTGACCTAGTCGCGTGGGGAGCCCGCCGGCTCCGCCGGCGGCGTACCATCGCGGGAGGGTTTGGAAACCCTCCCAGGGTTTCCATGACAATAGTCATTCTAGAACCGCGGCGGCGAACAGGGCTCGTAGGCCACGGCACCCTCGGGCCCACCCTCGTAGCGCAAAAGGTCCAGGTTGACCTCGATCTTCTTCGCCTCCTTGGCCTCCTGGCAACGCTGCCGCGCCCAATCCATCACCACCGTCTGAGCCTTCTGCTGGGCGGCCTCGTATGCCATGCGCTGCTTTTCCTTCTCGAACTCGGCCATATCGGGCTTGAGGTGCTCCTTGAGCCTGACCACGATGAAGCTGCCCAGCTCCTGGAAAGGCCCGGCCAGAGGCGCCTCGCTCGACAGCTCGAAGGCCGCCTTTGCCAAGCTGACCGCCGGCCCAATGCCCTGCACCATGGAACCACGGCGGGCATAAAGGCCGGTTTCCTCTGCGCGGGGAACGTCCTTCTTGGCAACTTTCTCGTCGCCCTCTG
>PMZX01000131.1:0-2299 GCA_003170035.1 Myxococcales bacterium | reverse complement strand
ATGTCACCCTCGCGGGTGGCCTCGGGCACGACCAAAGCCAGACCGCCCGCGATCTTCACCGGTCCGATCAGTTCGCCGTCCTTGGCGGCCCACACCTTTTCCTCAAGCTCAGAGCCAAGCGTCGTGCCGCCCTTGCGTTGCCATCCCAAATCCCCGCCCCGCGCCCGGCTATGGGGATCATCAGAAAGCGTCCTGGCCAGCTTGGCCAGAGGCTCGCCCTTGCGCACACGCGCGGCCAGGGCCTCGACCCGTTTTGCCGTCTCGGCGACCTTGTCCGGGTCGGCGTCGCTCGGAATGGCGACCAGCAGGAAGCGCAGCTTGCGCTGCTTGGGCTGCTTGTCATAGAGCGCGGTCTTTCTCTGGTCATACAGCTTCTTCAACCCGTCGTTGTGGGCCTTGGTGTAGGCCGCGATCTCGTCGGGCCGCAGCTCGATTTCGTCCTCGTAGCGATGAATCGGAAAACGCAGATACTCCAGGTTGACCCGGTCGGAATCGTGCAGGTACGTCTCCCTGACCTCGTCCGCCGACACACCCACCCCCGAACGCAAGAGATCGCGCATGCGGACCGCCATGAGCTCCCGGCGCTGTTGCTCGATGAAGGACTTGGGCGACATGCCCAGGTGGTACTGCACGAACTTGCGGTAGTGCTCGTATGAGAACACGCCCTCATCCTCGAAGTAGCCAACCTTCTGCTCGCGACCCAGGCTCATCATCTTCGACTTGCCGATGAAGTCCTCGACCTCTTCCTCGCCCACGCTGAAACCCAACCGCTCCGCCTCCGAGACGAGTAGCTCACGATCGATGAGCAGATCCATGATGGTCTCTTTCAGGCGCATCTGCTTGGCCTGCTGCGGAGAGATCGATGCGGCGTTGAGCACGGTGTAGGCGTACGTCCAATCCTTTAGGCTCAGCACATGGCCATTCACCTGGGCGGCGCTCTCGGTTACCCGGTGTGGCATGCGCATGCCACAGCCGCCGATGGACTGCGGGCCGAAGTTGACAATGAACACAACAATCACGATCGAAAACAGCAGATAGATGAGCAGCGATCGGGATTGTTGACGCATCTGCTCGAGCATTTAGCAAGGCCTCCGTTTCACGAGTCTGGGTAGGTCAAAAGGTGCGGCAATCTAGCACGGCCGCCAGGCAAAGCGCACGACCATGCGTGGCCCGCTGGAATTCCGGGTAGGGCCCGCCTCACCGCCTCCCGGCACCGTCCCGGTTCCCGCCCCGGCCCCCTGCCCTGACCTCAAGTGACGCGAACTGCGGTTGGCTTGTTATGCGGCTGTGTGATAAGACCGCTACTCTGGTGGCCTGACTATGCGCGTCTTCCGGGCAACTGGGCCACCGGGACACGGCACCACCGCATGCTTCTCGATTGGGTCTACGGTCTCTTCTCGAACGACCTTGCCATTGATCTGGGCACGGCGACGACCCTCACCTTTGTGCGCGGCAAGGGAATCGTTTCGAACGAGCCGTCGGTGGTGGCGGTTCAGCGAACCGGCAACGGCACCAAGAAGGTGTTGGCCGTGGGCAAGCAGGCCAAGGAGATGCTGGGGCGCACGCCGGGAAACATCGCAGCCGTGCGGCCCATGAAGGACGGGGTCATCGCCGACTTCGAGGTCGCCGAGGCGATGTTGCGCTACTTCATCCAGCGCGTACACAACCGGCAGACCCTGGTCAAACCGCGCATCATCATCGGCGTGCCCTCGGGCATCACCGAGGTCGAGAAGCGCGCCGTACGCGACTCGGCCCTGGCCGCCGGCGCACGCGAGGTGTACCTGATCGAAGAACCCATGGCCGCCGCCATCGGCGCCGGCCTGCCGGTTACCGAGCCTTCCGGTAACATGATCGTCGACATCGGCGGTGGCACCACCGAGGTGGCGGTGATCTCGCTCTCCGGCATCGTCGCGGCCCGTTCCATCCGCGTGGCCGGCGACAAGATGGACGAGGCCGTGGTGGCCTACATCCGGCGCAAGTACAACCTGCTTATCGGCGAGCGCACCGCGGAACTGGTGAAGAAGCAGATTGGCAACGCCTACCGGCTGGAAGAGATCGAGTCCATGGAGATCAAGGGCCGCGACCTCATCGCCGGCGTGCCCAAGACTATCGTGGTGACCAGCGACGAAATTCGCGAGGCGCTGGCCGAGCCGGTGGGCGCCATCGTGGAGGCGGTACGCTCGGTGCTGGAGCGCACCCCGCCCGAACTGGCCGCCGACATCGTGGACCGCGGCATCGTGCTCACCGGGGGCGGCTCGCTCTTGCGCAACCTGGACGTACTGCTGCGTGAAGAGACCGG
>PMZX01000410.1 GCA_003170035.1 Myxococcales bacterium | reverse complement strand
AACCAGGACTTCCCGCTGTGCCACTGCTGCTGATTGCGCCTGCCCCGCCGCCAACAACTGTGGCGCCCGCCACTGGCCCAGCGCCCGCAGTGCCAGATGCCCCAGCCAAACCACCGCCGTTGCCAGTCGAAGAAGGGGTTCCGCCTGAGGCCACTAAGCCACCCACCCCGCCGCCGCCCACCAGCGGCGCCACGCTGCCTGCGCCCGCGCTGCCGCCCTGGCCGGTGGTGGAGCCGCCGGAAGCACCGCCGCTCCGACCCGATGAACCCTGGCCGCAGCCAAGCGACGAGATGAGGAAGAAGCCAACTCCGGCCAACAACCGAGACACGGTCTTCAATGATTCCCTACTCATGGTGTTTCCTTACAACTTCGGATCTCAGTCCTGTCGCGATACTTCGTCGTTGCTGCGCCGGCTTCCGGGCATGCGTACCCTTCCGACCCTCGCCGGCCCGACCACGGACGCATGCCAGCGACCTGGTGGGTGGAGTTGAGAGACGGTTCTTGCTGCGGGCCTTGTTTCCCGGCGATGCTGCTGCGACAACAGCAGTGAGTATACATTACGACGCCCCTACAAAATGGGCTCTAATTGAAACCCCGCTCGCCTTCATTTCCGTCGGTGACTCTCCTTCCGCGTTAGCTTCTCTTGGTTTGGATGCGACCGTTGTATTCGACGTGATCCTGGCACGCACACGACAGTACACGTCGGGGAGGAGTGCAGTTTCGCTGCGTTATCGAGCGGGGGACTGTGTGACATGAGCGGCCGGCGTGTCCTGCCAGCCCCGGGCTCGTCGACCCCGTGCCTATTTGTATTGAGGTGCGTTCACGAAGTCGGTGCCCAAGGCCGACAACATCGAGGGATTGGAGTTGCGTCTTTCCGGAACTTTGTCGGCGTGATGATTCTCATGTTTCACCGCGGCTTCACGTGCGACACGAGCTATGAGCCGTGCGGGGGCGACTGCGTTTCAACCGGCACATGCACCCCCGACGCCGGACACTAGACGTCCTCGGGACTACGCCCGCGTGAGCAACGTCTGTACTCCCGGCTGGTCGCGCAGTTCGTCCCCGACCAGAGGCCGTGATTTGCGGCCAATGTCGAAGCCGAAGACGTGGTGACTGACGCCTGAGACGGCGACCACCACGACGACCGACAGATCGAGCGGGTCTTTGTTCATTCGCCTTCGCCCTGCCAGGGACAGCGCGCCCAGCCCAGCAGTTCGCACAGGTCTTGGTCGTGGCGTGCGTAGTACTCGCGCAGCCAGCGCATGGTCTCGGCCGGTGGCTTGAGCCGACGCTGCAAAGGCGAGGTCCACGCGCGCAGCCGCAAGCGCAACTCCGTCGAAAGAAGCTTGCGCAGGTGCAGGACATTGTCGATCCGGTGCAGCAGCCGGGGACCGGTTGCCAACGTCGCGTTGGCGTGGGGAATGCTGGCCGGGCCGCGCGCCGGGTCCAGCCCGGCGAAGTGAAACAGCCGCTGCGCGACCTGGGCCGGATCGCGGCGCAGCTCGTCCATGGTCAGGATGCAGAATCGCTCGCGGGGAAACACGGCAAAGAAGCGCCTGAGGTGGGCGGCGTAGAAGCCGGCGTCCAGGTACACGTCAAAGGACACGTACCGCGTTTCGTGGCAGATGGCCGCGCGCCAGATGCGCTCGGCGTCGGGGCCTTCCAGCACATTGCCGGCCTGCAGACGCCGGTGGTTCTCCGCGATGGCGACATCGAAGCGGCGGTTCTCCAAGCCTATCGAATACCTGAGCGCCCAGTGCGAGAAGGCCCGCTCGGCCGGTTCGCGCAGCGATACGATGAAGCGAGCCTCGGGGCAGCTTTCCTTGATCCGGGGCGTGACATAGGGGAGCACCATGTTGGCGGGCCGCCCTTCCACCAACACGCGCTGGCCGTTCCAGTGGGGAAAGTACGTGCGCCGATAGTAGTCCAACCCCTGGGCGTACTCGTCCTCGAAGAAGTACGGTTCCTTGAGCACGGACGCACATACGTCGGCGTGCAGGCGAAACAACTCGTACAGCGACGATGTTCCGCAGCGCGCAGCCCCCAGGATCATCAGAGTAGCCCCGGGAAGAGCGCTGCTGGCATGCTGCTGGAAGGCGTCGGTCATCGCGAATGCATCAAGCTGAAGTGCCAGCTACTCTACTCCGCTGCCTCGGGCGGCACTGAGGAGGAATTCGTTCGCAGTGACCGGGATACAAAAAGTGCGCTAGACCTCGTCATCATGATTGGAAATGCCGACGCGCTGCTGTCTGCTGTGAAGTTCGACTCGAAGGGCCTGGTGCCTGTGATTGCCCAGGACCGCGCCTCCGGCGTGGTGCGCATGCTCGCCTGGGCCAATGCCGAGGCGTTGCGGGCCACCGTGCAGAGCGGCCTGGCCACGTTCTGGAGCCGCTCGCGCAACGAGTTGTGGGAAAAGGGCAAGACCTCGGGCAATTCCATGCGCGTCCATGACCTACGCCTGGATTGCGATGGCGACGCCATCCTGTACATCGTCGACGCCCACGGGCCGTCGTGCCACACCAACGCCACCTCATGCTTCTTCCGCAGCGTGACCGCCAACGGCCTGGCTGAAGACGACGGCCCGGCGCCGGTTGCCGCCAAGTAGCGACACGGAGGCTGTCACGCTCGAAAAAGCCGTCGCGCGGATCCTGCGACCCGGCGGCCTGCTGGCCGACCAACTGCCGGGTTTTGAGCCGCGCCCTGGCCAGCTCGCCATGGCCAGACGGGTGGCGCAGGCGATCGACATGGACGAGCGCCTGCTGGCCGAGGCCGGCACCGGCACGGGCAAGACCATCGCCTATCTGGTGCCGGCGATTCTTTCGGGTCGCAAGGTGGTGGTCAGTACTGGCACGCGCACCCTGCAGGACCAGATCGCGCAGGTGGATCTGCCGCGCCTGCAACGCGTGCTGGCCGAGCCCTTCACCTTCGCGGTGATGAAGGGGCTGTCCAACTACCTGTGCCTGCGCCGCTTCGACGAGCACAGCAAGCAGCTAGAAATTGCGGCCACCAAGTCGCACGAGACCGAGCGGGTGCGCGCCTGGGCGACGACCACCACCACCGGCGACCGGGCGGATCTCGACGGCGTGCCTGACAGCGCCCCGATCTGGCGCGAAATCGCGTCCAGCCCGGAGATGCGGCTGGGCAGCCGCTGCCCCTACGTCGACCGCTGTTTCATCACCCAGATGCGACGGCGGGCGCTGGGCGCCCGCGTCGTGGTGGTCAACCATCACCTGTTTCTTGCCGACCTCGCCTTGCGTAGCCGCTGGCCCGACGCCCAGGTGCTGCCGCCCTACGAATTGGT
>PMZX01000155.1 GCA_003170035.1 Myxococcales bacterium | reverse complement strand
GCGACGACGAACGGCCGATTGAAAAACACACCCTCGGCCTCCCCGCGAGTGACCTCGTGCAAGTTCCAATTCTTGTCCGCATTTCCCGCATCCCACTCGAATCCCACACAACGCGTGAGTTCGTCTGGGAAGCGCTGCACGACATGTATATTACTCCCATATACGCTGCCGGCAAGCTGTTTCCCAGGGGCAGCAAACTATACGAAAGCCCGCGCGATGCTGTCGTCGACGCACTTCCATTCGAGCAGCAGGCGCTATTGGCGCCGCGCCTTTGCTGGCTTCCGGCTGGACGCTGCCCTTCTGCTTTCTTGCCGTCGGTTTTCCGGAGCCGCGCTGGGCGCCTTGCGCAGGACGCTTGGGCGGTGGCAAAGCGGCTGTGCCCGGCCGCCCCGCCGGAGGGTGGCCGAGAGATCAGGAAGAGATCTTTGGCCCCGGAATCCCCTGGAGATCTCCGCCCGCGCACTTTCCCCGTTTCGGCAGGTTGCCTATTGAACGGCACACTGGACATTGCATGGTTGCGCACGTTTGGTGTGTGGGTTCCGCTTCCAACTGGGCGTTGATCCGACGCGGGCTGAACCAAGGAGGAACAACCGGTTCTCCCAGTTGTGATCGTCGTGGCCCTCCGGAGGGCAAAGCGTTTGAATGGGTCTTTCTGCGTCGGATCGCGATCCCGCTGTGGGCCGCGACGCTCGTCGGGGTGCCATGCCTGGCCCGCGAGGCGGATCCACCTTCCGCGCGCTCCCGCTACTTCTTGCCCCGCCGTCCTCCGCGCTTCTTACCCTTCTTTGCTTTTCCGGCCTTTTCCGCTTTGGCTTTGCTCGCCGACGGGATCCCGTCGGGGTAGAGCTGCCCCATGGTCGCATTGGCGAGCGCCACGTCCACTTGCGCCCAGAAACGGTGGTAGGTGAAACGCGGCGGCGGGCCGCCCTTGATGAACGCCTCCACCTTTGGCCACGCGGGATCGGTCTTGTACTTCGAGCGAATGCTGATGAAGGTGGAACTGGGCTCGACGCGATCGCCGTTGGGCATCTCCCCCTGCCAGCCCGCCGGCACGTAGATCGGATCGCCAAAGCGCTTGTAGTCGACGCGCGCTTCTTCACTGGCTACCCCTTTCGGGGTCCAGTACTTCTTCCACATCCGGTCGAGCAGTTCCTTGGCCAGGCGCGCGGCTGCGTGATCGCCGGACTTTGCTGAATAGAAGAGCAGGGCACGCGCCAATGCGCCGGTTACGCCCACGTCCTGACTGTGGTCCTTCACTTTCACGTGCAGGGTCTTGTTGTAGCCGGCGTCCTTGGCGTCCCAGTTCCGCGTCTTCTCGTTCCAGTTGATCTCCGGCTGGCCGTTCCACTGGAGCGTGGACGGAATGGCAAAGCTGCCGTCTTTGCCCAGCTTGGTGTTGGCCAAGACCCACTTGACCCAGCGGTCGAGCACCAGCTTGGCGTGTGCGTCACCGGTGACGTAGTAGAGCTGCGCCACACGGTCCATGGTCCAGGCCTGGAAGCCGAACCACTCGTTGCTGGGCGGATCCGCGTAGACCGGCGCCTCGTCGTAGGCCATTCTGTAGAAGGTGGTGGTGCCCCGGGGCGGCACAGCGTAGCGGCCGCGCCAGCTATTGGTCGCGCCGCCTGCCATGCCGCCTTCGGCGGATTGCAGCCAGCGATAGAATTCCAATTGGCGGTCCAGGCTGGTGCCCCAGTCGCGCGCGGCGTTCGGGGACGCAGGCTTGAATGCCTTCTCTTTGGCCAGCACGTAGGCGGCAAACGGGTTTTGATAGCCACTGTGCGAGGCACTGGCGCCAATGCGCCACGACCAGCCGGCTGCCTTGGCTAAAGATCCGCCCCAGGCGTAGTACCACGAGAGCAAGTAGTGCGCGCCGCCGTAGCCCTCGGCTGCCGGGCAGCTCGGATCCTGGCAACCCATCTCCTTGAAGTACTTGTCGAACAGGGCGTAGCGGAGATAGTCGCCCATCTTGGACGCCTTCTTGACCAGGACGTCGACCGCGCTGCCTGCGCCCTGTTCATCGGCCCAGCGCTTGGCCCAGTACATGGCCTGCACCGCGCGCGCGTCGGCATCAGGAGCGTCGGTGTACTTCCACTGGCGCGCGTAGCCGCCGTCCTGTTTCACGAACAGGTCGAGGAACCCGTTTTCGCCACCGAACTGGAAATCATCCCAGCAGGGCTGCGGAATGGCTTCCCAGACCGATTCCTGCATCCCGCGCTGGAACGTGTTGATGGGCGCCGGGTGCGACACGCGATCGCCGCGCCGGCCGAAGCCGTAGAAGTTATCGATGTCGATGATCCAGTGCATGCCGTAGATGAAGGGCGAGCCGTAGGTGGTTTGCAGTTCCTTGGCGAGCGGATCGTGACCCACCGGCGCCGCAGCATCGAAGGGTACGGGGTACGAGCTGGGCAGGTCCTCCTCGGGCGCGTAGACCGCCGGGTGGGTATCAGCGTACGAGCCGGTGGTGGGTTGATCCTCGGGCGTGGGGATGAGGTATGCCTCCAGGTTCTCCCAGGCGTGGTCGAGCGGCTTCCAGTCCTTGGCGATCTTGCCGTAGGCGGCTTCCAGCCACAGCCAGTAGCTGTACGCCTCGGACGTGGTGTGATGGCCGTAGTCAGGCGCCTCGACCAGCAGGGTTTCCACCGCGTGGTAGGGCATGCCCTCGGGGCTGAAGTAGCCATTGGCAGGGGAGTGCAGGGCGTTCCAGTGGGCGATGAAGCGATCCGTGTACTCGTTGCCGGTCTTGCCCGGGTGCTGGGGCGGAACAAACGGCGCGGGCTTGGGGAACTCGGCCGGCTCGACCGTTCCGGCCGCGGGCTTTGCGGCCCCGGGCCGCGCCGCCGCACGCGGAGAGCGCGCACGCGGGGTTCGCGCGGCGGCTTGCTGCTGGGCTACCGTCTGCAAGCAGGAGAGCTGAAGCGCACCCACAAACCCCAGTACGACGACGGAGAAGCGGGCTATTGGCATCCCACGAACTCCACATCATCGATCCAGACATCGATGGCGGCGCCTGGCGTGTTCACCTGCCACTGGATACCGTAGAGCTTGCTCTTGTCGATGGAATGTCGCCGGGGCGAGCCCCAGTCGGGTAGCTGCTTCATCTTCTTGAAGGGGAATACGAAACGCTGCCAGGACTCGGTGAGATTGAGGTCCATGCCGAAGTCGTTGAAGCACTCGCGGCACACGCCGCCCTCGGGATCCGTGCTGACATCCGGTACCTTGAGTCGGACCTTGCCCATCGAGCCGGCCCCTTTGCGCGCCCAGAAGGCCAGGCCGTTGTAGCGAGAGGCATCGTAGGGGCCCTTGGGATCCACGAAATTCATGCCCACGGCACCAAACACGACGCCGCTTCCGCCGGCCACCCGCCCCTGCACGTTGGCCGCGTACTTCGAACCATGGGCCCCGCCGGGCGACATGCTGAAGGTGCCGCCGCGCGATCCAGCCTCGGGGATCACGGTCGACCCGGCCTCGTCGACGTAGGTGTACCAGTAGCCGTTGCGGCCGTCGCGCACCAGCACCTGGTTGTTGCCGTCCTCGCCGTTGTCGATCAGCCCTTCGTTGCACGAGTCAAGCACGACGGAGTCGGTGCCGAACGCGGGTTTCTGGCCTGGCATAATGCAGGCGGGCAAAAACAGCAGCGCCGCGAGTGCCGGGAGCCGGAAAGTGAATTGGTGCTCGGATCGTCGATGTTTTTTCACGCCGGCAGAATACCCGAGCCGGGCAAATTGGGAAAGGCACGGATCCCGGCCCTCCGCCCGCTCCGGCCCTGTGTCCTTCCCTCTCCCCGCTGGGTTCTCAGCGACGGGCGGCTATCCTGCCGGACGTGCCCCTTTCTTGAGGAACCCAAACGACGAACCATGCAGAAATTGGCCCCTCTGATCAGCCGCTGATACGATCGCGCCCAGCGTTTCGGCTGCCAGCAGCCGCGCGGAAAGGGCCGCCCTTGTCAGACCGTCACGATCAAACCACCGCTTCCCGTTGCGTCCCGCTCCTGCCCCTGCGCGACACCGTGGTGTTCCCGCACATGGTGGTGCCGCTTTTCGTAGGCCGCGAGAAATCGCTGGGCGCCCTGGGCGAGGTCGCTTCCCGCGGCGACAACCAGGAGATCTTCCTCTCCGCGCAGCGCGTCCAGAGCGACGAGCCGACCCCGGCAGACATTTTTTCGGTGGGGACACTGGCCAACGTGATCCAGGTCTTGCGCCTGCCCGACGGTACGGTGAAGGTTCTCGTGGAGGGCAAGCGGCGCGCAGTGGTGCGGCGCTTTGTGGAGGGCGAGCGTTTCCTGGCGGTCGAGGTCGACGAAATCCCGGAAGACACTGAGTGGTCGGCCGAGGCCGAGGCCGCCGCGCGCGAGGCCCACGCCGTCTTTGCCAGCTTCGTCAAGCTGGACAAGCGCCTGGCGCCCGAGATCCTGGCCTCGGTGCAGAGCATCGAGGATCCGGCCTATCTGGCGGACACCATCGCGGCACAGCTGCAACTCAAGCTGTCGGTCAAGCAAGCCATCCTGGAAATGGTGCGGCCGACCGACCGCTTGTCGCGGCTGGCCGAGCTCCTGCGCGCCGAGATCGAGGTGCTGCAGAGCCAGCGCAAGTTGCGCTCGCGCATGCGGCGCCGGGTGGACAAGCGGCAGGAGGACCAGATTCTCGGCGGCGAGCTGAACGCGGAGCAGAGGGAAGCGGGCGAACGTGACGAGTTCAAGAACGAATTCGTCGAGCTGGAGGAGAAGACCAGCCAGATCAAGCTGTCCAAGGAAGCGGCGATCCGGATCAAGAAGGAGATGAAGAAGCTGCGCCTGATGGCGCCCATGTCAGCCGAGGCGGCGGTGGTTCGCAACTACATCGACTGGGTGCTGGCCCTGCCCTGGGGCACGCGCACCGAGGACAAGCTGGACGTGGCCGAGGCCGAACGGATTCTCGACCAGGACCACTTCGGCCTGAAAAAGGTCAAGGAACGCATCCTCGAGTACCTGGCGGTGCAGGCCCTAGTGCGCAAGCAGAAGGGACCCATCCTGTGTCTGGTGGGACCGCCGGGCGTGGGCAAGACCTCCCTGGCCCAGTCCATCGCGCGGGCCACGGGCCGCAACTTCGTGCGCCTGGCTCTGGGCGGGGTGCGCGACGAGGCCGAGATCCGCGGCCACCGACGCACCTATATCGGCGCGCTGCCGGGCAAGATCATCCAGTCGCTCAAGAAGGCGGGAAGTGCGAATCCGGTGTTCCTGCTCGATGAAGTGGACAAGATGTCCACCGACTTTCGCGGCGATCCCTCGGCCGCCCTGCTGGAGGTTCTGGATCCCGAACAGAACAACACCTTCTGCGACCACTATCTCGACCTCGACTATGACCTGTCCGACGTCATGTTCATCACCACCGCGAACTATCTGCAGGGCATCCCGGTGCCGCTGCAGGATCGCATGGAGGTGATCCCGATCGCCGGCTACACCGAATTCGAGAAGCTGGCCATCGCCGAGCGGTACCTGGTGCCCAAGCAGCAGCGCGACCACGGCCTGGCCGACATCAAGCTGGAGATGCCCGAGGAGACCCTGCGGCTTCTCATCCACGGCTACACCAAGGAGGCCGGGGTGCGCAGCCTGGAGCGTGAGATCGCAGGCGTGTGCCGCAAGGTCGCGCGCGAGTATCTGGCCGATCGCAGCGTTTCGGCGTGGAAGATCACGCCCAAGCGCGTGGCAAAATATCTGGGCTCGCCCCGCTACCGGCAAGGACGCCAGGAGGACAGCGACGAGGTCGGGGTGACCAACGGGCTGGCGGTGACCGCCCATGGCGGCGATCTGCTGGTCACCGAGGTGTCAATCGTGGCTGGCAAGGGAAAGCTGGTCTTGACCGGCCAGCTGGGCGACGTCATGCAGGAGTCGGCTCAGGCGGCCATCAGCTACGTGCGCTCGCGGGCGCCGTCGCTGGGGCTGGACCGCGATTTCTACTCGCGCGCGGACATCCATGTGCACCTGCCCGAGGGGGCCATTCCCAAGGACGGCCCGTCAGCTGGAATCACCATCTGCACCGCCATGGTGTCGGCCCTGTTGCGCGCGCCCGTGCACCGGGACGTGGCCATGACCGGCGAGATCACGCTGCGCGGTCGCGTGCTGCCCATCGGCGGCTTGAAGGAAAAAATCCTGGCGGCGCACCGGGGCGGGATCAAGACCGTGATTCTGCCCAGGGACAACGTGAAGGACCTACGCGACATCCCCAAGCGCGTACTGAAGAACATGCACGTGGTGGCGGTGGGACATATGGACGAGGTCCTGCGCGTCGCCCTGGCGGTTCCCGAGCCGTCGCAGTTCCTCAAGGAACCGTCGGTGGCGGTCGACTGGCGGGTGCCTGGCGAGCGGCGTGAGCGAAGCGAGCGGCGCGCCGAGGCTGGCCTGATCCCGGTGGCCAGCGCGGTTCCGCCGGCCAGCATCCCGCCGCCGCCGCAGGTCGAGATCAGCAGCGCCACCCGGCGCGAGTAGCGACCACGGCCAACGTGGTCGATTCCTCGGGCTGGTTGCAGTACACTAGAATCGTCAGCGACTGCAGGAGGCAGCATGTTCTTGCGTGGTCTTTTCCTCGCCGGCCTGTTGTTGGTTGCCGTCGAAACTCCCGTTTTCGGCGAGGGTTTTCGCTGTCCCAAGAACGACCGACTGGTGGAGGCCGGATTTTCAATGAAGAAGGTCATTAAGATCTGCGGTCCTCCCAAGACGCGCGAGGATCTGATCGCGAGCGACTGCGACGAGTGTGACAGATACAAAGTGGGGGAACTCTGGATCTACGACTTCGGGCCCTACACCCTGGAAATAGTCCTAACGTTCATGGGCGAGCGGTTGACGAAAGTCGACCAGGGAGGCTACGGAACTTAGGCCTGCAAGCCGCCGGTCAGGCGAGCGGCGCGTCCGCCGGACGGCCGTCGACCAGCAAGGTGTGAATCCGGTGGGCCAGCTCGTCCACATCGAACGGCTTCACCACGTGCCCGGCAAAACCCGCCTCCCGCGTGCGTTTCAGGTCGTCCGGCCCCCCAAGAGCGGTCACCGCGAGCGCAGGGATCGAGGCACAGCCCGCTACCAGGCGCGCCCCACGCAGGAATTGGTAACCGTCGATGCCGGGCAGGCCGATGTCGACCAGGATCACGCCCGGCCGCTCCCGACCAAGCCAGTCCAGAGCCGCCTCGCCGGTCGCACAGGCTGCCACCGAGTAGCCCAGCATGCCCAGGCAGGTGGCGACCATCTCGCGGGCGTCGTCATTGTCCTCGACCACCAAGATGCTTGGTCCGGTGGGCGCAAGCGGGGCGGGCACCTCGGCCGCCGGCGGCGGCGCGACGATGGGCAACTCGACAATGAAACGCGCTCCCCGCCCCTGACCCTCGCTTTCCACCCGCGCGCTGCCTCCGTGCAACTCGACCAGCGACCGCACGATCGACAATCCGATACCCATGCCCGCCGGTCGTGAGGTCCTGCTGGCCCCCTGCACGAAGGGCGTGAACAAGCGCGACAGAAGCTCGGGCTCGATACCGATGCCGGAATCTTCGACGCTGAAGCGCGCACCGTCGCCGTGGCCTTGCAGGCGCGCGGTGACCCGCCCGCCGGTCGGGGTAAACTTGAGCGCGTTGGAAAGAAGGTTTATGGCGACCTGACTCATGCGCGTGGCGTCTGCGTTCACCCACAGACCAGGCTCGAACGTGCCCTCGAGGTGTATCCCCGCACGCCTCGCATCCTCGTGCATGGTCCCCAGCACATCCACCAGCAGCCGGCCCAAGTCCAGGGGCTTGCGCTCGATGTTCAGGGCGCCACGCGCCGCGCGTGACAGGTCGAGCAGGTCATCCACCAGACGCGCCTCATGGCGCGCATTTCTGTCGATGATGCGCAACGCGTTCTGCACGCGCTCGTCCGCCGGGGCGATGGCCTTGAGCAGTTGCACCGCCGAGGTTATGGGCGACAGGGGATTGCGCAGTTCGTGGGATACCACCGCCAGGAAGCGATCCTTGGCCCGGTTTGCCTCCTCAGCCTCGGCCAGGGCTGCGTGCTCGCGCGCCAGCACCTCCTGCCGCTCGCGTTCGGCGCGACGGTGCTCCGTCTGGTCGAGGACGAAGGCGCCGACCCGCCCCGTGCTGGCGTCCAGCAGCGCGCCGCCCAGCACGACGTGCATGTGCGTCCCGTCCTTGCGTACCCATTCCACCTCCCAGGCTTTGGACGAGCCGTGTGCCAGCAGTCGCTGCACCATGGTCGGCTCGTCCGCGGCTTCGGGCGGCGCCATCTCGGGCCAGCGGATTCGCCCCAAGACCAGATCTTCGCGATCGAAGCCGATCATGGCCAGGTACGTGTCGTTGGCATCGAGAATACGGCCCTCCAGATCGGCCACCACGAAGCCAACCACGTTCGAGTCCATCAGACGGTGCAGGGCCTCGTCGCGCTGGCGCAGGACACTTTCCGATCGCGCCTGTTGTATTTCCAGGGCCACCCGCGGCGCGAAGAAGAGCAACACCGATTCGGCCAACTCCGCGTCGTCCAGGTCGCGGCGAAACAGGCCCACCAGGATGCCGATGCTTCGGCCGTTGGCATCGCGCAACGGCACGCCCACGTAGGCGTGAATCCCCATCTCGGCCAGCAGCGTGTCCTCGGGGAAGAGGCGCACCACATCCTTGCTGTGNNCGTCGAGGCCCAGTTGGCCCACGAACGCGAAGTCGGCGCCCAGCACCGTGGTCAGGCGGGCGGTCAGCGTGTCGAAGAACGCTGCGCCCCGCTGACTGGAGCTCTCGTCGTTGACCGCACGGATCGCCTCGAACAGGCGTTGCTGCCAGGCCTGCCATTCCAGCAACTGGTCGATGCGTGCCTGCCGATCATCTGCACGTTCACCAGGCTCGCGTGTCTCGCGCGTCGGTCGTGCGGACCGTTGACTCGCGTCCATGGCTGGTCCCCTCCAAGCATACCTTCGAATCCAGACATGGCGAGTCCTCTTTTGCTGGACGCAAGGATACAAGCTGCCCGGACGACGCGCCGGACAAGAGGAAACGCGCAACGGGGCGAAGGGAAACGGGAAAACCGGACGGCCGAAGTCAGGTATCGACAGTAGGATTCGGCCGGTGGCCCGTGCGCTGGGGGTGGGGCCGTCAGACCACCCGTCGTCACAATCTGGTCGCACCGATCCGGCCGGCGTCTATACTGCGCCGCCATGATGCTGACCTCACGCTGCGTGCTCTGCTTGGCGGCCCTGACCGGATGCACCGGCCTCAACCTGCAGATGGTGGACCGCTCGGTGCAAAAGCCGTCCAACATCGCGGTCTACTTCACGGTTGACACCACCCGCGGCGATCCGGTGCCTGACCTGCGCCCGGAGGACTTCCACATCTACGAGGACGACCGTCCGGTGTCAGTGTACGAGAGCCGGCAGACCATTCTGCAACCCGAGGTGGCGGCCGCGTTCTACGCCTTGCTGCTGGTCGACATGAGCGGCTCAGTGGTCGGCTCGCCCGAGGTGAACCAGCTGGTTGAGGCCGCCGCCAGCTTCTCGAGGCGCATCGGATCGCGCCAGAAGGTGGCGGTGTACGCCTTTGACGGAAGCCCGCACATCAGCCCCATCGCCGGCTTCGGCGCCGCCAACGTGGAGACGGCCATCAACAGCCTGGCCTGGTACAGGCCCAAGGATCCGTCGACCAACCTCAACGGCTCGGTGGTGGAAGCGATCAAGATCCTGGAGCGTCAGATGGACCATGCCGCGGTTCCCCTGCGCTTCGGCACCCTGGTGGTCTTCACCGACGGCACCGACCACGCCGGTCGGGTCAAGGCTGAGGCCCTGCGCGACGCGGTCGCCGAGACCCAGGTCGACATCTATGCCATTGCGGTGGGTGGTGAGGTGAACGACGCCGAGGTCCACGCCATCGGCCGGTCCGGCACCTTCACCTCGAAGAACCCGCAGGACGTCACGCGAGGATTCGAGGAGATCGGCCGGCGCATCGAGGGTTTCTCCCGTCGCTACTACCTCTTGTCATACTGTTCGCCCGCCCGCGCCGGCCAGCACCAGGTCGAGATCGAGGCGGTCAAGGGCCGCATGAGCGGCCGCCTGAGCTACGACTTCAAGGCCGATGGTTTCGGGCCGAACTGCGACCCCAACCAGAGGCCCGCCTTCAACGTGCACCGGCCCCGCATGTCGCGGCCGGCAAGGGCCAAGTAGCCGGGACGCCGCCCCGACATATCGTATATTCTCGAAGACACGACCGGAGGAGTGGCCGAGTGGTCGAAGGCGACGGTCTTGAAAACCGTAGCGCCTCAAAAGGGCGCCAAGGGTTCGAATCCCTTCTCCTCCTCTCACATGGGAACCCTGGGAGGGTTCGCTTCGCCCTTCGGTCCCCCACCCGCCACCACCTCCCC
>PMZX01000473.1:880-7283 GCA_003170035.1 Myxococcales bacterium | reverse complement strand
ACAGTTCTCGCTCGACCACGAGGTTTCGCAGCAATAGCGGACGACCGCCCGTGGGGCGACCGCAGGTCCCCCTACCGGATACACGACCACGGAACGCCCGTTGCGTGCAACGACGCTCGACGTAGGGGCGACCTGCGGTCGCCCGATCGTCGCCCCTACTCGGGCACGTCCGGGCGGGCGCGGGCCATGCCGGCCTCGAAGGCGGCGCGTTCCACCGCCTGGGCCACCGCCTTGTGCATGTCCAGGTTGAGCATCGACGGCACCAGTTCGCCGGTGGCGGCAAAGGACGCGATGGTGCGTGCGGCGGCGATCTTCATGCGGTTGCAGATCGACCGGGCGCGGGCGTCGAGCGCGCCGCGGAAGATGCCGGGGAAGGCCAGGCCGTTGTTCACGCTGCGGCCGTCGGCGGCGAAGGCCGCGCCGGCATTGCGGGCGTCTTCGGGCGAGATCTCAGGCCGCGGGTTGGAGAGCGCGAGGATGATCTGCCCCTTGCGGATCATGGCGGGCTTGAGCAGGCCAGCCGCCCCGGTCACGCCGATCACGATGTCGGCGGCCTTCATGACCTCGTCGAGCGACAGGGGCGAGCCGCCCACCTTCTCGAAGATCGCCATCGCGCCGGGGTTGATGTCGGTTCCCACCATGCGCCTCACGCCATGGGCGATGAGCAGCTTCGCGATGCCGATGCCAGCAGCGCCCAGCCCCACCACGCCGACGCAGTCGTTGCGCATCGGCCTGCCCACGTACTTCGTGGCATTGAGCAGCGCGGCCAGGGCCACGGTGGCGGTTCCGTGCTGGTCGTCGTGCATGACCGGGATGTCCAGCATCGCGTCGAGGCGGCTCTCGATCTCGAAGCACTCCGGCGCCCTGATGTCCTCCAGGTTGATGGCGCCGAACGAGGGCGCGATGGTCGCCACGGTGCGGACGATCTCCTCGGTGTCCTTGCTCGCCAGCAGGATGGGCACGCCGTTGATGCCGGCCAGCGCATCGAAGAGGACCGCCTTGCCCTCCATCACTGGCATGCCGGCCACCGGCCCGATGTCGCCCAGGCCCAAGATGGCCGTGCCATTGGTTACGATGGCCACCGTGTTTCCGATCGAGGTGTACTCGTACTTCAGATCGGGCGTTTGCTCGATCAGCTTGCACACCTTGGCCACCCCGGGCGTGTAGATCTTGCGGAGGGTGGCGAGGCCATCCAGCGGCACCCGGCTCTTGACCTGGATCTTGCCGCCCCGGTGCATTTCCAGGACCGGGTCGATGATCTCGGAGATGATCACGCCCTCGACCTTGCCGACCTCGGCCAGAACCTCCTGAAGCTGTGCCTCGTCGTCGATGAACAGGGTCAGGTCGCGGGTGTTGTATTCGACCCCGTAGGACACCAGGTGCAGGTCGGTGATGTTGCCGCCCGCATTGCCGACCGCGGTGGCAACGCGCCCCAGGTACCCTGGCTGGTCCAGGATCAGAAGGCGGATGGTCTTGACGATCTTGTCGATGCCCTTCTCGATCTGCATCATGAAACTCCTGCCGAATCGTATTCTTGCGCGCGCGGCTGCCCAACCGCAACGGGGAACCCTGATCCCGCGATAGCCGCGGGAGGTCGTGGCCGTGGTCGCAGGTCGCCCCTACTACGGCTCGATAATCGGGTTCGTCTCGCGCACCAGGGTGACCAACATCTTCTCGATGGCGGTGCGCGCGCTGGGATTCAGGGTGGAAACGAAATGTCCGTCATAGCCGTTCGGCTGGTACTGGATCTGCCCGCGGTGCTGAGTCCTCCGCTACCGAACGCCTGGTTGGCCGAGATGGGTGGGGGGACCGTGGCCATGCTGTATTCGGCCTGGGTCGGGTAGTCGTCGACCAGGGGCAGTGCCACCTGGAAGCCCGCAGCCTGGGCATAGCGCCGCGGGGTCTCCGGCAAAGGCCAGCGCCAGTACCAGGCCAATCCGCGATGGGCTCGCCCATGCGGCTTGCATAGCAGACCATCGGGCGGAAGCAGATTGCAGCCTGGTTTGCTGCGTGGCGGGGCCAGTCACAACCGATCGTCGGCCCGCGCTAGTCTTGAAGTTCCCACCTATCTACAGCGTGGTGTTCTAGAACAAAGAATCGGCTTCACGGGAATCGCACAGGCCGCGGAACGAGCACAGCTCGTGTCTGTCACTTGCCGCACCCTCCTCTACAAGAAGTAACCCCGATGCATCATCCCCGCTCTTGCACGGCCGTCGCTCTCGTCCTGGTTCTGCTCGGCTGCAGGCCCGAGCGCACTGCTTCGCCTGAATACCCGGAGGGCCAGGCGGGCAGCGGCGGTGGCTCCGGCGGGGCTGCAGCCGGGGAAGCGGGAACCGGCCTGGCCGCTGGGACCGCCACGGGCGGAAATGCACCTGTCACCTCAGGGGGGAGTGTCGCTGGCGCGGCTGGTGCGGACACCAGTGCGACCGGCGGTGCCGTCCTGAGCAAAGACGCCGGCGCGACCGGCGGAAGTGACGTCCCTGGCAAAGACGCCGGCGCAACCGGCGGAAGTGACGCCGCAGCCAGCAGTGCCCCCCGAGCCACACTCGCACCGAACAAAGTGATGACCTGCGAAGCCCCGGGCCTAGCGGTCGCAACCCAGCACATCGAGGCAGAATGTGCGTTTGGCGCAAGCAAAGGAAAGTGCAGCGGCACGCTGGGCGGACAGCAGGGCACGCAACTCGAAAACGGTGACACCGACGTTGGCTTCATCGAGGGCGGCGATTTCCTTTTCTACTCTGGTATCGCAATGGATGGCATCAATACGCTGCAGATCCACTACGCCAAGGGCGTGGACGGGGGACAGATCGAGGTCCGACTCGACAGTGCCACCGGCCAACTAATTGGAACATGGACGCCGGCCTCGACCGGCTCGTGGGCAACATGGGCCGGCGCAACGGTTCCCCTGAGCGCTGTCACTGGCACACACACGCTCTATCTCGTCGCGGTCGGATCCACGGCGGGCATTGCCAACATCGATTGGTTCGAACTGTCGGCGGGCGGAGCCACGGCGGGCACAGCAGCCTTCTTCCACTTGAATCAACTGGGCTTTGACACCCTAGGTCCCAAGCACGCCGTGGTGGAAGGACCTGCCACGTTGGCCAGGTTCTTCGTAGTTGGCAGCGACGGCGTCGCGGTGTGGTGTGGCAATCTCGCCGCCCAAAGCTTCAGCGCCTGGGGCAGCAGCAATTCGTTCTTCTCGATCGATTTCACCGAGCTCACGCGACCAGGCACCTATCGATTGCAGGCGGGAAGCTCGGTTTCGCCCAAGTTCGAGATCAGCGACAATCGGCTGTTTACGAAGACGTTTCCCAGCGTCCTGGGCTATTTCACCTCATCCCGCGCCGACGACCCCGACGTCTGGGCCGCTGATGCGAGCGTTCCCTTCTTTGGCATCAGCGCGCGCGCCGACGTGCGCGGGGGCTGGTACGACGCATCCGGGGACATCTCGAAGTACCTGAGCCACCTCAGTTACACCAACTTCATGAACCCGCAGCAGATCCCCCTGGTGGCCTGGGCGCTGGCCTGGGTCTACGACCAAGGTGGGGCTGCCTTAACCGCCCTGGGTAACGCTGCGGCCGTGCAGGCCGAGGCCCTGTGGGGCGCAGACTACCTGCTGCGGGTGCTCGATCCCGTCGGCTATTTCTACATCACCGTTTTCGATCACTGGTCGGGTGATGTCGGTCAACGGACGATCTGCGCCTTCGTGGGTGACTATGGAGGCGAAACCGCCGACTGGCAATCGGCGCTACGCGAAGGCGGCGGGATGAGCATCGCCGCACTCGCCCGCGCGGCCCGATGGAAGGTCGACGGCAGCTTCACCAGCGCGCAGTACCTCGCCGGCGCCCAGAAGGCCTTCGACTACCTGAATACCAACGGCAAGCTGTACGCAGACGACGGCAAAGAGAACGTCATCGACGACTACACTGGGCTGCTCGCCGCGAGCGAGCTCTACGCCACCACCCAGAACGCCACCTACCTCGACGCGGCTCGGGCGCGCGCCACGTCGCTGGTGGGCCGTCTGAGTGCAGAGGGCTACTTCATCGCCGACGGCGCGTCCCGTCCCTTNNACGCAAGAGCACCATCAAACAGGCCGTGCAAAAGCACCTCAATTACCTGCTTCAGGTGACCTCTGCGGTGATAAATCCGTTTGGCTATGCCCGGCAACACACCAGCGCATCGACCACGGGATTCTTCATCCCCCACGACAATGAGTCGGGATACTGGTGGCAGGGCGAGAATGCCCGCCTCGGATCCCTGGCAGCCGCTGCCCTGTTTGGCGCCGATGTCATCTCCGCCAGCGGCACCCAATACCTCGATCTGCTTCGCTTCGCGGGCAACCAGATCGATTGGATCCTGGGCAACAATCCCTATGACATCTGCTTCTTGAACGGACTCGGCAACCAGAATCCGCCGCCCTTCTGCGCGTCCAAGCCACAGGGCGGAACCCTGGTCGGCGGCATTTCCAACGGCATCACAGGCCAGGCCACGGACGGCAGCGGCATCCAGTGGCCCAGCGCTACCTCCTGTGGCGACTGGCGCTGGGTCGAACAGTGGCTGCCCCATGCCGCCTGGTACGTAATCGCCATTGCGGCATTGACACGGTAGTCACCCGTCAATCGCCGACGTGGATCTTGACGTCGTAGGGGAAAGGGCGGCCCTCGCCGCGCTCCAGCCAGTCCCGCAGGCTCAGCAGAAATACCGCCCATTTGGTGCTGCAATGGTGCATGAATTCAACCGGCTCCTTCCACTTGGCATGGGTGAAAAGCACGAAGGTTTGCCCTAGCGCGCGTTTCAGCCGGAAGGTGATCTCGGTGTTCATCCATTCTCTGGGCCCCCGGACACACACCCATTTGACCAAGGTATTCGGCTTGCACTCCACCACCTTCACGTCCACGAACCCAAAGTCGATGACGCCTCCCTTCTTCGCGTTTCCCGTGGCATTCGCAACCCACCAGTGGCGATGACCCTCGATTGTGGAAAGGGTCTCGAACACCTTCTTGGCTGAAGCGTTGATTCCAACCCGATGGAGAATATCTGGCATGGCCTTCCCCTTCCCAACGCGCCGCTATTTGCAGATCCCTGCCTGTTGCCAGCTTGACAGGATCTGCACGCATACGGCGTCGCCAGCCGTAGTGAGTTGCGCGCAGCTCTGCTGGTAGGTCGCAGCCTGCTGGCCAGCAAGGAGGACGTCGCAGCAACTGACCAGCCCCGCGCAATTTGTAGTCGCGGTGTTCGTGCTACTGGCGGTGCTGGTGACGGTCCTGGTGATGGTTGCCGTGCTGATGAGTGTCGCGGTGCTAGGGATAGACGTCGTGTTGGTGGCGGTCAGGGTGCTGGTCGGAGCCCCAGTGCCGCAGACCCCCGATTGTTCCCACCCTGATAGGACTTGCAGGCACACAGCATCGCCGTAGGAGGCAAGCTGGTTGCAGGTCGGCTCGTAGGCCGCAGCCTGCGGGCCAGCCACGAGCGTGTCGCAGCAGCTTGTCAGCGCCGCGCAGTTTGGCGTCGCTGTGTTTGTGCTGCTGGCCGTGCTGGTGAGGGTCCTGGTGTTGATGGACGTTGCAGTGTTGGTGAGGGTTCTGGTGTTGATGGACGTTGCAGTGTTGGTGGCGGCTGCGGTTGTCGCGCAAACCGGCGTCGTGCACGCTGCGTTGAGTACACACGAACTAACAGCCAGGAACGCGGCAGAACAACTGGCATTGTTTGTGACGTCGGTTGCGTAACAATTGCTTTCGCAGGCGCTGGCCGTGGCATCGCAGGGACAAACCAGCTCGCAAGCGATGTAGGGTCCACAGGGGCCAGAGGGCAATCCGCTGGCATAGGTGCTACCAAAGGCCCCTTTGAGCTGACTGTCGCATGCGGTCTCTAGGCACTGCACGTAGGCGTCCTCGCCAGCACAGGTTTCACTCGATGTCTGGCCGGTGCATTGGCCAGTCAATTGGTTCCTGCCATTGGAGTTTGTGGAGCCGTTGCTGCTGGTGCGGGCGCCGGTACTGGTACTGGAGCTGCCGCTGCCACCGCCACAAGCCGCGGTGACCAAAATCCCTATCCCGATACAACATCCAAGTGCTCGCATGTGAACTCCCTCCCTCTTTGAGTCGGCAACCTCAGCACAGCCGCGGAAGTCCACCGAGGCCTATGCCTTGGCTCCATCAACTATGTCGCTGTTGGTTGGATGATGATGAGTGGTCGAGGGTGTACTGAATTGGTGCTGTTGTCCTCTTGGGTGCGGCCTGTACGCAATCCTTGCGGGGTCAGCCATCCCAAGGCAACGAGCTGCTGATTCCACATATCTTCGATGCTTCACTCGGGGATCGGCGGCGCCACTCTTGCGCGCTTTCCAGCCAAAGAACCGACGTCGCATGGCACGAATCCCGAACGGTGGTGGTGATACAATGCC
>PMZX01000473.1:0-850 GCA_003170035.1 Myxococcales bacterium | reverse complement strand
TGCATCGTACCCATGCCCGCGGACGTGGCGACTTGGACCACTCCGGCGACCCTCGCCTTTCCGGACGGCGCGCTGTGGATCTTTCAATCCGCGACCCTGGCTGATGGATCAACCGCGCCCGGGGCCGCCCTCTGGCTTGCAAGCGCGGATGCCGCTTGCGCCGGCCCGGCCGACCTGCTGCGAACCCCGGATGGCAACCTGGCCGCGTTCCTCACGCTCGACGCCGCCGAAACCAGCGCCAATGCAACCCGGACCGATGGCCGCTGGCTTGCGCTCGTGCCCAAGGCCGGCTTCAGCGATGCGGGTGTTGGCCACCTGTACTACGATCACGTGCTGGTGGGTCCCGGTTCGTTTGACTTCGAACTCCTCGGCACCGGGGTTTGCGTGCTCGATACCATCGCCGGCACTTGCACCCGCGCCGTCGATGCCGTCGGGTCCACGGTGCTTTGGCTGGGCGACGAGCTTCCCATCCGCTCTGCCTTCGTCGACGCAGGCATGGCCTATCTCCTCGCCTGCCGGCAACCGGCTTCGCTGATGCAAAGCTGCACCCTGGCCCGGGTTGTGCCCGCCAGCGCTGAGATGACCTCGGCTTACGAATACTTCGATGCTTTTGCAGGCTGGGGCGCAAGCCGGACCCAGTCCACCCAGGTCCTCGACGATTTTGCCCTGGTGAGCCTCTCGTCCAATCCATTTCACGGCCGCTACACCGTGGTGCTAACCGATCCCTTCGACGGCAAGGTCTCGCTTCGGCTCACCCCCTCGCTTGAGCAGTCTTTCGGCAGCCAGGTGCCGCTCTTCACCGCGGTCGCGCCCGCACCGGACGCATTGTTCGACGGTGGCGCCGAGCAGA
>PMZX01000279.1 GCA_003170035.1 Myxococcales bacterium | reverse complement strand
CCGGTGCTGGCCAAGTACGGCATCGCTTCCCTCGAAGAAGCCAAGAAGCTCACCGATGCCAAGGGCGTCGACGTCTACAAGATCGTGAAGGAAATCCAGCCCATCTGTTTTGAGAATGTTTGCTGGGCGTACATCCTCGGCGCCGCCATCGCCCTCAAAAAGGGCCAGAAGAAGGCCGTAGATATCGCGTGTTCTCTCGGCGAAGGCATGCAGGCTTTCTGCATTCCCGGCTCGGTGGCGGACGATCGCAAGGTGGGCATCGGCCACGGCAACCTGGCCTCCATGCTGCTGAAGGAAGAGACCAAGTGCTTCGCCTTCCTGGCGGGCCACGAATCCTTCGCCGCCGCCGAGGGCGCCATCGGCCTCGCCCGCAGCGCCAACAAGGCCCGCAAGGCTCCTCTGCGCGTGATCCTCAACGGCCTGGGCAAGGACGCCGCCCAGATCATCAGCCGCGTGAACGGCTTCACCTACGTGCAGACGAAGTTCGACTACGCCTCGGGCAAGCTGAACATCGTGAAGGAGATCGCGTACTCCAAGGGCGAAAAGGCCAAGGTGCGCTGTTACGGCGCCGACGACGTGCGCGAGGGCGTGGCCATCAATCACCACGAGGGCGTGGACGTGTCCATCACCGGCAACTCCACCAACCCNNCGCTTCCAGCATCCCGTGGCCGGCACCTACAAGAAGGAATGCGTGGAGCAGGGCAAGAAGTACTTCTCGGTGGCCAGCGGCGGCGGCACGGGCCGCACCCTGCATCCGGACAACATGGCCGCCGGTCCTGCCTCGTACGGCATGACCGACACCATGGGCCGCATGCACAGCGACGCCCAGTTCGCCGGTTCATCCTCAGTGCCCGCGCACGTGGAGATGATGGGCTTCCTGGGCATGGGCAACAACCCCATGGTCGGCGCCTCCGTGGCGGTGGCCGTGGCGCTGGAGCAGGCGCTGGCGAAGTAGCCTCCGAAAACTAGCGCGACAGATCGTCGTAGCGGAAAAGCAGACGCTTCAATGGCGCCAGAAGCTTGCGGATGACCAGTCCGGGCCGCGCTGTGAGCCTGTATTTGAAGTACGCATCCTGCGCCGACAGGCATCCGAAGATCCAAACGGTGAAGGCCTCGGCTTCTTCCATCAGATCCAGCGACTTGAGCAAGACCCCACTCACGTTGGTCCACGGCTGGTAGACTGACTGATCGCCGATCCAGTCGATGCGCTCCGGGCGACCGAAGGCCTCCACTGCCAGGGGCAGAAAGCGGCCGACGCCCGGAGCGTCGGGATCCAGCCCCATCTTCTTCGCCCCCACCCAATCGACGGCGATGAGATTCTCGCCGGCGATCATGGTCTTGGTGTGGTTGGGCTTGGGATCCGCGAACACTCCGAATTCACCATCGGCGCTCCAGAAGGCGTCGATCAGGCCGAAGTGCACGGGAAAGTGCTTCATGCTCTCGATGGTGGGCCAGTCATACTCGCGCTTGCCGTGATACTCCCTGAGCTTGTCCTGCATCGGGAGCGTCCCGTAGATGTTCTTCAGAGTGAGCGTGTAGTGACAGAACAGATGCGTCTTGTTCTTGGCAAAGGAAATACGGAAATCAGCATCGCGCCAGGTCGGGCCCACGAAGTGCCGGCCGAAGCGCCCGCCGTAGTCGAAGGGCACCATCTCTTGGGTGAGATCGACGATGCGGTAGTTCTTGTTGGTGGAGTACCCGACGTACGCGGCCACCTTGAGCACCTCTCGGTTCTGGTAGTAGTTGCCGTAAACGCTCTGCGCCTCGACCAGGGTGACATTGGTGAAACCGCAGGCCACGATCCGGTCGACCAGCGCCTCCACCAGCGCCGGATCCGTATAGGACGAGATGTCCCGTTTGGAATGCATGAACATGAAGTTCGGCTTGATGACCACCCGGAAGTCGGGCTTGCTCTTGCCCGAGGCGGCGAAGCGCCTCTCCAGCACATCCCAGAATCCCGACTCGGTGACGACTTGATCGAGCAAGGCGAACTTGTCCTCGCCCCGGCGGACCACCACGGTCGTCGTCGGCGTGGTCTTGATCTCAGCCGGTGGAGAATGCAGATAGAAGGTCTGTGCCCTGAAGAAGGCCTTGTTGGCTCGTAGAAAGAAGACCAGCGTGATCCAGAAGAGGACCCCGTCCACCAGCGCGATACCGAGATAGCTGAGGGTGCGGCTCTGCAGCAGAAACAGCATCAGGGCCGACAGCGAGGACGCGCTCTTGGAAACCAGCAGGATGACGACCAGGTGCCGATACTTGCGGATGTTGTGCTGGGCAGCGAAGCAGATCGCCGCGATGGTCATCATCATGGAGAAGGCCAATGCGGTCCAGAAGTGCTCGCCCCCGATCGGAGTGAGCGGCAGAGTCGGGAACAGGTACGCCGAAAGCCGGTTGAAGAGCGAGAGAATCGGATCGGGAAAGAATATGAACGCCAGGCCCACCAGGAAGTAGACAGCCGCGCTGCCCTTCAAGAACAAGGTGGCCTGCTTTTCCTCTCTGCTGATGCGGATCATGACGGACCTCCTTCCCAAGCTCCACTGACGGGCGCTTGCCAACTAGAAAACCGACATAGGCAAGACGGGCCGCAATCTAACCCACAATGCGCGCTCTTCAGGAACTGCCGTTGGCAAGGCGCTGGATGACGAGCAAGGTCCGGTCGTCGCTGGCCTTGAGGCCGTTGGCCTGATCCACCGCACGGAAGATGTCAGCGCTAAGGGCGGCGGCTGTGACGTGACGGCGCGACTGTGCGAGAGCCACCAACTGCCGATCGGCCTCGTCCGCATCGGGCCAGGAGTCGCTGATGCCATCCGAAAAGGCAAGCAGGCAAGCGCCCGGCTCCAGCACCGCCGTGCCTTGCTGGTAGTTCGTTTCGGCAAAGGCGCCCAGGACGGTGCCGCCCACCGCTAGGCTTTGCCATTTTCCATCGGGCTGGATGAGCAAGGGCCGATTCTGGCCCGCGTTGACGTAGGTGAGAGCCCCGGTGAGCAGGTCCAGCCGTCCCACGAAGAAGGTCGCGTACTTGTCAGGCGGAACGGTCTTGTGAAAGGTCTGGTTGATACGGGCGGTGGCCTCGGGCAGGGAGCCGTCGCGCCAGTGCGCGCGCACGGCGGCCTGCAGAGCCACCATCAGCATGGCCGCGCCGATGCCCTTGCCCGATACGTCCGCCAGAACCATGTGCAGGTGCTGATCATCGTGTTCGAAATCGAAGTAGTCGCCACCCACCATGAGGCAGGGCTCGGTCGCTCCATCCACGCGGTACCCTGCAATCTCGGGCGCCCTGCGGGGCAGTAGGTGGCACTGGATCTGTCCCGCCAGGCGCATGTCCTCTTCCAGCCGCCGCCTGTGCAGGTCCTCTTCCAGCAACCGCGCGCTTTCGATCTTGCCGGCCGTGACATTGGCCAGAACGGTCAGGATCTGGAGATCCCGATAGGTCAAGGGCGGCACGTCGCTTTGAGTGTCGAGATAGACCAGCCCCAGCACACGGCCAGGGCCGTCTCGGTTCGAAGTCGACCACAGGGGCGCGCACATGACGGAACGGATCGGGTCGGTGCGCACGCTGTCCCGATCGCGCAGCCCGGGATCCTCGAACACGTCGGGCAGCAAGAAGGCGACGCGATCGTCGAGCGCCCGCTTGGCGATGCCCTGGCTGACCCTCACGACGTCAGGGCCGAAGCGCGAGCGCGCGGCTTTCAAGGTCGGCACCGGTGGCTGCCCTTCGAGCAGCATGATGGCCGCGCGCTCGGCCGGGATCGCGTGGAGAATGGCCTCCAGGATCTTGTCGAAGAGATCAGGCAGCGGATGATGGACCACGAGAGTATTCGTGGCCTGGCACAGGACGCCCAGGAGGCGGTCTTCGCCGATCAGATTGGTGACGTCGATGGCATCCTTGGTGCGCAGGGTCATCTCCGGCACGACCTCGGCCTTCACCACCCCGTCGCCCGGCCCCTCGCCAGCGCCGTCGGGCAGCGCGGTTTCGTGGAACTCAAGCGCGATTCCGCCGACCGTGATGGTGTCACCCTCATGCAGGACCTGCTCGTCGTGGACGCGGATATCGTTCACGTAGGTCCCGTTCGCGCTCTCCCGGTCCAAGACATAGCAGCCGTCCTCACGCCGCTGGAACTCGGCATGGTGGCGAGACAGCAGCGAGTCGGGGAAGAAGAGATCGTTGTCCTCGGCGCGGCCCACCGTGGTGTGCTGACGCAGGCGTATGCGCCTGTAGGTGCGCCCATGGACGTCACGGACTGTGACTTCGGGAATGGTTTGTCTGAACCCGTCCATGGGACTGCCTGATGCCGTCTTCATCATCTCGCTAATCGGGATGTGCAGGACGACCCCGGCTGGACACGGCATCCCGACCATGTTCCAACTCGCTGATCACGAAGATTGGGTGGGATGCATACTGCCGAAACTGACCGAATGCAACCACCGCCATCCACCGTATCATTGGATTTCCCGACCAGGTTCACGACGTGACGTCTGGGAAGGGAGTACAATATGTGGGTCTGACCTCGCGATACGCTGGCACGTCAGGAAAGGAGAAACCATCTCGTGCGAATCAAGTTGGCCATCTCACGCGTGGTGATTGCTTTGGTGCCGCTGTCGGTCGTCTTGCCCCGGACCAGTGCGGCGCAGGTGAACGTTCAGGTGCAGATCGGGGCGCCGGCGATCCGGTTCGAGACCGCGCCGGCTCTGGTCGAAGTCAGCCCAGGTGTGCAGGTGGTGCAGGACTACGACCAGGAGGTCTTCTTCGTGGACGGCTGGTACTGGTACCGCTCGGGCCCGCATTGGTACCGCACGCGCGACCACCGGGGCGGTTGGGTCGTTGTCCACCGGCGGGAGGTCCCACGGGGTTTGGTGCGCATTCCGCCCGGCAGGTACAAGCACTACCGGGGCGGGGGTCCGCATATGAACGAACCGCCACGGGCGCCGGGGCGCCGCGGTGAAGGCCACTTCAAGCAAGAGGAACGCAGGGAATTCAGGGAGCACAACGACCGTGGCCGTCTTGACCGTGGCAATCACGGCTTCAACCGCGACAACTTCGACCGCCACAACGACCGGCAAGAACGTAAAGAGCACAAGGAACACGGCGAGCCGCGGCACCGCTGAGTACGCGCCCACTACTGCGCGGCAAGCGTATCGCCCTATTCTCGCACTTTCCCGGCCGAGGCCGGCAGCCCCACCTCGGCCGCGATGCGCGCGCGCAGGTCGGAGCCGCAGTCGAGCGCGCTGCCACAGCCGTCCCCGAGATTGCAACATGATCGGCCCGGTCGGGCGGGCATGGGCGCGTTGCCGGTGAGCCTGGGATGCTTTCTAGTAAACCCAGGTCTCTATCTTGCAGGCCGAGCTACACCCGTCCCCGGAGATGGTGTTGCCGTCGTCGCATTCCTCGTACCCAGGCTGCGTCTTGCCGTCTCCGCAATGCGGTCCGAGCACGCAACCCTTGGAACACTCGCCGTAGGCCCCGGTCGGGTTGGGCCCGTCATCACACTCCTCCTTGTCTTGCTTCACGCCGTCGCCACAACGGGGGCCGAGCTTGCAGCCGGGGCCGCATTCGCCATAGCCGCCGTCGTTGACGCCGTCATCGCACTCTTCACCCGCGGAGGTGTCGACGATGGCATCTCCGCAGATCCCTTCCTGCCGGCAGTTGGGGCTGCAGCCGTCGCCACCGACGTTGTTGCCATCGTCACATTGTTCGCCGAATTCCGGGGCCAGGACGCCATCACCGCACCGTGGGCCCAGCTTGCAACCCGGAGCGCAGTTGTTGTACGAGCCATCATTGGCGCCGTCGTCGCATTCCTCGGCGCCAGCCGGACCATTGACGGTTCCGTCGCCACAGCGGGGGCCGAACTGGCAGGTCGATGAGCAGCCGCCGTAGGTTCCGTCATTGACTCCATCGTCGCAGGTTTCGCCAAAAGCGGATTGCACCTGCTTGTCTCCGCAGCGGGGCGGCGTCACGCAGCCGGGCGCGCAGCCGCTGGTAGCCGTGCCATAGGCGCTCGTGTTCGTCCCATTGTCGCAAGTCTCAGGACCATTGACGACGCCGTCCCCACAGTATGGTCCGCGAACGCAGCCGGGCTGGCACTTGCCATACCCACCCACGTTGGTTCCGTCGTCGCATTGCTCCCCGGGAGACAGGATCCCATCGCCGCAAATCGGTCCGCAGACGCTCGCCGAGGCATTGAACCCACTCAAGGTCAGCTTGTATGACGATCCGGTGGTCTGGCGTTCGGCTTGGAAGACCGCTATTTCGTAGACCTGGCCGCTCACCAGTCCGAGGGTAGTGGACTGTTGAGTCGCCGCAGGCGGAGGAGTGACGGGCATTGTCGCCGTGATTGTCGTGGTGCCGTTGCCGTTCGCGCCAATGACAATACTGCCGTCGACGGGAGTATGAATACCGCCTAGATCGACGGCGAGTTTTCGGTTGATGAAGACCCATACATCGTCGTCGCCGACGAAGTCCAGTGTGTAGCTCTTGGTCTTGTCGTAGAGGAACCAATAGCGAACCTCGCTGGTGAAGCTGAAGTTGTGCAGGCGCTTGTTTCCCGCGGCATCCAGGTCGAAGGGCCAAGTCCCCATCGGGTCGTAGTATGGCGGAATCTGTGCGGCTGTCAGCTCGGAGGCAGGAGTGAAAGTGTCGCCGTCAACCGGAAAGAAAAGCGGGCTGCCGTCGACCTTGGACACGATGAAAGTGGCACTGTAGGAGCCGTTGTTGGTGTAGCACGTAAGCATTGTCTCTCCCGCAGCCACCTTCTTGGAACAGTCATCGGTTCCATTCGCGTACTTGGACGTGCAAGGGATGGGGTTGCCGGTCGCGTCCGTCAGTTCCGCTCCGACGTTGCCGCAATAGTAGGCTGTTTCAGTGGTATAGAACTGTTCGCCGTTTGCTCCGTAGCGGTTGACGTAGGCGCCCTGGCCGTTGTTCCAGAGGGTCATCTGGGACGGGGTTGAGTGGTTGACCCCGGATACGTCCTTGTACCACTGGCTGAACGAGTTGGCGCTCGCCACATGGGCGTTGCCGCCGATGCCCGAGTAGACGGGCTTGCCCGTGGTGGCATCGAGAGTCGCGTTGACCATGCCCGGGAGGGGATTGTATGAACCGCTGACCCCGAGTTCAAAATCGTCGGGAACGTCTCGACTGAACTTGAAGTCGCGATACACGACCGGAACCAGCATGGTATCGCCCAGGGGCGGCTGCTTGCATTCATAGCCAGGCTCGACCTTGCAGGTCGACGAACAGCCATCACCGTTGATGGCATTGCCGTCGTCGCAGTCCTCGCCCAGGTTGCCGAGCACGATGCCATCGCCGCAGGTCGATTTGCACGCGCCCGACTTGCAATCCGGCTCGAGAGTACAGAGCGGCGTACAGCCGTCGCCCAGATCGTTGTTGCCGTCGTCGCAGCTTTCCGTGCCTTCGGTTTTGCCGTCGCCACAGGTGGTCTTGTGGCAGACGTACGCACCGGGGCTACCGCTGCAGGACCAGCCCGGCTCGCGCTGACAGGTGCTGGAACAACCGTCGCCGTCGTTGGTGTTGCCGTCGTCACAGCGCTCGTTCAGGAGCAGGATGCCGTCGCCGCACTTGGCAATGCACTTGGCACCAGGGAATGGGCAGTCATAGCCTTTTTGGATCTTGCATTGGTCGCAGCCATCATTTGGGTCGTTGTTGGCGTCGTCGCAGGTCTCAGCTCCGGAGACGATACCGTCGCCACACTTGTTCATGTTGATGCAGGGCTTCCCCGGCGTGGGACATTGGAAGCCTGACTCTATGGTCTTGCAATCGGCTGAACAACCGTCGCCGCTGACGGCGTTGCCATCGTCGCATTGCTCGCCGAGGTCCGCGCTCTGGATCCCATCCCCGCAGACCTTCACACGCTGGCAGGGACTGCCGGGAACCGGGCACAGCCAGCCGGCTTCCTTGTGGCAATTGGAGTCGCAACCATCGCCCGATACCGTGTTTCCGTCGTCGCAAGTCTCGTCGCCCTTCACCCGCTTGTTCCCGCAGAACTCGACCCGAACGCAGGGTTGCCCGGGGGTGGGACAGTTGAAGCTCGCGCTCTGGACCGTGCAGTCGGCGCTGCAGCCATCGCCGTCAATGGTGTTGCCGTCGTCACACACCTCGCCGGGCTCGACCTTGCCGTTGCCGCACTCGAATGAGGAGATGCAAGGCTTGCCCGGTGTCGGACAGGTGAAGTTCTTTTCAATCTTGCAGATCCCGTTGCAACCATCGCCCGGGACGCTGTTGCCATCGTCGCATTCTTCGGACGGCTGATTGATCTCACCGTCACCGCAGGCGGGACCCGAGGGTACCAGTTGGCAACTGACGGGTGGGTTGTCGGACAAGCAGGGGTTGGCCGTCGTGCCTCCTTTGCCCGAACCGCCGCCAGCCCCGCCAAACGGAGAGGTGCCGATGAGGCCGGTACTTCCACCAGCAGCAGACAAGTGGTTGCCACCCGCGCCAGTCCCTCCCGAACCACCCGTCGGCGACGCCGCCACTTCGCTCGCCGAACATCCGGCCGCGGTCGCCATTGCAGCGGACAGACCAAGAATGACCAAGAAACGATAATGCGCGGCCATTGGTGCCTCCGATCGCTGTCTTGCTTCGCAGAATAACTCCATTTCCTCACAATGTCGGTATTCCAAACAACTCAGGGGCGCTTTTCGCGTACAGGTACCCCAGATTATTCGGCAGGCCAGCGCGCCATACCGAGTTGGGTGCGGGATCGGGCGTATCAGCGTGTGATGAAACGTAGGTCGGTATCGGACAGCACGGTGCGCTAGCGCGCCTCGACGAACGCGGCGTCATTCGGGAGGTGCAGCGCAGCCCAGCCGGGCGGACGCACGATTCACGTCAGCCCCCAGAACTGGCTTCCCAGCATCTCGGCTCGCCAGTCGAGCACGGTCTGCCAGTCGGGCCTGCGGAAGTAGGTGCCGGCCTGCTCGTCGCCCGGCCGCATGCCGCGCAGAAAACAATAGAGCACCCCGCCGAATCGACGCTCGAACCCAGCGCGATCGTCGAGGCCGGCCAAACGCANNTCCACGACGGAAGCCAATCACCCTTCCAGTCGCACAGGTAGATGCGGCCTTCGTGCTCGAACAGGTAATCAATGAAGCCCTTGACCAGGCCGCGTTCAATGGACCAGGTGCGACCATCTTGCTGCGCGAGGCCGGTCTGTCCCAGCAGAGGATGATCTCGTTCGGGAATCGGATACAAGAACTCAGTCTCGCGCAGCGACGGGCGCGCCAAACCCAGGCCGGGCACCAGGCAATCGCCCAGGCGCAAGGGCGTGACCAGCGCGGTGTGCACCAGCTGCGCCGCATGCGGGATCTGGTCGGGGTTGCGCTGGTGGCGGTGGGCCAGGCGAGCGAGAAGCTTTGCAATATCGGGTCGCGCCGCCCATTGGGCCGACGAGCCAGAATCGGCCAGGCCATCGAGCGGAACCTGTTCCAGGATGCCGTGCAGGAAGATCCCGGACAGCCGCCCACGCGCCAGTTCGCGCGGGTCGACCAGTGAAGCGGCATCGTGCTCCTCTGGCTCGTTGGCGGTGGACAGATCGGCCGGCTCCTCGGGAATCACGAAGCCGCCATGGCGGCGCTTCACCCCGGTGTACGACGTGATGACGAAGCCGGCCCGCTCTCTCGCAATTCGGTGAAATTCGCTCGACGGCACCCCGGCCGACAATCTTGGCGGCTGCCAGTCCGAGAGCGCCGCAGGCGCAGGAGCAGGCAACACCACGGGGGGCTCACCCGGACAGGCCACCGGCACGCGATGGAACCGCTTGCTGGTTTCGGCGTCTCCCAGCAGCCTGTCGAGAATGGGGCCGAGAAAACGGTAGGGACCTGAGAAAGCACGGGGACCTGCTGGGCAGCGCGGAATGTACAGGCGAGCGCGGGCGCGGGTGAGCGCCACATAGAGCAAACGCCGATCCTCGTCGGCAGTTTCGTTGGCATAGCGCTCCTCTTCTTCGGGCGCGAGCGAGCCCAGGTGCACCACCCTTTGGCCTGCGCGGTCGTGAAAGACCCTGAGTGAACTGTCCGTCCTTCGATGAAGTCCGCCGTACACGAAAACCACGTCGGCCTCCAGGCCCTTGGCCGCGTGCACGGTCATCACCTGAATGGCCTCGGCGTCACTCTCCAGTCGCTGCACGTTTCGCTCGTCGCCTGGAGGCAGGCGCGTCCCGTTGACATACGCCCCCAAAGTCTCGACCAGTTCGCGCAAGGTCGCATGGCCGCGCGCCGCCTCCTCNNTGGAAGAGTTGGCGCAGCAAGGGGTCCTCGGGCTGGTTTCTTCTCGCCAGGTCGGCCAGGTCGAGAGCGAAGAAGGGGGTCAAAAGGGCGCGCGCCCGCAGCGTGTGGTCCTCAGGCTCGGCAATGGCGCGCAAGAGGTCGAGCACATCGGCGGCCTGACTGGTCTGGAACAGTTCGTCTTCCTTGTAGAAGGCGAAGTGAAGGCCAGCAGCCCGCAGGGCCTCTCCGATCTCGCGACATTCCTTGTTGGTGAAGGCAAGTACGAAGATGTCGCGGGCTGCAATTGGCCGCTGGCTCTCCCCGTCCTGGACAAACGGCGCACCGTCTGGGGAGAGCAAACCGCCAATCTCCTCCACCATCTGGCGCCGCAAGGCGCGTCTGGTGTCAGCCACAGGGGTCTCTTCGCCCGCTGGTTGCACATCCAGCACCACCACGCCGGGCTCTGGCTGACCGCCGGCCCCGCGCAGGCGTCGATCGGGGCGGCCACAGGTCACTGGCTGGTCGTAGTCGATGCCCGCCCCGGCCCGGAAAAAGCCCGTCGCCTGGTCGAAAATGGCGTTGTATCCGTCGATGACCGCTGCAGTGGAGCGGAAGTTCTGCGCCAGTTTCACCAGGGCGCCGCCGGCTCGCAGGATCTCCCCGCGCGCGCGCAGGTAGGTGTGCACGTCGGCGCCGCGGAATCGATAGATGGCCTGCTTGGGATCGCCGATGACAGTCAGGATATGTCCTGCGCGGCTCTCGAAGAAGAGACGGCGGAAGATGAACCACTGCACCTCGTCGGTGTCCTGAAATTCATCGATGAGCGCGTACCTGTAGCGGCGGCGCAGGGTAGAAAGCAGCAACTGCGCCGGTGCACTCTTGTCATCCAGGCCTTCGGCCACCAGGGTTAACATGTCCTGGAAATCGTAGAGGCCGGCCGCTCGCTTGCGTTCCTGCAGGCGCGCGCTGACCAGCGGCAGAAATTTGTGCGCCACGGCCGCGAGCAGGGGCGGGGTGGCAGCCAGCAAGTTTGCCAGCGCCTCCTTCACTTCGGCTACGCGAGGGTCGGCTGCGCCCTTTTCCAACGCCCCGATGAGATAGGCCCAGATATCCTGTTGAGGGTCGTCCGCGACAAAGCGTTCTAGGTCGCCGAGAAAAGCGGCCGGCGTGGCCGCGCCGCGGGCGTTGAGCACGATTTCGGCGAGCATCCGCAGACGGGGGCACACAGCCCCAGCTGTCTTGGCATGGACCTTGGCCTTCTTCAGTCGCTCGGCCAGCGTCGGATCAACGGCGGCCTCCACTGGCCACACGGCAATGGCCGCGGCCAGAGCGGACTCGTCGAAATCCGGCTGCAGAGCCTCGGGGCGTGACGGGAATATGCCAGTCAGCTCCTTTGTGCAGGCGAAGAGTCCGTGTTCCAAATCGGCGGTGGTGCCGCCAGCACCCAGCCAGACACCCAGATAGGGCAGCAGATCGGGCCGAACCGCGAAATCGTTCCGCAGGGACTCCACGAAAGCGGTGTGAAAGGCGTCACGCTCGTCCACCGTCTGCTCGTCGAACATGCGTTGATGCAAAAAGGCGTGGTCCGCGAGAATCCCGAGACAGAAGCCGTGGATAGTCGAGATGGTGGCGCGATCCAGTGCCAGCAGGGCGTCGCGCAGCCGGCCGCGCGCAGTCTCGTCAATCAGCCAGCATTCCTGGTCAAGCCGTTTGGCAGCGGCGGGGTGGTCGGCCGAAAGATGGCAGAGCTCGCTCAGTTTGCTGCGCAGTCGCAGGCAAAGCTCCGCAGTGGCACGTTCAGTGAAGGTGACGACGAGGATCTCCTCCATACGCGCGTCGTGATTGAGCAACAGATCGACGACCAGGTGCTCGAGCAAGTATGTCTTGCCAGTGCCGGCCGACGCCTCCACCACGGCATGCCGGGTGCCCAGTTGATTCAGCTCGGGCGGTCGCGGATAGCGGATGGTCGCACTCATCCGGCCTCCGTTTCCAACTTGAAGAAAAGACCGAAACGATCGGCCGCCATGCGCGCGGCCATTTCCGCCGGGGGCGGATTCCATCGCGTAGCTGCGTCGCGGATCGATCCGTTCAAGGTACTGAAGCGAGAGCCGCCACCTTCGCGATGCAGTTCGCAAAGTCGCTCGGCCTCGTCCCCTGGCAAGAGACCCCTGCGCCGCGCGCGGAACACGGCTTCGCAGGGCAGAACGTATGCGTGCAGTCCAGTGGGCTGGCCGTCCGGGCCAAGCGTCCCGGTCAGCATGTCGCGCACCAGGCGGGCGAGGTAGTCGCGCGCGCGTACCATATCCAAAGCGGCGAAGCGGCGCCGTTCGATGTCCTGCCGGTCGACGTGGGTGAGCAAGAGCAGCCCGCGGTGGCCAGGCTGGCCATGGGACAATCCGGCCGCTGCCAGCACCACGTGATCGAGGAATGCAGCCAGCGATTCCCTGTCGCGCCGGATCTCCTCGTCGGCGTCCCTGGAGCGGCAGGTGAAAATGACAGAGGCACGCGGCAGGTCCAGGGTTTCAATGAGGACGCTGGTCCGACCATGCAATTGTATGTGCAGCGGAAGCTGCGCTTTGCCAATGCCCGACGCAGCCTCCAGTTCCAGTGTGATAGCAGGCAGGACCTCTTTGGCGTCCTCGTTCTCGGCGGCCCGGCCAAAGTGCAACACGCGTCCGTGCAACAGCCCACCATTGGCGATGCGGCCGAGCTGCTCGGCCCACTTGCGCAAGATGGCCGCGTGGTGCTCGCGCTCTGCCTCGCGAAACAGCCCAGCCGGAGCGCGGCCCGCCAGTTCCTCGCGCAGGCTGATCTCGTCGTAGCGGGCGACCGCCTCTTCGACTGATGGCACAGCTTCCGACGCGAGCACGGCTTTGCGCATGGCCTCGCGAAGGCGCGCGGACCGATCCAACGCGTCCGTGGCAAATAGCTCGTCCTCGCGGTCGGCCAGTTCGTCGTCGCCCAGGGTTTCGCGCAAGCGCAGGCGAAAGCGCGCCGAGCCCTGCAAGGGATCCTCGAGAAAGTGACGCAAATCCGCGAGCGTGATGATCACCTTGTCTGCGGCTTCAGTCGGCGCGGTTGTCGGCGCCAGGGGTGCGGGCAATGACAGGCGGGTTGCCACTTCGGCAAATGCCGACTGGGAAAGCGCGGAGTGAAGATCGTCGACGCTCGCCGGAGCGGCCGTTCCTGCTGGCACCGACTTGTGCAAGGACTCGCCCAGGTCCCAGGCCGCATGTTCGGCGCGCGCGAGGGGCAGGGGGTCCAGACGCTCAATGTCGGCGTAGCGACGCAGCGGCGGCTTCTGCCCCTCGAACAGTTTCTTTGTTTCGCCTTCTGTGAGGTAACCGCTCGACAAAATCTCGCGCAGCTCGAGCAGCACCGGCGATGGCGGCCGTTCCTCGCCCGTGACCTCGTCGCGACCCAGGTAGGAAAGCACTAGCCGGTCGCGCGCGCAAAGCAGCGTCTCCAGGAACATGTAGAGATCCTGCTCGCGGGGTGTGACGTCGCCTGCTTCGCGCCGGGCCTCGCGCAGATCCAGATCCCCACGGCGTGCGCTACGCGGAAAATCGCCCTGACTCAAACCAAGCACGAAGACCACGCGGAAGGGAATGGCCCGCATGGGCACGAACGACGCGACAGTCACGCCGCGGGCGAGATACTGGCCACGCGAGCCGGGAATCGACGCCAGCGCAGCGCGCGCGAGTTCGGCCGCCACCCGGTAGCTGACCGGCAAGTTCTGCAGCCCCACGTCCTCGATCTCGTCGAGAGCAGCCCGCCAGCGCGAGAGCAGTCCCTCCTCGGCGTCATCGCTGATATGGGATGGAACAAGATACGCGGTCAGCATGCCGCGGATGAAGTTCAGCCACTCGGATAGCGGGCGCTCGGTCGGGCCGTCGATTCCGGAAGCGAAACGCGCATCAGCAATGAGCGAGCGCACCAGCAGCGCAAAACCGAGCGCACTGCCGCGTTCGTCAGGGGCAGTCTCAACCGGCAGATACTGACTGCCTTCGAGACTGACCGCGGTTTCATCGCCGCTGGTCTCCCCCAGCATAAACGCGCCCAGAGCCAGCCGGCGCAGACCCTGATCCCAGGTGAGCAGATCGCGATCCAGGTAGCTTCCGGCGAGATCCCGTTGCTCGGCCCCGCGCACGATGCCCAGATCGTCGATCAGGCGCAACCAGTCTGCCGGGCGGGCGTCGGGGAAACGCGCCATCAGTGAAGGATGAGTGAGAAGCGGCACCAACTCCTTGCGCGAAAACGACGAAAACGGCAGGTCGAGCAGCATTTGCGCGGCCCCGGCCAGCCGGTGCCCAGCGGCAACCGGCAAATCCACCACGTGGTGGGGCAGGTCGTGGCTTTCGGCAAAGACCGCGCCCACCTGCGACAGATAGGCATCCTTGCGCGACTCGGGCACGATGACCGCGATGTCGTTGCAGCGCAGATCGGGCTGCGTGCGCAGGCAGCGCCAGATCTCGGCTGCCACCACCTCCAACTCGCGGCGTATGCCCGGGCAGGCCAATACTTGCAAACTGTCGTCGGCGGATAGGCTTGGGTCAGGCTCAGTTCTTATGGTTCGGTGGAGGATGTCGTTCTGCAGGCGGCCGAGCAGCGTCGGTGCGGTCGAGTCCGCGAAGTGTTCCTTGAAGTCGCAGGTATCGAGCTGGCTGAGCAGGCGCAGGTTCTCGCGGCCCGGCCGGCCCCACAGTCGCAAAGCGAGATTCTCTGATTGATCGAGCAGGCCAAAGGGATCGTCGAGCGACGGGCCTGGTTGCGGCGCCCTGCCCACGCGGCGGCGCACCTCGGACGCCGTTTCAACGTCTTCCCAGAATTCGCGACAGGGGTTGAGCGTGTACAGGTACACCTCGATGGGACGGCCGAGCGCAGCCAGCATGCGATGGTAGGCCGGCGCCACGTAGGACACACCAAACAGGTGCAACCGCGGTCCCAGCTTCTCGGTCGCGAACTTGCCCTGCGCCTCGGCGCGCGCCAGCAGCTCGTCGATGCGCAACCAGGTCACGCCTTCGGCTTGTGAGCGGCGGGCGATGCGGCCCGCTGGTGCGAAGATGGCCAGCCAGAGCGCGCGCTGCCAGGCCTCGGTGGCCGCGAACAGGCGATCGCTGTCGAGGCTGGTGCCTGTCTCCCACGTCTTCACCATTTCGGCCCGCGATGCCGCGTATTCCTCGAACAGCGTGCCCAGCCGGAAGGCAAGCTGGCAGCGTCGGCGATCAACAGCGTCGCGCGCCCCGCCGCCCGCGAGAAGATAGTCGTGCACCGGCGCCATTTCCGGCCTTGCGAGAAAACCGTCGTCGTGAAACAGCGCCAACAGGTGGCCCTGAATCTGCTGCGCATCCACCACGCGGCCATTGGGCACCGCCTGCTCAGCCACATGGGCCAATAGCTTGCGCAGAAACGTGACCTGCAAGTTGGCCGCGATCCCACACGCCCGCGCCACGCCCAGGCGCAGATAGGTTTCCACGTTGCGATTGGGCACCACCACGCGCACCGGCGCAAATGGACCTTCGCTCTGCCGCTCGCGCTGCAAATTGCGCACGAACGCCGCCAGCAGCGTCTCGGTGCGGTTGGAGTAGCAAACGCGAAGCATGCGGCGACAGGATAACCCGCGGGCGGAAAAGCGTGTGCGGAAGCGAGCAGGCGCTGCATCGCCTTAGCGCGGCGCAGATGTCGGAGAAAGACCGACTGCACGTTTTCCCCTATTGCGCGTATGATCAACGCCTGTACGAGGACGGGCTTCGTGCCACGCGCGGCGAGTTCAAGGTGAATGCTGTCCGGAAATGGAGTCAGGAGGACCCATGACCATCGCTTGCCTTCGAATCCACTGGCATCGGGTGTTTTTCCTGTCCGCCGCCATCGTGCTCGCGGCATGCTCAAGCTCGTCTACTGCGAATCATGATGGGCAGGCCGGGGCCGCAAGCGGGGGCACGGCTGCGACCAACTCGGGTGGAAGCACTGCCAGTGTTGACGCCGCCATCACGAGTGCCGGGGGCTCTTCGGCTAGCAATGGCGGCACGACAGCCAGCCCCGGTGGCGCGACCGCCAGCGCCCGCGGCTCGACCGCGAGCGCGGGTGGCTCGACCGCGAGCAGNNGGGACAACAAGCGCGGGTGGGGCGACCAGCTCGGGTGGAACAACGAAGACGGGCGGTTCCAGCGCGACAGCTGGTGGTGCGGGCGGGAACACTACTACCGGCACGGGCGGCAGGGGTGGCACAGGCGGCGCGGCGGGCACGACCAACACGGCTGGTACCGCAAGCTCAGGGGGTTCCAGGGGCACAGGGGGCTCGGGCGGCGGAAGCACGGGCATCGGCGGAACGGGTACCGGCACAGGCACGGGTACCGGCGGCACGTCAGGGGCCGGCGACACCTACCTCCCCTGGGCCGGCGGCGCCGCGTATTACGCCAAGTGGACCCACGGTCCACCCAGCGACCCCAGTTTCTTCCCGCTCATGGTGTGGCTCCAAGATCCATCGCTCACCAGCCAGTACAAGGCCATTGGCATCAACACATTCGTCGGGATTTGGGACGGACCAACGCAGGCCCAGATCAATCAATTTGCCAACGCCGGTGTGTGGGTCGTCTCAACTCAGAACAGCCTGGCAGTCGCCGACAATCCTCCCTCCTTCGTCGCGTGGGCACAGCCGGACGAGCCCGACAACGCTCAGCCCGCCGCCGGTGGCGGCTATGGCCCCTGCATCGATCCGTCGGTCCTGCAGGCCAACTATCAGAAGTGGACCACTGCCGATCCGACGCGGCCTATCTACCTGGGATTGGGCCAGGGGGTAGCCGCGACCAACTACGTGGGCCGGGGGAGCTGCAGCGGCAACACATCGATGTACCCCGAGTATGCGAAAGCGGCCGATATTCTCTGCTTCGACATCTACCCGGTGAACGAAGAAGGATCGAACAGCGACGATCCCGCCGCGGCCGGCAACCTCTGGTATGTCGCACAGGGGGTCGACAACCTGCGCGGCTGGGTCAACGACAAGAAACCGGTCTGGAACGACATCGAGACGACGACCATTGACGCCGGGCACGGTACGCCGACCGCACAGGACATTACGACCGAGGTCTGGATGTCGATCGTCCACGGCTCGATGGGGATCATGTATTTCTGCCACATTTTCACTCCTACCGAGGATGATAAGGGGCTGCTTGACACCCCCACGGCCAAGGCTGCTGTCGCCGCGGTCAACGCCCAGATCACGGCGCTCGCGCCGGTGCTCAACACCCAGTCGCTCGCCAACGGGGCGACCGTCACGAGTTCCAATCCCTCCAACGCCCCCATCGACATCATGGTCAAGCGGTACCAGGGGGCGCTGTACATCTTCGCCGTCGCCATGCGTCCCGTCGCCGCGACGGGGAAGTTCACTCCCCGCGG
>PMZX01000531.1 GCA_003170035.1 Myxococcales bacterium | reverse complement strand
AATCTCCCCATCTCACAGTACGTAATCCAGTCTAAGTTGGCGGCTCATTGAGACGGGGACGTAGCCGAAACAAAGAGCCTCTGGAGCATGTGCTTGGCACAGCGGGTGACCGGGCACACGCCGCCGAACTCGGCCAGCATGCGGCGAGCACTCACCGCGATGCACCCGTCGACATGCTAAGATCGGCAAACCATGCCAACGCGAGGGAGGCGGCATCACGGCCGATCACTGCGCTGGCGTTCGCGCCGAAGCTGTTGTTCGGGGGCGATGCGGTCGCCACGCCGACGCGCGCGTAGACCTGCGCCGAGATCTGCTGCAGATGAACCTCATCCATAATGCTTCAGGCTTGCACATGCGTACGTGTCATGGCAACCTGATACGTACGCATGAAGGCAGCAGTGCGAAAGATCCCAGCCGGCAAGCTGACCGCGTCGCGCTTGCGCGCGGACGTGTACCGGGTGCTCGACGGCGTGCTGGAAACCGGGGTTCCCGCGCTGGTCCAGCGGCGGGGTCGAATGCTGCGCATCGTAGCGGGCAAACCGGCTGGCCGGCTAGATCGCCTGGTGGCCCGCCCCGACTTCATCAAGGGCAATCCAGAAGAACTGGTACACCTTAGCTGGTCGCGCGAATGGCGACCGTGATCCACCTCGACACCCACGTCGTGGTGTGGCTGTACGCTGGCTATTTGCGCCGTTTCTCGCCGGCCGCCCGGCGCCGGCTGGATCGTGAAGAGTTGCGCATCTCGCCCATGGTGGCGCTCGAGATACAATACCTTCACGAGGTGGGCCGGATTTCGGAAAACGCCGGCGTCGTCCTTTCAGATCTTGCGCGCAAGCTGGGACTCGCCCAGGCGGAAGAGGACTTTTCATCGGTGGCGGCGGCTGCCCTGAGCCCGGGCTGGACGCGCGATCCGTTCGACCGGCTCATCGTGGCGCAGGCGGCGCTTTCCGGGGCCGCCCTCCTGACCAAGGACCGAAGCATCCGGCGGAACTACCGTCACGCAGTCTGGGACTGACCCGCTGGGGCACTCATTCGATGGCGCCGGGGAATCAGCAGGGTGGCGGGGTGGGAGCCGGTCGCGGCGCCAGCGGGGGCGGCGACGGCGCTCGGAGGGACGGCACCGGGGGCGGCGTTGGCTCGGGCCAAGTGCCCGACGGTGGCGCGATGGGCGGCGGGGGGGGCGGCGGAAGCCCGCCGTTCGCGCCCGTGCCGCAAGTGTGCGCCTCGCCGCACTGGTCGCCATTCGGGCAGGTCGCCGGACAGTCAAGAATTCCTCCGCAGCCGTCGCCGATGGTGCCGCAGTAGGCTCCGCCGCCCAGTGGCGTGCAGGTGATCGTGACACAGTCGGGACCAAACGCACACAGGTGGTTGACGCAGGTGAAACCTCTCGGGCAGACGGGGTTGCAATTCGTGGTTCCGCCGCAGCAGTTGTTGATGGTGCCACAGTAGGTATCGCCGGCTGCCGATTCGCATTCGACAGGCATGCACATTACCGCCGAGCCTCGGCAGATGTTGTCTTCGCAAATCCAGCCGGGCGGGCANNTGTGGAGGGGACAAACAGATGTCCGCGCCCGGGAACTGGCAGGTCAGCTTGGAGCACACGTCCGGGGGACCGACGCAGATGTTGTTGTCGCAGACCCATCCATCCTTCGGGCAGGTGGTCGAGCAATGAAGGGTGCCGCCGCAACCGTCGCCTATGTCGCCGCAATAGTCGTAGAAGCCGTTGGCACAGGTCCGTGGCGTGCACACATCCGGCCGGCCGACACATATGTTGTCCTGGCAAATCCACCCGGCCTTCGCACAGACCAACGGACAATGGAGCGTGCCACCGCAAGCATCGCCGGTGTCCCCGCAGTACTCAGATTCATCAGACGAATGCACACAACGGAGGCTCGTACAAACAGCCGTCGCCCCGGTGCAGACGTTGTTCCGGCAGATCCATCCCGCTCGTGGGCAGGTCTCTCCACAGTCGAGGGTGTGGCCACAGCCGTCGCAGATCGTTCCGCAGAAGCTCTCCCCGTACTCGTCTGTGCAGGCAACTGGAACGCAGGCGTCGCCGGAAGAATCGGCTGCAGCGTCTGTCCCACCGGTATCGGCAGGCGCGTCCGCAGGGTTGGCTGCGTCCGCCAGCCCAGGCAGGTCAACCACGCCAGCATCGGGACCCGCCGTAGCGGTATCGAAGCCCGTAACAGTGTCCGTGGTCGCGTTCGCATCCTCGCGACCACGCTCGGCCTCCGAACCAGCGTCAGATACAGCCTTCAGCGCATGGTTGCTGCACCCCAAAAGGCCAGCCAGCAAGACCGCCGCAAGGCTGCCCAAGAAACGGATGCTGGCGTGCTTCTGCACGCCGACAATTCTACTCTCGTCCTGGCGACTCTGGTCCAGCATCCAGCAACACCGCCAGCAGTGCGTCCACGTCGCCCTGGCTGGGCAGGTAGTACGGCGCGCGGCTGCGCGACTCGCGCCCCACGCGCACGGCCAGCAAGGGCAGGCGCCGACCGAGTGCGAACACATCCTCGTCGGTCTGGTCGTCGCCCAGATACAAAGCAGCCCGACAGCGCAACCGGCGGAATTCTGATTGCAGGGCGGTGGCCTTGTTGGGTGCCCCCTTTGGCAACAAATCCACCACCAGGATTCCCTGCAGCACGCGCGCCTCAGTCAGATCAGCAGTGGCAGCCAGAATTGCCTTGAGAGCGGCAGGCCGATTGCGTGATTTGCGATAGTGGATGGCCAGGCTGGCGCCTTTGTTTTCAAAGACGACCCCAGGTACGCCGTCAAGCCGTGGCATGACACGGGCCAGCCAGCGCCGGACCGCCCGTCGTCCTGTGGCCAGTGCCGGTGATGGCTCGATGCCGTGGTTGCCGAACACCCGACGCAAGCGAATGCCAGCCAGGCGGCGGACCACATCAGCGCGGGCGCGCCCGGAAATCACCACACAGGGATACTTTCGCGCTACATCGGTCAACAACCGGCGGGTCTGCGGCCGAAGTCGCGCGCTCGCCGGATCCGCCACGATGGGCGCCAAGGTGCCGTCGAAGTCAAAGGCCAGCAAGACGCGGCCGCGGGCCAGAGTGCGCAGGACCGGGCGATTTCTCGGCGCGAGCAGCGACTTCATTTCACCAGGCCGGGCAGGGTCGTAACTTCGTCGCCACTGCGGCTCAAGATGCTTCCCTTGCGGCGCAGACGGGCCGCGTCCATCAGCATGCGGCCGGCCCAGCGGTAGACGTTGAACTCGGCCAGGAAGGCGCGCATGGCGTGCATGCGCTCGCGCTGCTCTTCCGGGGGCATGGCCAGGGCGCGCGCAATGGCGGCGCTAGCTTCTTCCAGATCGTAAGGATTAACCACCAGCGCTTCGGACAGCTCGCGTGCTGCGCCGGTGAACTGGCTTAGTAGCAGCACGCCGCGCTCGTCGTCGCGCGCGGACGCAAATTCCTTGGCCACCAGGTTCATGCCGTCGTGCAGGCTGCTGACGTAGCACAGGTCAGCGGCGCGGTAGTAACGGTAGACCTGAGGCGGCTCGTGGTGGGCACGCAGAAGGATGATGGGCTGATAGGCGCCCTCGCCAAAGCGCTGGTTGACACGCGCCGCGGTTCGCTCGACTGTCTCGTCGAGCTGGCGGTAGCGCTCGATCAGGGTCCGGCTGGGCGCCGCCATCTGCACGAAGCTGAAGCGGCCGGCAAAGGCGGGGAAGCGCTCCAGGAAACGCTCCACCGCCAGCAGGCGTTCCTCGATGCCCTTGGTGTAGTCGAGCCGGTCAACCCCCAGGCCGAGCAGGGCATCGTCGCGCAGACCCAGCTCCTTGCGTACCCCGCTGCGACACTCGGCCACCGGCGGCGCGCTGGCGACCCAACGGCTGGGCCACTCGATGGAAATCGGGTAGGGCCGCACCAGGGTAGCGCGTCCGTGCTGCACCACCGCGTTCTGCTCCCGATCGATGCGCGCCTCCAGGTAACGATCCACCGAGTCGAGAAAATTGTTGCAGTGCTGGCGCGTGTGGAAGCCCATGATGCTGCTGCCGAGCATGCCCTGCAGGATCTGGGCGCGCCAAGGGCAGATCCCGAAGTGCTCGCCGTTGGGCCACGGGATGTGCCAGAAGGTGATGATGGTGGCGCGCGGCCGTCGCTCACGCACCAGGCGTGGCACCAGGGCGAAGTGGTAGTCCTGCACCAGCACCACGGGATCCTCGCCCTCGGCCTCCTCGCACACCGCCTCGGCGAAACGGCGATTCACCGCTTCGTAGGCAGCCCAGTCGGTTCCGCGGAAGATGGGCCGCGCGTGGGCCAGATGGCACAGCGGCCACAGACCCTCGTTGGCCAGGCCGTAGTAGTAGCCGCGTTCTTCCTGTTCGGACAACCACACCCGGCGCAAGATGTACGATTCCTCGCCCGGCGGCACGCGCACGTGGTCCTTGCTGTCCACCACCGCGCGATCGGCGGAGCCGCTGCCATGGGCGATCCACACGCCCGAGCAGGCGCGCAAGGCGGGCTCGACCGCCGCGACCAGGCCGCTGGCGGGATGGCGAACCTGAATCGTGCCGTCGCTGGCGCGTTCGTGGATATACGGCTCGCGGTTGGCGAGCACGATTACTTTTTCGCCGGGGAAGTGGCGCACCAACGCCTGCTTGAGGTGTTGCGGGTTCCAGGCGGTGGACGGCCCGTCCATCTCGCGCTCGGCAGCGATGCGTTCGACCAGCTCGCGCACGTCAGCCACGATGGGCAGAAATTCCTTGCGACGCGATTCCCCCAGGATAAAGCGGCGCAGTTCCTTGCGGAAGCCACGCCACGAAAGTCGGGCCGCGATCGCCGTGACCGCTGCGGCGCAGAGAGCGAGCCCGGCGAACACCATGAGCAGAAGCTGGCGCAGGCGCGCGTCTCGCCGGTCAATTCCGGAAAGATCGTTGACCAGCAGCAACAGGCCCAGCGACCCACCGTCGCGCACCACGGGCACAACGCTGAGGTACACGCTACCGCCGGGCAGGGACCAGTTGGTTCCCCAGATCAGCCCGGGCGTCGTGGGCTCGCCCTCGCGCTCGGCGGCCATGCGCTGCCTGACGTCGGCGCAGCCCAGATCGCGGGGAAAGGCGGGTGAGCGGGCTAGCAGCTGGTTGTTCTGAGCGCAGGCCCCGGCTGCGGTGATGCGCTCGTCGCGGGCCAGATTGCTCAGCATGGCTTCGAAGGGCTCGCGTGCTCCTGCGGTCCAGCGTGCGAGCAATGCGGGCTGGGCCTTCTGGACAAGCTCAGCCATGCGCTGGGCGATGTCAGCCTCGAACCACCGGCGCGTGGTCCGCTGGACCGCTATCGAGCCCAGGTAGGCCAGCAGCGCCACACCGGCCAGCAAGACGACCAGGAAGCGAGCCATTCTGCGCATGGGTTTCTCCGAGGTTCAGGGTCTCTGCCTAGGCTAGTCTCGGCCTCGCGTCCCGGCGCGCCACCGCCACACGCAGAGGTCAGCCTAACCGGAGGTCGACTTGGCTTCAACAGCGGTGATCGGACCCGGGATTCGGAACAGGGGCTGTGACAGGTGCC
>PMZX01000286.1:2120-2594 GCA_003170035.1 Myxococcales bacterium | reverse complement strand
CCATACGCGTTGACCGATCCGTGTGGTTCGTTGAAATCTTCAAGAATCAGATAGTCACTGTAATCCCTGAAGCGAGTCGCAATCTGGCTCCAAACCGCGGTGACCTCGGCGACTCCTTGCGCTTGGCTTGCNNCCGTCGTTGAGGACGTAGTTTGCGACTGTCTCCACCCTGTCGAGCCATGTCTTGTCAATTGTGTAGGTGGGGCCAGCGCCAAGGTGGCTCTGCCAGGTCACCGGGATTCTTACCGTCTTGAATCCGCCTGACTTGACCGTATCGATCATGGCTTGGGTCGTGACGGGATTTCCCCAACCGGTTTCTCCTCCGCTAGTCGAATCGAATGTATTGCCCAAATTCCAGCCCAGGAACATGTCCTTGACAAGCTCCTTCGGGGTCAGGCCACGGAAACCGCTGCCGGGAGTTGGCGTCCCGCCCGACGCTGTGGTGCCGCCCGCGCTGGTGGTGCCACCGGTGCT
>PMZX01000286.1:0-2109 GCA_003170035.1 Myxococcales bacterium | reverse complement strand
CCCGGCGTCCCACCGCTGGCGGTGGTGCCACCTGGCGTTCCTCCGCTAGCCGTGGTTCCACCCCGCGATCCGCCGGTGGGCGTGGACCCGCCGGCTGCGCTGGTTCCCGCGGATGTCGTCGTGCCGCCGACTGGTGTCGAGCCACCAGTGGCCGTGGAACCGGCGGCGGCCGTGGTGCTGCTGCTGGTCGTACCACCCGTTGCACTACTGGTGCCGCCTGCGTTGGTTGAACCAGCAGAAGGTTGGATGCTTCCTCCTGGCGCGACCGTCCCTCCTGTGGTCCCGGGCGACGGGTTGCCGCCCGTGCTGACCGGGCTTGAGGCCATCGTGGTCCCGGCACTGCCAGGCGCGCCAGCGCCCCCTGTGGTGCCGCCGCCGTTGCCGCTGGAGCATGCGCCCAGAGCCAATACCAGTGAAAGACCTGCCATTGCTGTGAAGCGCATCGAACGCTGAAGGCGTGATCTCATCTCGAAGTCTCCTGTTTCTCGAGTGGGGTGCTCCTCAGTTGCGCTAGAGCGAGAAAGTGGTCCACAGCCACTACCCGCCATTCCCGGCACGCGAAGGTCAGGGGCCTGCTCTCCCGAGCCGATGATTGGGGCGGCGGCAAAGGGCGGCTGTTCCGATATTCCCTGGTATCGTGCCGCAAGGACCGTAGCGCATAGCGATAGCGCGATGAGGCATGGGCAGCCGTCGGCAGAGTCCGCGCCGTTCGGATTTTCTTGACAGCCTGCCCTTCCTGCCCAACCTTGGGACCACAAAGGACTGCAAAATGGCCAGCAAAAATACTCCCAAGATTGCCCCTACCAAAAATGTAACCCCGGCAGCTCCTGCTGCCAAGGCAAGCGGCCGATACCAGCCGACACAGGAAGAGATCGCGGCCCGCGCCTTCGAGATCTATCAACGAGAGGGTGGAAATGACCAGGAGAACTGGCTTCGCGCCGAGCGCGAGTTGATCTCCCGCGGTCGTCGCTAGTTCGCTGTCAGGAGCCGGTTGGCGCCTGATGTGACAACGCGTCATCAGGCGGGGCAGGACGGGTAGCGGCCGCAGCGCCAGCTATTCCTAAACGTACTGCGCCCAGGGCCAGCGCGCACAGACCGCAGAGAGAGAACAGGGCCTGGTGGTTCTCTGCGACCTGATGACCGGTCGCGGCCAGGAGCAGAAGTCCATAGCCAAGCAGTCGTGACGAGGCATCGCCGGTCAGGCAGGCCGCTGCCGCCACTGTCACGCTCACATAGGCAGCCACGACCATGGCCGCGTAGGCCTTGCCGACCGCGCCTGCAGCGACAGGTAGGTCGAAGTGAAGCCCATAGAGAGCCACGACCTGCGCAAGGCCGAAGTATCGAACCATGACCAGGGACAGAAGGGCGAAGGAGATCAGCCCGGCAGCAAGCATTGACGCCACCTGAAACCCTCGATGCGGGCGGGATGGAACCAGGACGGCTGACAGGAGCAGACCGGAGAATGCACTCGCCTGTGCCACGCGGTCACCGTGGACCACGAAGAAAGGGGACCATCCCATCCGCTCACAGAACATGGTTGCGGTTTGCAGGACGATGGGAGCGGCGAACAAGGTCAGCGCGAGTTTCAATCGTACGGAGCAGCGCTTGTGCCACAGCCCCGCTGCCACGAACCCGGCCAGAAAGGCGTGACTGATGCGAAGGTAGGCCCCGTAGCGGTCAGGAACGGGCAGCGCCAGAACACCAGCACCGGCCAGGAGCACGAAGAACAGCCCGATGGTGCTGACCGTGATGCGCATGGAGCGCGGAAAGATCGTGTCGCCCCGCAAGGCGCGCAGCAACACCACGGCGACCAACAGCACTCCCAGGACGCCGCCCAGGTTGGACATGAAGCGCCCAAGGTCGGACAAGACGCGGGCCACTCCCCAGGTGGGCTGGCTGGGGAGAAACACATGCGAGGCCAGACGGTAGAGCAGAAGGTCGGCCAGCGCGGCCAGGGCCAGCACGGCGGTCAAGTTGGGGCTGGGGATGACTTTCTGCATGGACGACCAGTATAGAACCTAGTCGCGTGGGGAGCCCGCCGGCTTTGCCGGCGGCGCACCATCGCGGGAGGGTCTTGGAACCCTCCCAGGGTTCCCAGACAAACGCGTG
>PMZX01000416.1:16473-16671 GCA_003170035.1 Myxococcales bacterium | reverse complement strand
AGCTGGCGGTAGGCCACCGCCTGTTTTGACAAATCGTCGTAGATCATGAGCGCATGGCGACCGCTGTCGCGGAAGTATTCGCCCATGGTGACGCCGGTGTAGGGCGCCAGGAACTGCAAGGGCGCCGATTCGGACGCGGTGGCGGAGACCACGGTGGTGAACTCCATGGCGCCGTGCTCGCGCAGCTTGTCGACCACG
>PMZX01000416.1:15423-16444 GCA_003170035.1 Myxococcales bacterium | reverse complement strand
CGCTGGCCGCGGCCGATGGGAATCATCGAATCGATGGCCTTGATGCCGGTCTGCACCGGTTCGTGCACCCCCTTGCGCGAGATGATCCCAGGGGCCTTGATCTCGATCTTGCGGAAGTCCTTGGTCTCGATGGGGCCCTTGCCGTCGATGGGAATGCCCAGGGCGTTGACCACGCGCCCGACCAGCGCGTTGCCCACCGGCACTTGCGCGATCCTGCCCGTGCGCTTGACCGTGTCGCCCTCGCGCACGGTCTCGAAGTCGCCCAAAAGGACGACCCCGACGTTGTCCTCTTCCAGATTCAAGACCAGGCCGACGACATTCTTGCCAAAATCCAGCAGCTCGCCGGCCATGGCGTTCTCCAGGCCATAGACGCGAGCGATGCCGTCGCCCGCTTCCAGCACGGTGCCGGTTTCGCTGATGGCAACCTTCTGGTCGAAGCCCTCGATCTCCTTGCGAATGACCTGGCTGATTTCTTCGGCGCGAATCTGCATGGTCTTTCCTTGCGGCTGCGGGGGTGATGTCAGTTGAGAATCTTGCTTCGTAGGGTACCCAGGCGGGCGCGCAGGCTGCCGTCCAGGACTAGGCCAGACACCTGGGCGACGATGCCGCCGAGGAGGGTTGGGTCCACCTCGGTGGTCACGATCACGCTGCGACCCGTGCGTCGCTCGAGGGCGCGCCGGATCTCAGTTTCCGTCGTCGCGTCGAGTGGTCGCGCCGAGCGCACGGTGGCGCGGGCGCGTCCCAGCTTGTCGTCGCACATCTCTTGGTAGGCGCGGGCGATGGCGGGCAAAGCGGCGATACGGCCACGTTCCAGCAGGAGGAAGGCGAGGCTCTGCACCTCGCGCGTGGGCGCCACCCGGGGCAGCAGCCCCTGCAAGATGGCGCGCTTCTGCGACAGCTTGAAGATGGGATTGGACAGAGACTGGCGCAGGTCCACGGCCTCGTTCCACAGGGCAGCCAATGATTGCAACTCGCTGCCCAGGGCCTCGAAGTTGCGCTTGTCGACGCCGATGGCGAAAAG
>PMZX01000416.1:11321-15337 GCA_003170035.1 Myxococcales bacterium | reverse complement strand
TTGACCTGCTGGTCGAGCTGGAAGCGCGTCTCGTCTTGGATCCGCTTGGCTTTCTCCTCGGCCCCGGCTAGCAGGCGGGCTCGTTCGCGCTCCCCTTCTTGCTGGACGGCCGCGCGCAGGGCGGCCAGCTCTTGCTCCAGGTTGGCCAGGCGCGTGTCCTGCGCCCGGAAGCGCTGCTCGGCCAGCGCGCGCTGGCCGGCGGCTGACTCGATCTCGGCCTTGAGTTGCTCGTGCCGGCCGCGGAAGGCCTTGCGAAGCGCGCCGCCGCCGAACCAGATGAGGAGGAAGAGGAGCACCCCGAAATTGAGAAGCTGCAGCGCCAGAGTCTTGGCGTCGACGCCAGCATGCTCGCTGTGTTCGCCGTGGCCGGCGGGGGCCTCGCCCTGGCTGGGCGCAGGCTCGCCCGTCGCGGGCGCCGTGCCCGACTGCGATGGCTCGTGGTCGAACGACCCGGACACGGGCTCGGTCAGGGTTGGGTGGTCCTCAGCGCGAACAGCACCGCTGGCAAAAGCCAGCAGGATCGTCAGAGGCAACGAGATCCATGCGCGGCTCACAACGCCAGCCTCCGGCCCAGGGCCTTTTCCGCGATCTCGCGTCCCAGGGTGGTCGCGCTGACCTCCAGCCTGGCCCGCTCGATAGCCAGGGTCGCGTCCAGCCTGGCACGCGCCTCGGCCAGCATCCTGTGGGCGGCAGCCTGCGCTTCAGCGACGATCTGCTGCTCGCGCGCCAGCGCCTGCGCCCGCACCTGGGCTCGCTCGGCATGGCCAGCTTTGCGCGCCTCTGCCAACTGGGCCTCGATGCGCGCCAGGCGGCCCGCGCTGTCAGCTTCCAGACGCTCGGCTTCCGCGCGCGCGCCCTCGACCCGGCGCACGCGCTCCTCGCGCACACGCAGGTACGGCTTCCACAGCCACTGGGTCAGGATGAGGGCCAACAGCAAGAACAGCCCCAGCATGACGAACACCGTGCTGTCGATGTCGAGGAGCTGCTGTTCCCCGGCCTGCGGCGCGCCGCCGGTGAAAGGGGTCGCTTCGAGGAGACAGCGAAGAGTCGTCACGGCTGCTCGGGGCCCTGCCGGCTAGCTGCTTGCAGGGGCAGGGGCGGGCGGGGGGCTGCCTCCCGCTTTGCTGGCCTTGCTGGGTCGATGCGGCGGCTCGGGCGTAGGGCCGCCTGGCTCCATCTGGCACTGGCCGTCGAACAGGACNNTCGACGCCCCGCTTGGCCACGATATTGCCGCGCACCGTGCCCTGAATCACGATGGAGCCGACCGATATCTCGGCGTTGACTTCTGCGCCCTCGCCGACGATGAGTACATCCTCGGTGAAGATCTCGCCGGACAGCTTGCCGTCGACGCGGACGGTGCCTTCGAAGGAGAGTTTCCCTTCGAATTCGCTGCCCTTGCCAAGAAGGGTGGTGACCTGCTGGGTGGCGCTGGCCTCGCCAGTCGTGGGGGTTTGGGGGATCGAAGCCATGACTCCGGGCCGGAACCCTACAACCCCAAGCCATCGGCAGTCAACGCGATCCGGTCGCCTCCGGAATTTGGAGCAGGAGGCCGCGGCGGGGACGGGCCCTGTGACGAGGCCCCGTCAGGCTGGGTTCAGCGTTTTGGGTGGTTTTCTCCTTCCGGGACCCTGGTAACCGTCACGTGAAGCGTCCGTGACAATGGCGTCTGAGACGCGCCTGAGACGAAGACATGACCGAGGGTCAACCTGCCAGGCGGATCTGACCGCCGGCAGAGAGACCCGAGAGGTGTGTCCCGAGCATGCGGCACAGTCTACCGCATCTGCACCCCGCCGAGGCGCCGGGTAGAATGCCCCGGCCTGACCGCCACCTAGCGCCAACGCGCTGACGAGCCCACCAGCCAGGCGGCTGCGACAAGCCGTGCCCGGTCGTCTGCCACAGGCGAAGAATCATAAACCTTCATGGAGACGTTCCAGGGAGATTCCAAGAGAACGCTGGCACCGCAGCCCCGTCACAGCTCCGCTATTGACGACCTGCGCGAGCGGTGAATTAATCGGCGTCATGCTGCTGTGGTTTAGGAGACGGTGGAAGCAGAAAGCGTCAATCGTGCTGGTCGTAACGGGAGCCTTGTGGCTTGCGGGTGGCTGTCTTCATCCGCTCCCCGTACGCAACCCGAGCCTGTCGGTTGTGAGCTACGAGCTCGCTCAGTACCAAAGCGCCACCGGCATGCGGGTTACCCTCGAACACACGGCCGACACGGGGTTAGCCGGTGCAGTGCTGGTCATCGGCGCGGGATCGGCAGACGATGGTGCCGAGCGATCGGGGCTGGCGCACTTGACGGAGCACCTGGCGTTCGATGCCCACGCCAGCGGGGGCGCACCGCTTTGGCAGCGCTTTGAAACGCTTGGTGCCGGCGCTTACAACGGGATGACCTCATGGGACTCGACGACCTATTTCACGTTCGTTCCGCAAGAGAACCTGCCGGATCTGCTTTCTGCGATCGCCGGCGTTCTCAAGGACCCACTCGCGAACGTAGATGATGCAGATTTCACGCTCGAGAAACAAATCGTCAAGAACGAGACCAGGACCCGTTCGGAGAACGGCACGACCAGTCAAGCGCTCGGCTGGTTGATGGAGGCTACGTTCCCGGCTGAACATCCCTATGCTCACCCGAGCGGGGGGAAGCCCGAAACGCTGGATCGGATGACTCTCGCGGACGTGCGCGCTTTCGCGGCCAAGCATTACACGCCCAATACGGCAACACTGATCGTGCAAAGCCCATTGCCGACCAGCGCGCAGCGAGCGTTGGTCGAGCGTGTCTTCGGCGATGTTCACCCTGCGTCGGCGCCGCAGAGGAGCCCGACCAACCGCGCGCTCGACTGGCCCGCCAGCAAGCTTCGCGAGTATTCCGCTGCCGTCGCGGCCCCGGTGGTTTGGATCGGCTGGTCGCTGCCCGGCATTGGCGTCGAGCCCCAAGGGATGGGGCCCCTCGTGGATCGGCTCGTCAGGGGGGCAGTCCTCGACGGCGGCTATCCGCGCCACCATGACATCTCCCGAATCGACACTATCTACATTCCTGGAATTCAGGCGAGCCTGCTCGCGCTCGAAGTTTCGCTCAAGGAGGGCGGCGATCCAGAAGGAGCCGCCCATGCTGCGATCCTGCATACTATTCGACAACTAAACGTGCTCACGCACCTCGGCTTCGAGGCGACGCGTTTTACGATAGCCTCCAGCGTGACCTATGACGACGAGAGTCTGGTCGCGCGCGGTCTCGGTCTCGCGCGCGCGGCACTTTACTTCGGTGATGCGACCCGGGAACGACAACGCGGTGCAGACCTGTTGGAGGTCGAAGAATCTTCGCTTGCCAACTACTCCGCCAAGTATCTGACCGCGGAGCGCGCGCATTTGGTTTTCGTGCGCCCGCTGTCCGCCGCGGCGGCACTGCAACAAGCTCAGTCAGCCTTCGACGTGCACACCGCCGAGCAACATCATGTCGAGCAATGGCCTGCGCCCAATCGCGCCGGGCTCAATACCTGGATGAGACGCGCTGATTTTGGCTACCGCAAGCGGACGCTCGCGAATGGACTCGAGGTCGTCGTGGTGCCACGGGCGGGAGCTCCCTTCCACACCGTCTTGTTGGGCTTTCACGGCGGCAGCAGTTACGGCGTAAGTGGCGCCGGGGAGGCGACGCTCTGGTCTCGGCTGGGTTACTCGGCTCCGTCCTCGCAAGGACTGCAGAGTCGCTCGTTCCTGACGCCTGACAGCGCAATGCGCCAGCTTCGCGGCGTCGGCCGGGATCTTTCGACGACACTCAGAGTATTGCGTGATTCCATCATGAAGTTCGCAGTGCGCTGGCCTCCGCAGAGTTTTGTGAATCAGCTCGCGCGATTCGAACGTGAAGAACAACTGCCCGCTGCGCGTCTCGATCGAGCGAGCCGTGAGGCTCTATTGGGAACACACGCGTATGGATCCGAGACCACGGCTGCCGACATGAATAGAGTCAGCGCGACGGACGTTCACGATTGGCTTGCCAACGTCGAACGGCCTGAGAACGCCGA
>PMZX01000416.1:10897-11218 GCA_003170035.1 Myxococcales bacterium | reverse complement strand
CTCGCCGCGCGCCTGTTCGGTGTGTTGAAGAGGCAATTGGGGGCGTCGTACTCCGTGGTCGGCTGGGTCGAGCTTCTGCGCGGCGGAACGACACTGCTGCATCTGTCAGCGGACGTTGACCCCGTGCGCATGCGCTCGGCATTCCACGAGATTCGCAAGTTCGTCGATCACAGCGCTAATGACTTCGTCGACGATGCGAGCGTCGAGCAGGCGCGCTTCGACGTGGGCAGGCACTACAATCTCGGCGTGGAAACCAGCGCCCAAGCGGCGCTTCGCGCGCTCTTGGTCTGGCGCCTCGATTGGCCCCTGGAAGCGGCGGCT
>PMZX01000416.1:6059-10870 GCA_003170035.1 Myxococcales bacterium | reverse complement strand
CGGGCTTGTTTGGCTCACGTACGTGACCTTCGGCAGGATGGAGCTGTGACAATGCTGAATACCATTCTTGCGGTCCTGTTCGCGGCGGTGCCTGCCACCGCAGGGCAACCACTAGCAGAGCGGTGTGAATTGGTGCGGGTCGCCCTCGGAAATGAAGCCCATGGACGTCCTTCGCTTCTCAAGGAATCGTGCGTTTTGGAAAACCACTTCCGTGATGGTGCTGCCCTTGTGGACGTGGTGATGGTGACTCAGAAGGGAAAGAAGTTCGTCCGTCAGCCCTACTTCAGGTACGGCGAAGTCTGCGGTGCGGACATCGTTCCGGTGTCACTGAAGAAGTTGCCGCAGAAGCATTCCAGGTACATTCACGTCATGCAGGTTGAATTGCGTCCTGATGCTGGCGAGAAGGTGCACTTCGAGGCATCTCTGCATGTGTTCGATCCTGACGATCTTTCCGAACGCAGGGGAACTATTGGTATCGCCTGTGGGGCAGAAGATGATGGCGTTGTCGAGAAGAAGGATGGCCATTGGGTGGTGGTGAAGGAGAAAGAACCCTCGATCCCGGAAAAGACAACCAAGCCGCCACTATCTCCGCCCAAGTAGCCACTGTTCCCCACTTGAACGCTATGTGTTCGCGGCCGAATTGACGTCGTAGGGATTGGCCGAACTGGGGTCGTATGAAAATGGGGCCGCGGCCGAGTTGACGTCCGGGTAGAGGGATGTCGTTTACCTGAGATCTGTTATGAGCCATTCGGGGTGGAGCTGAGGAAACATCGGGCTTGTCGTCCTATGCTCACGCTCCTCTATTTCACGTCGTTCTCGCCCGCCACGTAGCCGAAGTTGGCGAGGATCCCGCCGTCCACGTACACCACCTGGCCGTTGATATAGTCGCCTGCCTTGGAGGCCAGCAGCAGTGCAGCCCCGACCAGATCCTCGGGCTCGCCCCAGCGGCCGGCAGGTGTGCGCGTCATGACTAGGTTGTTGAAGGGATGGCCGTTCACGCGAATGGCTTCGGTCTGCGTGGTCGCGATGTATCCCGGCCCGATGCCGTTGACCTGGATGTTGTACTTGGCCCATTCGCAGCACATGTTCTGGGTCAAGAGTTTCAGGCCACCCTTGGCCGAGGCATAGGCGCTGACCGAGTTGCGGCCGTACACGCTCATCATCGAACACATGTTGATGATCTTGCCGGCCCGGCGCTTGATCATGGACGGGGCGACCCGGCGCGAGATGATGAAGGGCGCGACCAGGTCGATCTCGATCACGTCCTTGTATTCCTGGACCTTCATGTCGATGATCGGGATGCGCTTGATGATCCCGGCGTTGTTGACCAGGATGTCGATCGGTCCGACCTCTCGTTCGATCTGGCTGATGCCGCGGTCAACGTCCTCTTCCTTTGTGACATCGAAGACGAGGGTGTACGCGTCGATGCCGTTCTTCTTGTATTCCTTCTTGGCCGCTTCCAGCTTGTCGGCAAAGATGTCGTTCACGCAGATCTTGGCGCCGGCCTTGGCCATGCCCGTGGCGATGGCCATGCCGATGCCGTGGGTTCCGCCGGTGACCAGCGCGACCTTGTTCTTGAGGCTAAACAATTCGAGCGACATAGCGATTTCTCCTCTTCATCCGGATTTCAATCTTGGTTTGCGAGAATAGCATCTTTCAGTATCCCGCCGGTGCTCCGCCGGATCGGGGCTCTGCCGCGCCGGCCAAGCCCGCCTTGCCGCGAATCACGGCATTGACCTTGCCAATCTTGTCCCGGGCTTCTACTTGATGGCCCTTCGCGCGCAACGCTTCGACGACAGCCGCCGGTAACCCGGGCTCGTAGCGGAGCACATCCGGGCTCCACTGGTGGTGAACGCGAGGCGCTGCTACGGCGGCCTGTGCGTCCATGCCGAAGAGCAGCGCATCGAGCAGGACCTGGATCGTACTTGAAATGATCATCGGGCCGCCGGCCGCGCCCAGCACCATCTCCACGCCGTGATCGCCCACGACGATGGTGGGCGACATGGAGGAGAGCGGCCGCTTGCCCGGCGCGAGTTGGTTGGCGCTGCCCGCCACCAGCCCGAAAGCGTCGGGAACGCCAGGCGCCAGAGAGAAATCGTCCATCTCGTCGTTGAGCAGGACACCGGTACGACCGGCCACAAGCTGCGCCCCGAATTCCAGGTTGATGGTAGTGGTCAGCGCGACGGCGTTTCCCTCGCTGTCCACCACCGATATGTGGGCGGTTCCCGCGTCGCGCGCCGGGGTCGCGGCTGACGGCGCGGCCGAGCCGTACCGGTCGGGAGCCAGGATGCCGTCGGGCCGAATCCGGGCCTGCAGCTCGCGATGGTAGGAAGCATCGAGCAGGTGCGACAACGGCACGCTGACGAACCCTGGATCGCCGAGGAAGCGGCTGCGGTCGGCAAAGCCATGCTTGAGCGCCTCGATCAGCACGTGCAGGAAGGTCGGGTCCTGCGGCCCGCCCGCAATCGGATCCCAGGTCTTCATGCGTTCGCCGAGAATGCCCAGAGCCTCGAACATGACCACCCCGCCGGCCGACGGTGGCGGCAGGGCGAACACGCGCCGGCCGCGGAATGTCGTGACCAGAGGCGTTCGCTCGACCGGGGCATAGCCAGCCAGATCGCTGCGGTCGAGCACGCCGCCCGCAGCCTGCACAGCGGTGACGATGGCGCCAGCTATCTCGCCTCGATAGAAGGCTGCGGCGCCCTCGCGGTGCAGGCGCGCGAGGGTCTTGGTCAGTTCGGGCCGCCAGACGAGATCACCGGCGCGGAGATCGGCCAAGCTGCCGCGCTTGCGCGCCAGCACGCGAGGAAGAAAACTGGCAGCCTCCGACGGATCTTGCGCGAGCGCGCCGGCGACATGCTCGACCAGCCATGCCGACGCCGGGAACCCGCGCCCGAGGTCTTCCGCGGGCTCAATGCAGCGAGCGAAAGGCCGCTTGCCCCACCGGCGCACGAGTTCGGCCAGTCCGGCTGGTTCGCCGGGCACGCCCACGGCCAGGCCGCCGCGAACCGACAGGGCTCGATCGATCTTGCCTCCCCGCAAGAATAGGTCGGGGCGCAGGGCTGCAGGCGCTGTCTCGCGAAAGTCAAGCGCCTCGACCTTGCCAGTCTTCGCCGAATAGATGAGGGCGAAGCCGCCGCCGCCCAGGCCCGATGCAAATGGGTTCACGACGCCAAGCGCCAGCGCCGTGGCACAGGCTGCATCGGCCGCATTCCCGCCAGTGGCCAGCGCGCGGGCACCTGCCTCGGAGGCCAAACGGGAATCGGAGGCAACCACGCCATGTGCGGCGTGAAGACGAGAATGTGCTTCAATCGCGTGGGGAGCCTGCCGGCTCTGCCGGCAGCGCACCATCGCGGGAGGGTTTGGGAACCCTTTCAGGGTTCCCATGACAGATGCTGGACTCGCGAAGGCGCCCGCCGCTAGCAGCCCCACGCCAACCGCGGGCAGCGCGCCGCACCGGACAAGCGGGCAACTAATCAATAATTGAAGGAAACTCACCGCCGTCGTAACCTCAGTGCCATTCCCGAATAGGGAAAACCGCCATGGACGAATCGTCAAGCCCTCAAGACAACGCGATCACACTTCGGATCAAGTTCAAGAGCGCAAGCCTCGACGATTTCGTCGCGCGCTACGGGGCAGACGTAAGCGCGGGCGGCATCTTCATCCGAACCAAGCAGCCACTGGCCGTTGGATCGCTCCTGCATTTCGATTTCAGTCTGGCCGACGGTAGCCCGCTGATGGCCGGCCTCGGAACAGTGGTCTGGATTCGCGAGACGGATCAGTCGCGCGTCGGCAGCATTCCTGGCATGGGGGTGCGTTTCGATCAGCTTTCACCCGAGAGCCAACAGATCCATCAGCAGATCCTGGCTGCCAAGGCTGGGCACGGAGATCGCCCGACCGGGACGGCGTACCCAGGTCCCGCGGCTTTGCCGATCGCGCGACCTGCGGCCAGGCCGGCCACGCCTCCGCCCATCGTGCCCCGTGCGGCGCCGGCCACACCTGTTGCAGCGGAGGCCTCCGGCCGAGCCCTGTCTGACACGTTCGATGAATTCAGCTCGGGCGGCAAGACCGAGATCGCTGACCGGCCGCCGAGTTTCTACTTTGATTCNNTCCGAACCCATCGACATCAGCGAAGATATGAGCGGTGCGGTTCTGGCTTCCGGAGCCGCTGCCGCGCAGGCGGCTGCGGCCGGACGGGGCCGACCAGGGAGCGCAGGCGACGATTTGGCACCAGCGACCCTCGATCTCCCGCTGGGCGGCGGTGCCGAGCGTGCCCCATACACCGATCTTCCCCCGGCGGCTGGGCTGGACGCAGCCAGCGCTGGCGTGCCCACGCCCGCCGCCGACGAGAGCTGGCTCGATCGGGCTGTGGGCGGCCTCGGCGCGGCTCCGGTCGAGATGTCCCCTGAGCACACCGAAGAAACAGCTGCTCCAGCCGAGGTGATGGAGCAACCAGGACTGGCGTCGGGCGAGCGCGATCGTCCGGTCCTTGGAGACGCGGAGGAATTTGGGCAGGGTGTCCCTGACCTGCCGGCCCAGAAATCCGGCGGCCAGGGCAAGAAGCTGATCGCGGTGGGCGTCGTGGCGGCTGGTCTGGCCTTTGCCGGAGTCTATCTGTTGCAGGCCAAGCCGTGGCAGACCCCGCCGGTGCCTGTGTCGCGTGCCAAGCCGGCGGTGCCCACGCCCAAGCCAGCCCCGCCTGCGCTGCCCAAGGCGGCCGAGCCCGGGCAGCCAGCCGCTCAACCGACACCGACGGTGGCGAGAGCCGAACCTGTCAAGGCCGCAGAGAATGTCCCGGCGCCAAAGGCGGC
>PMZX01000416.1:0-5965 GCA_003170035.1 Myxococcales bacterium | reverse complement strand
TGGACATGGACAAGACCCACTCGGTGTCGATCCGGAAACCCGGGTATCTGCTGTATGAGCGCAGCATCACCCCTTCGGGTCCTTGGGTGAAAGACGGCAACATGCAAATCATGAACGTGGCCGCCAAGCTGACCAGGGCCAAAGGCCATTCTGCTGAGTCGTCGGCCACGCCGGAAGCTCAGCCCGGACCCGCAACGGAGCAGCCCGAAAAGTTGTAGGGATGCCGTGAGCATGACTGGTTCGCGGCGGTCGGCGTGGGGCGCGGCGGGCGTGGCGCTGTTGTTGGTGGCGCTGGGTGCATTGGGCGTGGCCGGGACGGTGACCCACAGGGGGTGTACCAAGAGGCAATCCGCGGCCGCAGCGCGGGGCTCGAAGGCAGCGCGTTTTGCGCGCATCGACTCGCACACCCACATCAGCCCGGATGGCGTCGAGCGCGCCTTGCAGATCATGGAAACCTGGGGCATCGACGGCATGGTGAACCTGTCCGGCATGACCCCGGGCCCGCCTCATCACGCGCTGGAAACGCAACTCGCCGCGGCCCGTGCCTCGGGTGGGCGCATCGCTGTGTTCGCCAATGCCGGCTTCATGAAGGCCCTGCGCATGGCCAATCTGGGTATCCGTGCCGACTACGGCAATGTCATGGCCGAGGAACTGGCATTGTCCAAGCAGCTTGGCGCCATTGGCCTCAAGATCCCCAAGGGCCTCGGTCTCGGCTATCCCACGCCCGACGGCAAGCACGTGCTTCCGGTGGACGACCCGGGGCTGGATCCCCTGTTTGAAAAGGCGGGCGAGCTGGGCATGCCGGTGGCGATACACACCGGCGATCCCAAGGCNNCCGTCGTGGGAAGAGCTCTACGCGGCCTTCGAGCGGCGCGTGGCCCGTCACCCCAAGACCATTTTCATCGGGGTGCATTTCGGCAACGATCCTGAGGATCCGGACCACGTGGCGCACATGCTCGACAAGTATCCCAACCTGTACATCGACACCGCCGCGCGCGTGCCTGAGATCGGGCGCCGGGACGCGGCCAAGATGAGAGGCTTCTATGAGAAGTACCAGGACCGCATCCTGTTCGGCACCGACCTGGGCGTCGCGGCCGAGCAGGACGGCATGATGTACGGCTCGAACGGATCCAACCCGCCCACCCTGGAGGATGAGGCTCGCTACTTCACCTCGACTTGGCGCTACTTTGAGACGCGCGACAAGCAGTTCGAGAGTCCCACGCCCATCCAGGGTCGCTGGAAGATCGACGGCGTGGGTCTGCCCGAAGCCATCTTGCGCAAGATCTACTTCGAGAACGCGGCCCGCGTCTTGAAGTGGCGGCCACCGCCCGGCCCGGTCACGGTGCCTCATCGTGCGCCAAGTCCAGCCCCGACGGCCGCACCGGCAAGCCCCACCCCGACAAGCCCGGTCCCGCCGCCGGCCAGCGCGCCGGCAGAAAAATGAACCGCGTCACGAGGTTGTGACAGCGTCGGCATCGCGAACTCCTTGACGTCGAAGCCCCTCTGCCCATAATCATCGCCTTCCACATTCCGGAGTAGCTCAGTCGGCAGAGCAGGCGGCTGTTAACCGCCGGGTCGGGGGTTCGAATCCCTCCTCCGGAGCCACACCATGGCTTCCACCAAACGAGGTGGGCCCTCGTGACCTCCGAAACAATCGCGCACGGAACATCCAGATTCGGAGAACTCGTCCTACGCCGGCGAAGGCGAGGAGGTGACGCCGCTCCGTCAACCGTGTGTGAGCTGATCTCCAATGGGGTCTTTCTGATGGATTCGGAGGACCCCTCGACCGAACGCAGGCTCGCGTCCGAATCGCTGGCCCGCGTGTCCCATCCTGAGATCGTTGTGATAGGGGGACTTGGCCTCGGGTTCACGTTGATGGAGGTGGTTGCATCCCCAGTGCCGCGCGCAATCCACGTGGTCGAGATCGAAGGTCTGCTTGTGGATTGGGCGTTGCAGGGCTTGATACCCCACGCCCGATCGGCTTTGCAGGACCCGCGCGTGCAGGTGCATGTCGCCGACATACGCGCCTATGTCGAATTGCTTCCGCCCGGGAGCGTAGACCTCATCTTGATCGACGTCGACAACGGTCCCGACTTCCTGGTTCACGAGTCAAATGCGTCGCTCTATCGGTCGCCATTCCTCCAAAGATTGCTCCTGACGCTACGGCCGGGTGGCCTGCTTGCGGTTTGGTCGTCGTCCCGATCAGCCAGGCTAGAGGATGCGTTGGCCGGAGTATTCGGCCAGTGCGACGAGGTCGCTTTCGACATCACACGCGATGGACGTCGGTTCGAATACTTCCTCTACTTCGCGTCGCACCCTCGCTGAAGAGACCGCAGACGTCCCGCCCAAATCGATCACGCGTCCAGTGACGCCGATGCTGCTGTTCGAACTTGGGCTCGGTCAGCGGACACAGGAGCCCATGGCTCGGGCGAGGAGCCGCGCACATGCTTCTGGAAGTCCGCGTAGGTCCGGCATTCCACCCGGCTGTTGTTCCGCGAGGAAAGATTCGTCACCAGGTTGATGAGAGGCATGCGGCGCTCCCATACGCAGCTCCACACCCGGCGTATCACACGCGGCATCGAGTAGAAGATCCGGTTGCAGTCGATCATTTCCTTGATGACAGCGTCGCGCGACAGGCGCCGGCATTGGGCCACCGGGAAGGTCAGGGTGTAGTAGCGCCAATCTTCGGGAAAGGCCTTGAGCGTGATGCGGTCTTCGTTGCTCATCTGCTCCCACAGGCGCGTGCCCGGCAGCGGGGTCAGGTACAGCGCGTTCAAGCTGTCCACACCGTACTGTTTGGCTGTCTCGGCGACACGCTCGCCGATGCCAACCTCATCGACGTCTAGGCCGATGATGAACGAGCCCATGACCAGGATCCTGTGCCGCTGAATGCGGCGGACCGAGGCGCGGAAGTCGCGGTCCATGCGCAGATTGAATTTCTTCCCCAATTCGCGCAAACCTTCGGCGGTCGGGGACTCAAAGCCGATGAAGACGCCCCGGCAACCGGCATCCCAGGCCAGTGACACCAGTTCGTCATCGTCCGCGAAATTGATGGTGGCTTGGGCTATCCACTCCTTGCCCAGCTTGGCCATGGCCAGCGCACGGAAAAGCTCCTTGGCGCGGGCAATGTGCTCGGGGCGTGTGCCGACAAGGTTGTCGTCGACCACCAGCACGCGCTTTTCCGGAATGGACTGAAACTCGCGCACGACATCGTCGACCGGGCGCTGGCGGTACTGNNACGCTGCAGAAGCTGCAGTTCAACGGACAACCGCGCGTCGTCTGGATGGTTCCGAAGGCGTAACCTTCGGGCAGCAGATCCTGGCGCGCAGGCACGAAGTCACTGATGGGAATATGGCCTCCGTCGTACCGGCGTTGCAGCCGGCCGTCCTGTAGGTCCTGGAGTACGTGTGGCCAGATGGTTTCTGCTTCCTTGGTCACGACCGAGTCCACGCGCGCCAAGACTTCCTCCGAGCACATGGTTGCGTGGATTCCCCCCATGACGACCGGTACTCCCAGGCGGCGGAAATGCGCGGCCACCTCGTAGGCTCTGGGCGCCTGGGACGTGAACGCGGTGATGCCCACGAGATCAGGACGAGGCAGAGTCGCGTAGTCTGGCCGCCTCAGGTTCTCGTCCAGGATGGTGACCTCCCACTCGGGCGGTGTCATGCGGGCCAGCACCATCAGGCTAAGCGGCTTCCAGATGCGGTACCGATTCCAGCGATTCTCCTTGGCCGTGACACAACTGACCAGCGGATTCGTTGGGTTGATCAGGTAGAGACGGATGTTACACCTTGCCGCCGTTGTTATCTGTTTTCCGGTCACGGTGCTGTCACGGCGTGGTCACATTTCGACGAGATCGTTTTGCCAGTGGAATTCCGAAGAGTTGCATCCGGCGCTTCAACGCTCTGATAGGGGGGAACCGGCGGGCTCCCCACGACCAGACGTCCGAGCGTGCCGCAACGCAGGCAGGTCTGGCTGATCCCTGCAAAACGGCAGAGGACGGGTTCCAGCCAGTGCTTCAAAAAAGACAAAGAGGGATCGTGCAATTTGTGCTGCAATAGGGGCAGCTGACCGTTGGGTTCCCGTTGGTATCTATGCGCATGCCGTTCAGGCTGCCCATGTCGCACTCCTCGCCGAGACTCGTGTCGAGAATGCCGTCACCACAGTGGGGCATCGTCCCCTCATCTACGTCTGTATCCGGGGCACGTGCATCCACACCGGCGTCAGGAGCCGGGGCGCAGACGGGACAACCGCAGGGGTCGTCGGGGTTCTGCTGGTAGCCTCGTGAGCAGCGCACCTTATTGGGGCAGATAGCCGGTGGACAGACCGGCCCGATGTCGGGGCCTGCGTCAGGGGTCGGCAGGCAGATCGGACAGCTGCAGGGCTCCGCGGGGTTCGACGTGTACAGGGTGCAACGCAGCGCCGGGCAATCTGTTTGCGGACAGAGCGGCGGTCCATCGATCTTTCCGCCGTCCGGCGGAATGACGGCCTGCACGTCCCCATCCGTAGGGACCACCTCGGCCGTGGGGTGAGAAAAGAGGGGCAGCCCATCCGAGCAACCCGAGCACCCGCTGAGCCACAGGCCCAGACCCACCGCCACCGGCGTGATCACATCCCGTGCGGTCCGCTTCAGGAAGCTCTCGAAGCGTCGCCGGACATCGTGTTCCTCCATGACCCCGGAACATGGTACCGCTTTTCGGGTGCGAATGGTGTTGAGATCGAGTCCGCCGACCTTGGACTACCGGCGCGACCGCTCGACGACGCCGACGTCTCTGCGCGGGTTGCCTGGCGGGGCAAAGGGCGCGACAATCTCCGACCATGACCGACGAGAACCCGTTCATCCTGCCGCCCTTTGAGCCACCCAATCCTTTGCGGCTTCCGTGCGTGGTACTGGCCGTGTCGCTCGGGGTGGCGCTGGTAGGCGGATCCTGGATGTACCTGGCGCGCGGGAAGGCAACCTCCGCGGCCCAGATCGCCCGCCAGGATCTCAAAGCCAGCCAGGCCAGGACGGCGGCGCTCGAGGCCGCGAAGGCACAACTGGAAGCCGAAAAGACGCAGCTCGAGGCGGACAAGACACAGCTCGAAAACGTGAAGAGCGACCTGGAGTCCGAGAAACGCGAGTTGTTGAAGAGCGTCGAGGTGAGGGAAGACGAGATCGCCGAACTCAAGGGGATCCACGACAAGATCCAGGACAAGATGAAAGACGAGATCGCCCGCGGTGACATCCGTCTTGAGCAAGCCGGCAACAGGCTGCGCGTGGTCCTGGCGGACAGGGTCCTGTTTGACTCCGCCGAGGTGCAGGTTGCCAAGCGCGGGGAGGAGGTGCTCGCGCGCCTGGCCGAGGTTCTCGCCGGCACGCCCGACCAGGAGATCCAGGTCTCGGGCCACACCGACCGGGCGNNCCGTCACCAGCAAGCTTGCCGGCCAATACCCGACCAACTGGGAGTTGTCCGTGGCCAGAGCGACCAGCGTGGTTCGGTTTCTGGCAGAGAAGGCCAAGGTTCCCGCGCAAAAGCTGGCTGCCAGCGGCTGCGGCGAGCACCAGCCCATCGCGAGTAACAAGACTGCAGTCGGCCGCGCGCGCAACCGCCGCATCGAAATCCTCCTGACCCCGATGCGGGCGCCACCGGGAACTGCGAAGTCGAAAGTCAGAGCGGGCACTGCGGCCAAAACCGGCAGCAAAGCGACGGCAAAGTCCAACGCCAACAGCAACAAGACGTCCAGCAAGAAGGCTGACAAGAAGACCGACAAGCCCAAGGGATCGGCCAAGAAGCCCCAGGCTAGCAAGGCTCACTAGTCCAGCACAACGGGCCTCCGGGTGCGGCGCTTTTCACATGACGGGAGAGAGGCGCGAGGCCTAGGGTGCGCGCATGAACCTGAGCAGGCTGCTTTTCGCGTTGGCGACGATATCTCTGGGCACGACCTTGGCGTCGAGCGCAGGCGCGACGCCTGCCCCGCTCGGCGT
>PMZX01000137.1 GCA_003170035.1 Myxococcales bacterium | reverse complement strand
CTGCTCTGGATCGACTGCAGCAGGCCGTACTTGAGCGGCATGGTGTCCAGCCCGGGCAATGGCAGGACAAAACGGGGCGGCTGGTGATACAGACCCACCGCAGCCTTGAGCCAGACCGCGCTGTCGTCGCTGTCGACCGGCACGCCGGCCAATTCGCGCGTGATCAACTTGTAGCGCAGGGTCAAGCGCGGATCGACTCCCGACTTGGTGGTGTCCTTGTCGTAGTAGATGTCGGTGCGCACGCCCGGTCGGATCAACCAGCGCGAGGTGGGTCGCCAGAGCGTCTCGATCAGCGCCGAGCCCACGTAGAGCGCACGCAAGTCCTTGGTGATCGCACTCAGCGTGAACGCATCGGGCGCGACCGATGAGGGCGCACTCTGGACGATGTCGTGGAGGCTGCCCTCCACGCCCCACACCAGAGTCAGCCGCTCGCCCGCTCGATAGTGCCAACGCAGCGACGGCTCGGCCACCCAGGTCGCGACGTTGCTGCCCGAGCTCTCGGTGTGATCATAGCCCAGCACCAGGCGATACAAGCCGTCAAACCCGCCGCTGCCATGGTAGCCGCGCAGATCCGCGCGGTGAAAGTTCAAGATCAGAGCCGGCGCCAGCGGCGGACTTGAACTGCCGGCCGGGGCGTTGGGCGCGGGCGTGTCGAGCTCGTCCCCGGCGCCGAAGAATGACGCCGTCCAGCCGTTGCGTGGATTGCCGCCGTCGAGGCGAAACTGGTAGTCCCAGTAGGAAAGCGAGACCTGGTTGGTCGCCAGACTCAAGATGAATCCGGGATAGCCGTAGCGCCCGGCGGCGGTCAATGTCGCACCCAGTTTCGGGATGGGCTGGCGGATCAGGCCGCCCGCTTGCAGCAGGTTCACGTCCAGGTCGATGAGGTGCTCGTCGGAACGCGCCCGATGGGTGCGGCCGTCGACGATGCCGCCGGTGTAGCCGCCATACAGCACCGGGGCTCCGCCGGGGTAGAACTGAATCTCGTCGATGAACTCGGGGTGCACCACGCTGGCCCCGACCAGCAGGTGGTAGAGCAGTGGTACGCGCGTACCGTCGAGCAAGAAGCCGGTGGAATTGGGGCTGGCACCGCGAACCACCGGAAACGGCAGCAACGCCACGATGGAAGCGGTACCAGGCAGCGCCTGGATGACGCGGAAGGGATCGCCGAAGGTGCCCGGTATCTCCTTGATCTCGGCGCCGCGCAGAGTGATGCGCGACACCTCCTCGCGGTGCTGCTGCCCGACGATGACAATCTCGTAGGGATCGTAGCTCTCGCGCTCGATATAGTAAGTGACCGCAAGCTCCTGTTGCGGGGCCAGGTGCTCCTGCTGCAGGAAGGGGTTGTAGCCCGCGGCGTGCACGGTGATGCGCGCGTCCCCCGACGGCACCGGCAGCCTGAATCGTCCCTTGGCATCAGTCTCGACGCTAAAGTGGCGCTCGCCGACCAAAGCGGCCACCGTGGCACCAGCGACGGGCAAACGGGTTCCCATCTCGACCAGCCGACCGCGCACCGCCGAAGTCAGGGGTGGACCTGCTTCGGCCACCGGCGCGGGTGGAGGCGGCGGTGGCTGGAAGGTGTGCGTGAAGCTGATCTCCACCGGAACGGGCTGGCCGCCATAGCGCGCGGGCTGGAAAGTGAAACCCTGGGCCGCGCGCACGACGGCGTCGTCGAAGACGGGCAGAGAATGGCTGAGCAGCTCGACCTTCTGGACCGTACCGTCCGCGCCGACGGAGATTTTGATGCGTACCACGATGGGTTGATCGTGCGGCGGCGCATCTGCGGGATAGGGCACAGTGGTCGGGACCAGGGGCTGGGGCGGTTCCAGCGCCGCGGGTGCCTCGCCAGAGCTCGCGTCCGGAGTCTGAGCCGCGGGCGTCTCGGACTGACCCGCATCCGGGGTCTGTGCGCGGGCTGTGCCCAGCGACAGCCAGAAAGCCGGCGCCAGCAGAGCCGCAAGCCTCAACGCCACAGGATCACCCAGGCAAGCGAGCTAGCGAAGTGGGCCCACCACTGGCGGCGAACGATGGGAGTCGCGGTGTCGGGTTCGACGCGGCCGGTGTCATCCACGCAGGCGGTCCACTGGCCATCGGTTTCCAGCGCCAGCCCTGTCGACGAGCGCGGCCCCAGCACCATCATCCATTCCGCGCGCAGCAGGCCAGTGACTCCCACGCCGTCGCAGGCTGGCAACGGCGCCCGGGCATTGGGAAACGTGTACGACGCGTCCAGGGTGCTTGGCTGGGGATCGGGATTGGGCCGATTGGCAGCAGGCCCGACCAGGCCCCCAAAGCCGATGCCCACCCCGAGATTGAGATGCTCGGTCGCGTGCCAGGTGGGCTCGATGGTGCCGGCGTAGCGCAAACCGCGCATGCCGCCGGTTCCGGTCGCGTACAGATACTGAAACGAGCCCATGAGCGACCAGCGCTCGTCCAGCCGAATGCCGAGGCGAATGGTTGGTCCGATGAGCTGAGCGTTCGGGGGACCGTTGATGCCGAACAAGCGGCCGTAGACCAGTCCCAGGCCGAAGCGGAAACCGGGCTTCTTCCACACGGCGCGATCACTCTCGGTGGGCAGCGACAGGCGCGGTGGTCCGTCGTCGTCGGCCGCGGGCTGGGCCAGCACCGCAGGACCGCTGGCCGGTGCCGGCGCAGCCGGAACAGGTGGCGCGGCCCACAGCGAGCCCGCGACGAGCGCGTTCGCCGCCAGCACAGGCGCGAACAATATCTGCCGCAGCTTCATGGACAAGGCCACCAATCGGGCGGCGTGGCGGCAACATCCCAACTCGGTGCCGCACAACTCGGGTCGTTGTCGCAGCCGCGCAGGGTGTAGTGGTTGACACTCTGGCAAGCGTCGGTCGACCCATTGGCGATCACGAGTTGGCTGCCGAGCGGGACTCCGGCATCGTCGCCGGGCAGGTGGGGAAAGCCGACGCAGGCCCAGTCGACGTGGACAAAGTTGGGCTGGTTGGCAGGCGGTTCGCGATAAAAAGTCGTGCCGCCGGTGTCAGTGACGGTGCAGGCAAGTTCCTTGAGGACATCCGGCGGCTGCAGGGGGTCCGGCGGCGGCTGCAGCGGGATGGTAACCACCGCCTCATCGAGCTTGGCCTCGACGCAAGACGTGGGATCTTCCTCGGGCAATTCCTGCCGTAGCGCTGCGGCCAGCGCAGCAGACTGCGAGAATCCTCCCGCTGACAGAATGGAGAAACCAGGCAGAGGCGCGCCGCAGCGGTAGCGTGGGTAGAAGGCGACGCCGGTGATGCTGGTATCGAAGGCCCCTTCCCGGTAGGCGACGCGCTGGTCGGGCTGGGTCATAGTGATGAAACTGGCGCCGTAGGGAAGGTCACGCGTGGCGGGCGTGCCTGGATTGTAGTCCTCCTCGTGACGCCGCCGCAGTGGATGGTAGAAGTCGAGCGTGCCGTTGCCATTGCGGTCGTCGTAGACGATCAGGCTGGCATAGGCGATCCGCGCAGTCACGTCCCCCACCATCACGTCGGCGGCGGGCAGGTTGATGAGGTCGATGGTCCCGGCCTCGCTGGTCCCGAGCGCGACGTCAGCACCCACACGGTCGGGGACGAAGCGAAAGTTGTCGGGACAACCAGCCCGAAGGACTGCATCCGCGGACGGTGGCTTCCAGTCTGCCTCGATGTGGATTGGGGCCACTGATTCTGGCGGCAACACGCAAAACGGCTCGGGCAACCACTGCGTGCCCCACATCAGAGCGACCCGCAATTGCGGCGCCTGCTCCCCCGCGTCCGCCTCTGGCCCCGACGAGACATCCTGCTCGCCCGCGTCCGCTCCTGGCACCGACGTTTCCACCGTGACCTGGAAGTGAATCTGCGCCAGCGGTGTGACCGGAGTGTCGAGGCCGACCCGCTTGCCACAACCAGGGAACGCAAGACCGACGACCGCGACCATCGCCAGCATTCGGTTCAGTGCTGCCACGTAACCCCCAATCCGCTGCTCCAGCCTGTTCGCGTCCCGCCGTCGAGCCAGTGCAGCGTAGGCCCGCCGCTGACGCTCATGCCCCAGGAATCCCAGATGCGGAGCACCACGATCGCTTCGATGTCAGCGGCAGGCAGCATGGACCAGCTCGTGGTCTCGCGTTGACTGCCGCTCAGCCCGGCCCGCGCCGCTTGGGCGCGCGTCAGGTTCTCGTAGACCAGGGTTCCCCCAACGCCCAGGCGCAGCCCGAACAAGCCCCGCCCCACCGCGCGCTGGAGCTGCCCGCACAGGCGCAGGCGGATGTCATCGTTTCTGACGGTGTCGGTCAACGAGTACTCGGTCGCCGTCGACCACGAGACGCGCGCGCCCCAGGCCAGCAGACCTCCGCGGGTCGCGACGCGCGTGAAGGCCGCCCCGACACCTGCGGACATTCCGGTTTGCAAGGCAGCCGGCAAGGCCAACACAAGCTGGCCGTCGAGGGTGTTCTTCGACGATGAAGAGGCCTCCGCTATCGGTTGCGCGCGGGCACTGGTGGCGAAGGCAAGTACCAGCAACCACGTCGCGACGGCGCAACCTGATCGAACCCGCCGAACCGCTGCGGCGCCAACGCCAGAGCCCGTGCTCCCTTGCATCAGACATCGACCATCCCCGACGCACGCTAGCGACGCCGGATGCACGCGACCTTTTGGCTTCGACTGGTTCACGGCGTCTGAGCGAAACGTACCCCAACATCTGGGCGTGTGCCACACCTGCGGTCGACGGAATCCCGCTGCGGGACCGGGACGTGAGCGATGGTTGTCGGCTGGCAGGAGCGCGACGATCTTTCCTTCAAGAACTCCCGCGCGCTGGTCTTGGGGTTTCAGACAGCATCCTGTTCAATGTGCTGCCTACCTTCTAATTACTGCCTCTCCACAGTCGGTAAAGGCCAGTGTCGTCTGGATCTGGAAGTTCGACTGGTCGGTGTGGCGTTCTGCGTGAAACACCGCGAGGTCGTAAATATTGCCCATGGTCAGCCCGAGCGAATCGATAGAAACTGACTTCAGCGTCTGCGCATGTCGCCCTCCCAGATCGATGACCAACTTCTTGTCGATGAACACCCACACGTCATCATCGCCGGTGAACGCAAAGGTCTCTCCCCCGCCGTACTGGAAGGCGGTGTGAATCTCCGTAGTGAAGGCGAAGTTGTGTTTCTGGCCCTCGTCACCAAAGCCCACTGTTATGACAGCCCCAGTCGAGTCAGTGTAGTCGTCGAGCGGAAAGAAAGCACTGGGCTGGTTCGCCGAGAAAGTGGCTGTCCCATTGACCAGCTCGACTTGCAGCGCCAACTCAAACGTCATATTGACGCCCGGGACATCGTTGTACCACTGGTTGAAGTTGGCCGGGCCTGTGGTGGACTTCGACGGCTGCCGTGCTGTCGTCACGTAGACCGGCTTGTTGTCTGCTCCCAGGGTGGTAGCCACAATCCCGGTTTCGATTCCGACCGGCGCCGTCTCAAAATCCGGGTGCCCGCCGGGCTTGTTTCCCATCTTGAAATCGCGAATCAAGCCATACAGCGCGGTACAGTTGGTGGCGACGCCCGGAGTGCCGCTGCTCCCTCCGGCCGCGCCAGCGTCGGCGGACGACGTAACTTGTGGACCGAGGGCATAGGCACCATGGGTCACGGGCGTCACGTTGATGAAACCCGCGGGGGGCCACGGCTCGGGTCCAGCGGCATCCACGTCCCCTATGGAACCGCCAAGGCCGGTGGTGCTGATCAGGGCTCCACCAGTGTCTGTGACGCCATTTCCCGCTGCTCCACTGTTGCCGCCGTTTCCTGCTACCCCGGTGCTTCCACGGTTTCCTGCCACGGCGGTGTTGCCACCGTTTCCGAAGGGGTTGGTGACTGGCTGATTCGCCGAGCAGTCCATCAGGCACATGCCCACGAAGAGACAGGCCGTGATTCCAACCAGGACCTTGCCAAGCGTGGTCTTTTTCATAGCGCCTCCCTGGCCGAATTTCCGCAGATACCCCAACCTGCAACCGGGCCAGGTTTGTAATCTGATACGATTTGCCAACGCCGTCAACGGATAGGGTCTCGTGGTTGCCCGTGTCAGGTTGGGTCGCGACCAGGTCGCGACTCCTCTTGGGCCAGGCCGGGTGAATGCGGCGGGCCGGAAATTGCCGGACCTTGGCGCCCCGGCTGTCCGAGGACGAACAGGCCATCGGCCGGTCCACGCTCGCTAGACCGAAGTCTGGTGGTGCCGCCGCCTGATGTGAAGTTCTTCGCCGCCTCGGCGCGGAACAGAACTACTTCACCATATTGTAGATCTCGCTGGCGGCGAGAACGAAGGCGCCAACCCCGTAGTCGTGGGTCTCGGTGGCCGTGGCGGCCGCAGGCGCACTTCCAGTCGCCTGAATATAGCCAACCAAGCCGTTCGTACCGACACACTTCATCATGCCGTTCCAGGCCGCGATCACTACGGGCAGATAGGTTGCGCGATCGAGCAGTCCCTGGTTGATGCCATAGGCGATGGCGTAGGTCATCAGGCCCGTGCCGCTGACCTCCGGATTGTCGTATTTCGTTGGATGCGTGAGGTCCGAGTGCCACGTACCGTCCGTTTGCTGGTAGGGCACGACAGCGGCGGCCATCGTCTTCAGCAAGGTGACGTAGGCATCGTGGCTGGCATCGGTAGCTGGAAGGTATTGCAGGACCCTCACGATGCCGCCCATGACCCAGCCATTGCCACGCGACCAATAGGTGGTTCCGTTGACAAACGACGAGTCACGCCAGAACAGACCCGTCTTCGAATCAAAGAGGCCTTTTTGCGTGGCGGCCCACATGGTGTCCAGGAAACTGAAGTACTTGGCATCCCCCGTGATCTTGCCCATGCGAGAGACTCCCCCGGGCGCCATGAATAGGGCATCACACCACCACCAGTCGCTAGAAGACTGAGAAATTCCCGGTTTCGGGCTTGCGACCATGGCGTCGATGTTTGTCTTTAGATTTGCATACATGTTCGCATTGGAGGCGACAGGATTGGCCAGGTAGGTGTCTTCGTAGACCTGTCCCGCGCACTGGTTGTCTGCGCTGCGCGTGGGAGAATCGAGCAGCGTCCATTTGTTCCTCGTACCCCAGTTGGTTGCATCGGTCAGGAAGCTTGGCTCGTTGGTGGTCAAGTAGGCAGCCATCACGCCGATGTAGAAGGTGGCCTCGGTCCATTTGTTGACCCAGCTCGAATCCTCTGGCCCTAGCTGGATCTCGTAGGGGATCACCTTCTTCAAGGTGGCCAGAATGTCGGCAGCAGCCGGCAGCCCGGCCGCCGCGCCCCCGGCGCCGCCCGCGCTGGTCGTGCCGCCCGAACTGCCCCCGGTTGAGCTGGAGCCGCCCGTCCGCGTGCTGCCGCCCGGGCTGCCACCGGTTGAGCTGGAGCCGCCCGTCCGCGTCGTGCCACCCGCGCTGGTCGTCCCGCCCGAACGGCCGCCGGTTGGGCTGGAACCGCCCGTCCGCGTGCTGCCGCCGGTTGTTCCGCCGCTGCCGGCCGTCGTTCCGCCGCTACTAGCTGTCGTTCCGCCGCTGCTCGCTGTCGTTCCGCCCGTCGAGGTCGAGCTGGCCGGGGTCGTCGTTCCGCCCGTCGGGGTCGAGCTGGCCACTGGCGTCGTTCCGCCGCTGCTGGCGGTCTTGCCGCCTGCGCCAGCCGCGCCACCCGGCGCATCCGAACTGCATCCGATTGCCAGACTTGCTGCGCAGAAACACGCGGCAAGCAAAACGAAAGACGGGAACCTTGGGGATTCGGACGAGAGCCTGGACGACATCGACACTCTTCCTTGTTTCGGGTTCGGGGAAATCACGTACCAATGCAGTGGCCCGAGGCGTGCCTGGGGCTCAGTATTGTACACTGTCCACCGTCGGGGCAGGCGCCATTTCAAGCGGCGCTCGGGTTGGCGAAGCCTGAGCGCTGGGCTAAGCTCCATCTGCATGCCAAAGCTCTGGGCTTCGCTGCTAGCTGGCTCGCTCGTCGCGCTGACGGCGAGCGGCTGCAGCGTCGATCGACGTTCCCTGGGCAGCCTGACCGTACCTCTGGGTGAGGCCGGCACAGCGGCGGATGTTTTCGTCCAGCCGGTCGACGGGTCGACAGACAGCCAGAATGCGCCGGCTGGCGAGGTGGGCCCTGGGCCGGAGGTCTGGGTTCCCTTCGGGCCACCGAGTATTCACCCTGCATTCACCAACGCCGGTGCGAGTCAGGCGGATCCGACCCTGACCGCCGATGAGCTAGAGCTTTACTTTTCGTCGAATCCCAACACCGATTGGGACATTTGGCTGGTTCAACGAGCGAGCATCACGGCGCCCTGGGGCACGGCGGCCAGGGTCGACCAACTATCGAGCACCTCCCTGGACGAAACGCCGGAGGTTTCGGCCGATGGGCTGACCATCTACCTCGCGAGCGATCGCACCGGAGGCGTGGCGGGCGAGCACCTCTGGGTGTCCCACAGAGCGACGCGTACCGATAGCTGGCCACAGCCGGTGCCGGTGACTGACTTCGTTGGGGGGGACGCGGACATCTCGCCCTCACTGCAGCGAGATCAATTGATGATGGTGTTTGCTTCGCAACATGGGGGTGACTGGGATCTCTACATGACCACCCGCCCGTCGACCGCTGCCCCGTGGGGCCCACCCACAGCGCTCACGCAGTTGAATTCCACTGCATACGACTGGGATCCGGCCGTGTATCGCGGAGGAAACAGCATCGTGTTCGCCTCGCGACGGTTGAACACCTTGAACTCGCTTTTCCACGCCACACGCGGCTCGGCGGCGGAGTACTTCTCGGCCCCGCAGCTGGCCAGCGAATTCGACGTCCTCGGGAACGCTGCTGATCCCTGGCTATCGGACGACGGGCATCACATCGTGTTCGATACGCGCGGCGGCCCCTCCAGGATCTACGAAGCCTGGCGGTAGCCACGGCTGGTCTGGAAATCTAGAATCCCGCTGCCACGACAATGGCGGCGAAGGGCCGCTCCCGCCAAGGTGTCCGCACCACTTCGGTCGCCGCCGGGCGAATGATCACGTAGTCCACAGGACGGGGCTCGAGATCCACGCCCAGAATTCCACGCACCGACCAACGCCCGAAAGACCGCTCGATTCCCAGAACGGCGCGTAGGGCCGGGTCGAGAGCGAAGTACGCAGATGCCGGCTGAGCATCAGGACTGCTTAGCTCCGGACGGATGCGAGTCAGCTCGATCGCAAACCCGAGGCCGGGGACGAGACGTAGCTGATGCGAAAGCGCCAAGGGACGCGACACGACCAGACGAACCCCGCCGCTGAACAACTCGGCTCCCGATTCCCCGCTGTGAAACTGGATCGGCCATGTGCCGAACAGGTCCACTCCGAAGCGCAGCCTCCAGCGCTCGTACTCGATGCCGAGAGCCGCTTCGTGCCGCACGGTCGCGCCATCCCACCCTTGCAGTTCGTAGCCAGCCCAGAGATCCCAATGCGACGGCCGCATATCGTTCAATCCCGCATCGTTCGGCTGGGGCGTGGACGCTGCGGCTTGCCTCGGGGCAGGCTGCGGCGCAACAGCTTCGAGCGAATGCTGGTAGTCGTCGCGGGTCATGCCGATGGTCTTGCCTGCCAGCAGGGCTTCCAGCGAGCTCTGGGCGACGAACGCCAGGGCTTCGGTTGCCACTGTGTCCAGGCCATGGTCCAGATTCATGCGCCGGACAAACACGCGCTCGGCGGCAGAATCCGTGATGTACAGCGTGACTTCGCGAGCTGGCACGGCATCGATCCACAAGTAAGCGAAGAGCGACTCGACAGGCGTTCGGTTCTCCGAGACGCTGCGAGGATCCACGGACGCCGCGCGCTCGAACTGCGGGGTCAGCGCGATGAAAGACAAAGACTCAGTCAACGACTTCGTGATGGCGCCAAACGAACTGTCGCTGCCCGCGAACAGGACCTTCACCTGGCCCCGGGAAGGCGGCATGGCAAACAGTGTCCCTCCGCCCAGCATGCTGGTCGCGGCGGACAGAACTAGAACGCGCAGCCCGGGAGACAATCTTCGACGAAGAATACCTGATCTGAGTCGGTCTCGGTCACAAATGGGGAGCTAGCGGCTAGCACTACTGATTGAAATTTGGACCGACGGGAGAATTTCAATCAGTAGTGCCAGGCCCGTGCTCCGTCGCGGCTCGCGGCTTCTCGGCCAGGGCAGCCAGCCGCTTCTTCGCGCGGGCCGCGTAGATCGATCCAGGATGACGTTCGATCACCTCCCGCCAGGCCGCAGCTTCGGCGGCGGAACGGCCAAGACGCCCGAGGGCCGTCGCGCGTCCTACCAGCGCCTCCTCCGCAACGTCCCCTGGTCGAGCCAAATACTGGTTGAACTGCGCCAGCGCCTGTTCCGACGAGCCTCTGTCAAGCAGCAATCGCCCGGCGAGAGCAAATGACAACCACGTCTCGCGCGCCGCCGGGTAGAGGCGTTGCAGCCGCAGGTGGGCGGCAATGGCGGCGTCGACCTTGCCCTCACCACGCAGAGCCAGCGCTTGTGCGAACAGCGCGGCTGCCGACGGCTGTGCTCGCGCGGGCCGCTGCAAAGCCGGCTCGCCCGACAGGGGGTTGGGCTCGACGATCAGGTGCGGCTCGGCCTGACTGGGGCCGGATGAAACTACCGGGGCTCCGGCGGATGGCTCCGGAAGCAACAGAGGTACCGAGGATGACCGGTGTAGCCGCCAGAGGCCGGCCCCTGCCACGCCGCCGATCAGGAGTAGTCCGGCCAGCGCGAACTCGAACCGGAACACCCCTCGTCGGGACCTGAACCAGGCAAACCGGGGTCGGAAGAGCCCGGTCATGGCCCTTTCCACGGCCTTGCGATCGAGTTGCTCGTCCCAGGGCTGTTCGGCCAACCTTTCTCGCACCCGTTGCGCCGCGGCCACATGCGCCGCGCAGGCAGCGCAGGAAGCCAGGTGCAGGTCGAGGTCGTGGCGTTGCGCCGCGGGCAAGGTCCCGTCCAGCGCCATGTCGAGGGCCGCTTCCGGATGCAAGCCGCGATTCATCGAAGCACCTCCGTCGCCTCGGGGGAATACCCTTGCTTCTCAAGATAGCGCCGCAATTTGTCCTTTCCGGTGCGGAGTCGCGTCTTGGCGGTGTTGAGAGGAACACCGGTGATCGAGGCAATCTCCTCCACCGAACATCCCAGAAAGATACGCAAGAGAACCACTTCGGCCTGTGACCTCTTCAACTTGCGAACAATCAAACCGCCGAGCCATGAGCACTCGACATCAGCGACGACGCCGGCCGGATCGAGCGAGGGGGACCGAGACTCATGGTTCTGATGGAATGCGCGAAGACCTTCCACCCGCGCGCGGTCCTTCCTGCGCTCCGCGATAGCCACGCGCAGGGCGATCTTCGCTGCGTAGCGGGACACGTCCGCCTCGAAACGATACTGGGGCAGCGCCCGGACCAGGTCCATCAGGGATTCCTGGATGGCGTCTTCGAGGTCGGGATGGTTGTACCCCATGACGCCGCGGCAGGTCCGCCGGACCGCGGGGGCGATCGCGTCGAGGAATCTGCGAACCTTCTCAGGATCTTTTCCCAGCGCCGCTCTGGCAAGCGCGGTCAGCGTTCCCTCGCCTGCCCCGGCAACCGGGGTGCGGTTGAGAGCCCTGTCGGACAAGGACAGGCTGTCATCGGGAAGCGACACAAACAAAGTGTGGTGGATCTTTAGGCCGGATGTCAAACCGGCCGTTTCGGGAGCATAGGATCGCGCCGGCTGCATCCGCCGCGGCGACGACGGCTGCCCTCGCGGGTCGTCCCAGGAGCTTGTGCTGACCGCTTGCATGCCCAACCGAATCACCTTTCAGTTTGCTGTGGGCGCGACCAGGCGTCCGCCCACATCGACTTCATTGATCTTCACATCGCTGCCGGTGGCCGAGGTGGCCTGCAGTCTCACGTAGCGCGCGGTGACCGGGTTGAATTCGGCCGAAGCCCAACCGGCCAACTGCGCGGCGCCCCACTGCCAGGTGCCGTCGTAGCCCGTCTTGAGAGTCACCGGCGTGAAGGTCGTGCCGTCGGTGCTCGACGAAATGGCGTACCCGGTGATACGCCCCGTGTAATCCTTGGTTGCTTGCTGGGGCGCGATCTGGGGCGGCTGGTAGCTGAGCATGTCGATGCCGCTGTAGGTCTTGCCCAGATCGATGGTCAGGGACTGCGGGGCGGCGGCGGCCGATTGCCACACCGTCTCGGTGTAGTACGTGGTGAACCCGCCGTCGTTGATTCCATCGACCGCGTTCAGCGCCTTGGATCCCGACGCCGTGCTGGTGGCCGTGGCGTTGACCGCGGTGATCACATGGTTGAGGTGCGGCGGTTGCGTGGGCAGGGGCGGACGCGACATGTTGGGCGACCAGGCCGCGCCAACCGCCTTCAACTGAGTCACCACGGCCGCCTCGAGCAACCCCTGGCGATTGGGTCCGAAGTCGGGCGCGTAGTTGGTGTATTTCGGCTCGAGATCCGCCAGGTGGGTTGTGGTGTAGTTAGAGACCGCCGGACCAGCGTATCCCGCATCAGGAGGCGTCCAGAACCAGGCGTGTCCCATCTTTTGGCTCTGCCACGAAGCCAGGATGTTGCCGGCCGGGGAAAAGGCCCCACCCTTGGGTTCCTCGTAGTAGACGATGTCGTCGTGCCACGGGATCTGCTGGCCTTGGTGCTCACAGTAGAGAGTGTTGGGGCTGAGTTGGTACATGTACTCGCGAATGTCCTGATAGGGCATGATGGTCATGCC
>PMZX01000050.1 GCA_003170035.1 Myxococcales bacterium | reverse complement strand
CTAGCCCATCGATCTCAACGGCCTTTCTGCGCTCCTCTCGGCCCGTCAGTATCACGCAAGGCCCTCTTTCCCAACAACGTGTCGGTGATTGACACCTACGTTGTCCGATTCAATCTGCAGGGATCTCGGGTGCTGTGGGACGGGCCCACGCGGCAAGAGTTCAAGCTTGCCGACCTGACCAGCCAGCCGTGGAATGGATTCGATGACAACTGGTCGACCGCAGTCTGTGCCAACGGAGGTGTTGTGCTGGCCTCGTCACCGTAGACCGCGACGTGCGGAAATCCGGTCTGTGTTCCGTCAGACGCATCAGGTAGACACGATAGCCGTACGACTACAACTTCACTCGTAAAGACTCCAAACACTCTAACGATAGACTGTGTTTTACCAAAGCGGCTTTCGCTTCCGTGTTACCTACCTTTGCCAACCTATCGCGAACCGCCATATACATGTCCCGAAGCTCCCTCGCCTTTGGCTTCAAAGCCTCGCCCTCTCCATATCTTGCCATGCTCATCACAAGCAGCATTCCGGATAATGTCACATCCGCATATTCCAGGTTTTCAATGTCTTCCTCCGCCCTCGTCTTCCCACACGTCGAGCACCTGGATGCGTCCCATTTGTGAGCATCCTTCCTTCGCGTTCCGCAACGCGAACACTTTTCGCAATCCTTGCTCCATTCATGCAGTTCATCTCGCATCTTCCCACAACCCGTGCATTTGCAGCCCCTCCACTGGTGAGCATCGGGCTTCACCATTCCGCAGCATGAACACTTTTCGCAGTCCTTGCCCCAGTCGTGCCCTTCATCACGAGTGCGTTGACACGATCCGCACTTGCAGCCGTTCCACTTGTGTTTGCCAAAGATGCAGCCTAGACCCATGGTGGTGCTCCTTCAACAACGCTGACAATTGTGCAGAGGTAAGGGGTACGAGTCCACTTTTCGTTCCAGCCCGTGAGCGTCCATTTGTCTGATGCCGCACCACGCCTGTCCACTACACCCCCAATGACGGGGAAAAGCAATCCTGATTTTCGAACGCTCCGAGTCTGCTCAAGGCTCGCGGCTCGGCAGGGGAGGATCTGACGACGAAGGTTGATGAAGGAGCCAGAACATGTTTATCTTGTCCTCGTCAAACGGAGTGACAATCTCGGCGAGCGCAAACTTCCTGCCACTTCAACGATTTTGTTCAATCAATCCCAGGCAGGATCGCCCGGTAGTGCTCGAAATTCAGGCCAGCATGAACAGAACGGAGAAATAGTATGATTACATGCAAGAGCTGTGGCAGCTTGGTGGATAAGTCGCCGATGCGTGGGACACAAATGCAACTGTACAATGCTGTTATATGTGAAAGCTGCAAGAAGGTCGAATGTATGTCCTGCAAGCAGAGCAAAGGTCCTTTGAATGCTCCTTGTTCAAGCTGTGGAGGCAAAGTCTCTCCCGCTTTTGAGCATTTGGTGAAGTAGCCAACTCCCGCCCGATACCCTTGGCGCCCATCACTGGTCTTCTTGAGCTCGCAGAGTGGCAGCGATCGCAGCCTGTGTTTTGGACAATTCCTGTTGCCAGTCGATCCGACATGAGTCCCGACTCACGAGGACACTCCAGATCGCCTGCGCTGCATTGAGGGATGAAAGGCCGGCATCCGCGTCATGTAGCAACGTCTGTGCGACTCCTAGCCGAAGGAGAGCGGCCCCCAGCGCCTCGCGCCATTGTGTGTGGCTCGGATCGATTGTTTCGAGGCGCCGTAGGTCCGTGACTGCCAGCTGGAGCACCGACAGGGCATCCATCCTGTCGTGGTCACGCAGCAGGATTTCTCCGATGCGTGTTAGAAGCGTCGCCCGCTGCCATCTCCCTCGTCTGTCTTCGCTGTCGTACGACAGGATCTTGTCGCAGATGGCGACCGCCTCGCGATAGTGCTCGAGTGCGGGGATATCGGCTGCCTGCAGATCTAGAGCATCGCCCAGGCTGGCGAGGGCGTCGACGAGATCGAGCTGCGCGACTCGAAGCTTGGGAGCGCTCTCTGCAAGGTGGCGCCGGATCTGAACCGCATTGCGTAGCTCATCGAGCGCCGCCGCTCCTGATGACAGCCTGCCGATCCGCTCATTCGCGAAGGAAATCGTTCGCTGCCAGTACGGGTTCGATGGATCGGCTCGGAATAGCCACTCAGCTGCGGCGCGCTGGGATTCGTACGCCGCCCTGGCACCGCCCCAATCACCGCGCGTCGCGAGCGTGTCGCCGATGTACTCGTAGGCACCTGCCTTGAAGAGGTAGATGAGCGGCGTAACCCTGGAGGACGGGTATCGCTCCAGCAAGTTGGTGATGATACCAAGGCACCCTTTGGCAAGCGCCAGACGGGTGTCGGTTCGCCATGAGGACGCGGCCGCTTTCCAGAGGTCGTCCAGCAGAATGTTAAGAAGCGTCGTCGTCGGTTTGGGATCATCGGTGCTCTCGGGCATCTCGGGAAAAAGTGCGAACAGCCAGGAGAGGGTGGGGTTCCGAGACGGGTCTTCGGCGCCGATGGTAGGCTCTCCTGCCACGATTGCCGCGTTGAGCACCCTGACCGCACCCTCTTTCTCTTGTTCCGTCCGCTCTCCGGCGAAAAAGCGCGCCGCGTGCAACTTGTCGTCCGCCTGCAGGTAGTGCCACACGATCTCGGTTTGACGAAGACGATCGTCGCTCGGCAGAGATCCCATGTATTCGGCGAGGCGACGGTGGACCACCTTCCGATAGCTCTCGTCCATCAGGCGATCGGCAAGAAGGCTTTGCCGACCCTGAGCATGGGCGAAGTCCCACACCGCCATGTCGCCGCGGCGGAACAGATGGGCGCGATAGTAGCGAGTCAGCACGGCAAAGTGCAGTGCAAACTGACGGTCAACGTCCCGGAAGCCTTGGCCGCCGGGCACCACGCTGTTCATCTCGTCCATCATGCTGCGGAGCACGGTTCGCACGTCCATTTCGCGTAATCCGTGCCGCGACGTGGCCAGCAGATCCATCGTGGCATCGACCCACCTGCTGCCAACGTCCAGACTGATGGTGCGCTCGCCCATCTTTGCTGCTCGGCTGTGCAAATAGCGATAGAGACCGTCGACCGAGGAGGGCATCTCAGCCACGGTATCGAGCATCAGCTTCTCCAGCTGACCCTCGGGAGTGCCTTCCATCCGCCACGCCCCCGCGAAGTCGTCCTCATCGAGCAACGCCAGGAGCTCCACCGCCATGGTGAGCCAAAGCGGGCTGCCGGCTGCCAGCTTCCGTCCTTGCGCTTCGCGATCGAGGAGAGCTCTCGCAACACGCGCGCTGACGACCTTGTGATACTTCCCGCAAATGGAGGCAAGGAGAGAGAGCGCCTCGCGCTCCGACAGTGCCCCTAGCTCGTGCCCGTTGACTCCTTCACGTGTGAGGAGCGCCTGACTCTCCACGCCAGGGATTGCTGTCACGATGAGCCGAGCGTTCTCCGGCCAGGGCGTGGGCAGCCATGTCAAGTACATTGCTGTGGGCAAGCGATCGAACCGATCCAGGGCATCAATGACACACACGACTCGCGTCTTCTTGGCGGCGCGAGCCAGGAGGTCGGTGAACGAGATCTGACGCTGTTCGAATGTGTGCAGGTCCCGACAGGGGTCGTCGCATCCCGGGGTGAGGTTTTCTGCCAACTCGCCGATCCACCGCGCCAATAGGTCATCCAAACTGGATGCCCTCGCGTCGCCGCCAGCAGCATGTGCCAAGACAAGAGCCCGTCCCGCTGCTTCCTCCGGTTGTAGGCGGCGAAGGAGCGCGGCGAAAAGCGCAGTCTTGCCGCTGCCTGGCTCGCCGGTGACCACGTCGCCCCAGGGATGTTGGGCCGTGGGTGACAGCGCGCTCGCCACGAGCCTGTCCAAGTCGCGCTCTCGGCCGACGAAGCGGGAAGCGTGCAATTCGACCAGCTCGTCCAGTGCAGAACGTTGCTCGTCCTGCCAGGAAAAACCGACCGTCCTCTTCCGCTCACGTGTTTCCTCGTCGATGTCGCTCCAAAGATCCGCCAATACCTGACGGCCCCAGCCCGCGAGGCCCGTCACGTGGCCATGGCTCCACTCTGGTCGGTAGTGCCGCACGCGAGAGTGCAGGATGGGGTCGGACTGGATGCGGGCCTTAAGCTCTTGAAGCCGCCTGTGGTGAAGGATCACGGCGGGGGCGCGACAGCAAAGCATCTCGTAGGCGTCGCACTCGGTGCGCCCGAAAACGGCAGCAGGGTCGTTCGCGGCGAGATGAAGTGCGGCGAACTGGGTCTTCTCCTCGGCAGAGAGGGAGCAGTCTTCGGCCAATGCGGCGAAGAAGTCACTGTAGATAGCGCGATGCTCCGGATCCATTTCGGCGTACGGAAGCCCCGTCCGAAAGTAGAAGAAGCTGCGTCGCTCTCGTTCACTCCCCGACAATGCACCGATTTCGATCTCGAGCGCCGTCACGCTTTTGCCCTCGACGTTGATGTGGAGGCCCTTCTCCGCGACAGCGGCTCGTTTTCGGCGCTCGGGGGGTACCCAGCCGTATCGATCGCCGAGCAATACGATGATAAACGGCCGACTGCGCTCGATCTCTCCAAGGCATACCTTGAGAACGAGAAGCTCTTTGGATTCTTGCTCCGACGTGGAGACGGTCTCGACCCCCCATCGCAAGTCGATCGGCTCGAGGTGTCCTCGCCGCTCCCGCAGCCTCGATTCCAGCTCGGGAAAGACCACGTCACGCAGATAGTCTCGTTCTGCCTGCATGTCCTTGAACGTCGACGAGATAAAGATGGGACGGTGGTACCAGGAGCCGTGGGTCCGCGGCCGCGCCCGAGATCGAGAGTAAGGGCTCAAGCCTGTCTTTGCTGGTGTCGGGATCTCCGCCCTGCGCTCGATGGCTGAATCGGATTCTCGTAGCCCTGGCGGGTCGTCTTGCTCTTCCTTGGCGGCGCTGCCGACTTGCATGTCTTTCCAGGCTTGCTTGAGGAAGCCTGTGTGACATCGGGTGAGCTCTCCCGATCGATCGACGTACGCCGCCTCGACCAACGTGTCTCTGACCCTCTCGGCCTGACTGCCATCGAGGATATGCCATCTTGGCCGCGACGACCCCAGCGAGCGTCTCGCCTGGTCAAGCGCGTGCCGGATGCCCGCGACTTGGAGCGGGTCGTGCGACTCGATCAAGATGCAGTAGAGATTGTTCCTCGAGCTCGCGTTCGCGACGTCGCCGTCGAAGAGCGAGCATCCAGCAAGCTGGCTGCCGACCGTCCCGAACAAGATTCGATAGGCATCGCAACCATAGAGCGCCCCGAGATCTTCGAGTTCGAAAACAACGCCAACCAACCACGCCATCGACGCACGCCTCCAGAAGCCACGTGAGCTAAGGCTCGACCCAAAACGGGCGTCGCTCCTGCTCTCCGATTCGAGGAGCTTCGTGCAAGGTAAAGGGTGACCAAAACACCTTCGTATTTTCCAAGGCCGCAGCAACTATAAGCCGCGCTTCTCGGCATTTCTTGCCATCCGGCCAGGCTAAATGACGCAGTCGATGATGCGGCGCTAGTGCGTCAACTGGGATGGTCGGTCTGGGGCTGCCACAAGAAAGTCAATCGTGCATTCGAGCGAACGTGTCAGATAGCCAGGTACTGTCAACAATCCTGACGTACACCCTCTCTGCCTAGCGGTCGTATCCACCAACTCCGAGTGCTCTGCACAGGGTGACAATTGTCTTTTTGTCGGCCTCAGTCTTGCACATGTCAATTACCGCATTGACTTCTCCTTCGACATCCATACCGAAGTGCTTTTTCATCGACAAAGCCTGCACTGTTGCGACCAGATCATCTATTTGCGCCATAGGATGTCTCCCTCGAATGAGCTTCCAACAAATTCGACGGATAATCAAGTGCGTAGCTTTTCCCCGTACGCGCTGGATTGTGGGCTGATGGTTGCCGCCGATCCATGAGCTCGGCTGCGGCCTTGACCAGGCGGAAGTACCTGTATTAAGAAGATGACCATGACTAAAAACCGCATGGGGATCGCTTCTCTTGGCGTATCGATTGTTCTCTTCGTCGCATGTGGCGGCGGGGCCAGCAAAGGGAGCCCGGACAGCGGCGTGCTGGGCGGCGGTGGGGCTACGGGCACCCTCGCCGTGACCTATGAGGGCAACGGGAATACCGGCGGTGTCGCTCCGTTCGACTTCCAGACCTATCAGCCCGGGGCTACGGTTGCGGTGCTTGGGAATACGGGCGTCATGGTGAGGACCGGGTATTCCTTCGCCGGTTGGAACACGCTGCCTGACGGCTCAGGAACGACCTATCTGCCGGCGCAGACACTGGAGTTGGGCACGGTCAGTGTCGTCTTGTACGCCCAATGGACAGCGATCAATGTCGTGGGCTATGCCTACGTTGCAAATCAATATGACGGCAGCGTCTCTCAATACATGATCGTTGAAGGGGGGGCCCTCATACGCATGACCCCGCCTACGGTTGTGGCGGGGGATACGCCCGAAGACATCACGGTGGACCCCTCCGGCAGGTACGTCTACGTGGCCAACGTAAGGCCCACCCCGGCGGGCAAGATCTCTCAGTATGTGATCGGCGCGACTGGGGCGCTCTCCCCGATGGCAACGCCTTCGGCCTCGGCCGGGACCTATCCGGTGTCCATCGTGGTCGATCCCTCGGACAAGTACGCCTACGTGGCAAACAACCTGAGCGGGGACGTCTCGGAGTTCGCACTCGGTGTAGATGGGGCACTCGCCCCAATAGGCACGGTCAAGTCGGGGGCGGGCTACCCCAATGCTCCCGCCTCCGTCGTGGTCGATCCTTCGGGCAAGTACCTCTACGTGGCCAACGCCGACGGCAAGAGCGTTTCCCAGTACACCATCGGTGCCGACGGGGCACTTTCACCCATGACCCCAGCCTCGGTTGCCACCAGCGGCCAAAACGGCAACGCCTACCACATGAGGCTTCACCCGTCGGGCGCGTATCTCTATGTGGCAGGATACTTCGACAACGTCGTCTTTCAGTACGCCATCGACGCCAACGGGGCGCTCTCGCCGCTGACCCCGGCCTCGGTCGCGACGGACACCTACCCCGGCGGCATCGCGGTCGATCCCGCGGGAAAGTTCGCCTATGTGGTCAACGCCAACGCCGCGGCGGCCATCTCGCTATACACCGTCGGCGCTGATGGGGTCCTCACACCCATGACCCCGGCCACGCTGGCGGCAACCACGTATTTCGCGAATGTCGCCATCGACTTTTCGGGCAAGTACCTTTACGCGAC
>PMZX01000212.1:9635-28373 GCA_003170035.1 Myxococcales bacterium | reverse complement strand
TCGCGGGCAGCGCGCACGTCGTAGGCTGCTCTGGTGTCGTTGAAAAACCCGTGCATCGCGCCCTGGTAGATCTGGGACTCGAATGGTGTGCCCGCAGCCTTCATCGCATCCGCAAAGGGCGCCACGGCCGCGTTGTTGCGCTGATCAAGGGAGCCATGGAAGCCACGCACCGGGCAGCGAATGCGTTTGGCCAGCTCGGCGGGCGGCGAGCTGCCGTAGAAGACCACAGCGCCGGCCAGCTCGGGGTCATGACACGCGAGCAAAGCAGACAGCCCGCCACCCATGCCGAACCCGACGCTGGCCACCTTCTGCGCGAGCGTGGCCGGGCAGGCCTGGCGCAGAAAGCGGGTCGCCGCCAGCAGCGGCTTGACGTGCTGCTCGCCTTGCACCGTTCCGCCCGCCAGCGAAGCGAAGAGCGCATCCAGGGTCTCGCCAACGCGTCTGCTCTGGGTCGGGGGCAGCTTCGAGATCTCGACTTGCCGCACGTTGGGGTCCATCCAGTTCATGGACGGACGCGTGTTGACGAAGGCTTGCGCCTCGTCCGCGCGCTCGCGTGACCAGGCAGCGGGGCGCTCGCCGTGGCGCGCGTAGAGATCGGGTGCGAGTGCAGCATATCCGGCTGCGGCCAGCCGGTTCGTGACGTCCTCGATGTGGGTGTCGACGCCCCAAACCTCTTGGATCACCAGCAAGGCCGGCAGTGGCAAGACTGCACGCTCGGGCCAGGCCAGATAGCCACTGTGCTCGCCGTAGGTAACCCAGTCACTCCTGATGGGCATGTTCGCCTCCGAGGGGAGCAAGACTAGCAGAGACTGACCTGCATGGCGCGCCTACCGAGAATTGCAATGTCCGGGGCGACCGCAGGTCGCCCCTACGGGCGTGCGCACCCGCCCCGGCTCCCTACTCCGAATCCCAAAACCCGAGGCTGGCGTTTGGCTTGGCCGGGAAGGTGTGGCATCCTTCAAAGACTCGATCCGGACTCACGAGGCCGGCAATTTCCAGGAGGCCTTCTATGCTTAGACTCTCACGATGCACGTTCCTTACACTGTTGTTCGTAGGGGGGTGCGCTCTGAAGCCGGCGGGATCGGGCGGGAACGGTGGAACCTCGCAGCCTGCGGGTGGAACCCCTGCGGCAGGCGGCACGCCTGCCAGTTCGAGCACCAGCGCACCTGCTGGAAACCCCGCTGGCCGGGGCGGTAACTCAGGTGGCACCACCGTCGCCGCCTCCGGCGGTAGCTCAGGTGGCGTCACCGCCAGTTCCTCGACCGCCCCGGCCTGCGTTCCGGACGTGACGAATCTGGTGACTGGTAAGACGTTGATCTGTGACTCGGACTCCACCTTGAACCCCAACATCCAGCTCCAGGGATCGTTCTACATGTACCAGGACACGTCGTTGACGTGTAAACCGGCGAACCCGCTTTGCTCGCTGCCCGCGGGCTGCTGCATCAGCGGCGCCACGGTCGTCGACCCGACCTACGTGAAATGGGGCTGCGGCATCGGCCTAGGACTGAATACCTCAAGCGGAGCCACGTCGGTGAAGAGCGTCTACAGCGGTCCTGTGAAATGCTTCGACATCACACTGACCGGGAGCAGCGGGGGCAACGAGGTGCGCATCGGCTTCACCCAAAGTACGAATACGGCAGGCATGGTTTCGCCCTTCGTCTCGGTTGCCGCATTCACCAATGGATGGACCGGGCGGGTGTGCCTCACTGACGCCGAGTGCCCCGACTGGGCGGTGAAGGCTGTGCCTCCTACGTGCTCGAAGACCGTGGGCACCGCAGGCACGCCGTACGATATGCAGATCCAGGTTGCCGCGGGCAGTACCACGGCGTCGGTCGGCGCGTTCAACGTGTGCGTGAGCAAGATCGCGCCGGTGATCGACCCGGGCAGCGTCGGCACAACCAGTAGCTGCAGCGCGGCCACGGGGCAGGGCACCCTCAGCGGCCAGTACGACACGGCCCATGTGACGTGCAACGCCCAGGACTACATCGTCCAGAACAATGCCTGGGGCTCGACTGCCGGCCAGACGATCTCCTACGGCACCGGCACGAAGTTCAAGGTGACCGTGCAGAACGGCACCGGGGTCAACAACGCGCCGGCCTCCTATCCTTCCATCTTCATCGGCGCCAATGGAAACCGCAACACCTCAGGCAGCGGCCTGCCCAAGGCGGTGAGTTCACTCGGCACCGTACAAACTGCGTGGACTTGGAGCGACGCCGGCGTGTCAGGGGCATACAACGCCGCCTATGACGTATGGTTCAGCACGAGCAGCGCGGGTGATCCGGCGGCATCCACCCCGAGCGGCGGCTATCTCATGGTCTGGCTGTACAAGCCGAGCGGGAACTACCCCATCGGTTCGATGATCGCCTCGACATCGAGCCCGATAGCCGGCAACACCTGGAACGTCTGGTACGGGAACAACGCCTCGAATGGCAAGCCGTGCGTCTCATATGTAGCGCAAACGAAACTCAACTCGCTGTCATTCGATCTCAACCTGTTCATCAAGGACGCTGTCACGCGCGGCTACGTCCAGAATTCCTGGAGCCTCACCAATGTCTTCTCCGGGTTCGAGATCTGGAGCGGCGGGGTCGGGCTGCAGACCACCGACTTCTCTGTCACCGTCAAGTGAGGCACCAGGCCTTCCAGTAGGGCTGTCTGCAAATCGTCCCATGCTGGACATCGGGCACTCTTTCGCGGTCGCCACCCTGTCTCTCACCGGCGTTCTTCTGGCCGTGCGTGCGGCGGCGCCCAAGCGGGCCGATGCCGAAAAGCGCGTGGAAGCGATCCTCAAGCAGATGACCCTCGAGGAGAAGATCGACACCATCGGCGGGGTCAACGCATTCGACGTGCGGGCCAACCCGCGCCTCGGCTTGCCGGAGCTCAAGATGGCCGACGGACCAATCGGGATTCGCAAGAGCGGCCCGTCGACGGTCTACGCGGCTGGGATTGCGCTGGCTGCGTCCTGGGACGTGGATCTGGCCCTTCGCGTGGGAGAGATGCTCGGCCGCGACGCCCGGGCGCGCGGGGTGCACTTTCTCCTCGCTCCTGCTGTGAACATCTACCGGACGCCGCTGTGCGGCCGCAATTTCGAATACTTCGGCGAAGACCCGTTTCTCGCGTCGCGGACGGCGGTCGCCTACATCAAGGGCGTCCAATCCCAAGGCGTGAGCGCCACCATCAAGCACTTTCTGGGCAATAACTCGGAGTTCGACCGCCACCACACGAGCTCCGAGATGGACGAGCGCACCATGCGCGAGATCTACCTGCCGACCTTCGAGGCTGCTGTGCGCGAAGCGCGAGTGGGCGTCATCATGGATTCGTACAATCTGGTGAACGGCGTGCACATGACGGAGAACGGTCGCCTCAACAACCAGGTGGTGAAGCAGGAGTGGGGCTTCGACGGCATCATCATGTCCGACTGGGATGCCACCTACGACGGGGTGGCTGCGGCCAACGGCGGCCTGGATCTGGAGATGCCGTCGGGCAAGTTCATGAACCGGGCGACCCTGATCCCGGCCATCAAGCAGGGCAAGGTTTCGGTCGCCACCATCGACGACAAAGTCCGGCGCATCTTGCGTACTGCGATCCGGTTCGGCTGGCTGGATCGCGAGCAGACCGACCGGACCTGGCCGCTCTTTCCCGCCGAAGGGCGCAAGCTCGCGCTGGAGAGCGCGCAGGCGAGCATGGTCTTGCTCAAGAACCAAGGCGATTGGCTGCCGCTTGCCAAGGCAAAGATCAAGTCCGTGGCGGTGATCGGGCCGGACGCGTACCCGGCCGTGCCGGTGGGCGGCGGCAGCGCGCAGGCGACTCCTTTCGTGGCCGTGAGCTATTTGCAGGGGTTGGTCGACGCTCTCGCGGGCAGCGCGCGCGTGACCTGGAGCCGAGGCCTGGTGCCGCTGGCTGATATCTTCGAGACCAGCGTGTTTGCCACCGCCGCGAAGGGCGGGCAACCAGGACTGAAGGCCGAGTACTTCGACAGCCTAGATCTGAGCGGCGTCCCGGGACTGACCCGCATTGACGAGCACGTGAGCTTTTCCTGGGATCGCCCGAACGCCTGGCCTACAGGGCAGGGCAAGGCGGGCTCGGCGCGTTGGACCGGGTACTTCATCCCGGCCACCTCGGGCGTGTATCGCTTTTTCACCAGCAGCTACGGGCTCAATGAGTATCGCCTGTTCGTCGATGGCAAGCTGGTGTCTGATCGCAAGGCGCAGCCGCAGCCGATCGGACTTGCGACGCTGAAGCTGCAGGTCGGCCATGCCTACCCGATTCGCCTCGAGTACGTCCATCGTGACCATCACGCGCGGCTGGGCATGGGTGTGCGCAAGGTCGCCGAGCTTATCGAGCCGGATGCGAAGACGCTGGCTGCCGCCGCCGATGTCGCGGTGGTGCTGGCGGGCTTCGACCCCAGCAACGAGAGCGAAGGATTTGATCGAACCTTCCAACTCCCCGCCGGTCAGGACGAACTCATCGACATGGTTCGCGGCGCCAACAAGAACACTATCGTTGCGATCACCTCGGGCGGTGGCGTGGACATGACACGATGGGTGGACGGCATCCGCGCCATCGTGCAGGCCTGGTACCCCGGGCAGGAAGGTGGGACCGCGCTGGCGCAGCTCCTGTTCGGCGACTTCAGCCCGTCGGGGAAACTGCCGGCGACCTTTGAGCGACAATTTGAGGACAGTGCCGTGTTCCACAGCTATGCCCCGCAGGCCGACAAGCGGATCCCGTACCGCGAGGGCGTCTTTCTCGGCTACCGCCACTTCGATCGGGCCAAGACCAAGCCGCTCTTCCCGTTTGGCCACGGTCTGTCGTACACCACCTTCAAGTACAGCGGCCTGACCGTCACGCCGGCTGTGATGCCCGAGAATGGCTTGGTGAACGTCGCGTTCGATCTGACCAATACCGGCAAACGCGAGGGTGCCGAGGTCGCCCAGCTCTACGTCGGCGACAGCCACGCCCCGCTGCTGCGGCCGGTGAAGGAGCTGAAAGGATTCGCCAAGGTCAGCCTGAAACCCGGCGAAAGTAAACGTGTATCGATCACGCTAGACCGTCGCGCGCTGTCGTACTTCGACGAAGCCGCCAAGCAATGGAAGGCAGCGCCGGGCGACTTCGATGTCCTGGTCGGCTCCTCGGCGCAGCGGATCGAGCTGCGGGGGAAGCTGTCGTTGAGGTGACGGTCACACGCCCAGAAACCAGCCCGGCCTGTTTCCTTGGAAGGGGCGACCTGCGGTCGCCCGGTCGCCCCACGGGCGTGCGCGCCGCCGCCGTCTCCCTGACTTGATACCTATCCCCTCGCGCAAGGTTTCACGCCCGAAGGATCAGGGCCACAGGCCCGGCGCCGGAACCACTCCGAATTCCACTCACGATGTGGGAAGACGCGGACTTTCTGCTATCATCTTTCGCCTTCCGCCGCTTGCGGCGGGGGACGGGGCGTAGCGCAGTTGGTAGCGCGCCTGCTTTGGGTGCAGGATGTCGTCGGTTCAAATCCGGCCGCCCCGACCGAAACAACTTTGCGATTTGATGGGGGTTTTCGAACCCGTCCGGGAGCCGGCGAATGGCCCTTCGGCGCCTTGGGTAGCACCGGGGTATCAAACGGGAGGGCAGGGGAGGGTGTACCAATCCTGGCCGCCCCGGCGGCGCGCTTCTCTGCGGGCACATTCCCAGAGTCAACCGCGAGAGAAGTCCATGCCACACGTGTGCGGAGATGCTCAAGCCTTCCGCGCCGCGCGCCGCAGGCTGAACTTCAGCGCGATGGGGGTGACCAGCGTCGTGACGATCACCATGACCACCACCGCTGAGAAGGTCCCGCGATCGATGACCGGCGCGCCGTCCAGGGTGAGCCCGACGCCGATGCTGGCGAAGATGAGCCCAACCTCGCCGCGCGGGATCATGCCGAGACCGATCGTCAATCGATCGACACCCCGGCCCCAGACCCCGAGCGAGCAAGCTTGCTTCCCCAGCACCGCCACCAGAGTCAGCGCCGCGGCCAGGCCGAGGACGCCGGGAGCGGCAAATGAGCGCAAGTCAGTTCGCAGACCCATGAGGACGAAGAAGACCGGGGCCAAGAAGCCCGAGATGGGATGGATGAGGTCTTCCAGCGGGCGCTCGCCGCGGTCGACGAAACCGCGGGTGTGAACGTCCTCCAGTATGAGGCCGGCGGCAAAGGCGCCGACGATGGGGGCNNAGGAGCACGCCATGGGCGTGCAACCTGGACGCGAGTTGGAACAACTTCGGCGACAGGCGGACACCGAGAAAGAGCGAGACCACGAGGAAGACGGCTGCCTTGAGGATGATTGCCCCTGCGCTGGTCAACGAGAATGGGGCTCCTTGATCCGCCGCCCCGATCATTCCGGTGACCACCGCCAGGACCACCAGTCCCATCACATCGTCGAGCACGGCAGCGCCGAGGATGATGCGTGCTTCCTGGGTTTGCAGACGGCCCAGGTCCTTCAATACACGCGCGGTGATGCTCACGCTGGTGGCGCACAGAGTGGCGCCCAGGAAAACGTGAACGTAGACGCTGTGTGAAGGGAGCAGCCAGGCGCCGACTCCCCAGCCGAGGGCGAACGGCGTGACGACACCCAGAGTCGCCACCAGCAAGGAGGGAAGCCCCACTCTCAACATCTGCCCGACCGTCGATTCCAGCCCGACCTCGAAGAGAAGGACGAGCACCCCGATCCGGGCCAACATGTCAATGGACGGATCGGTCGATAGGTGATCGAGGCCCGAGTACCCGACCAGCGTGAGATTTCCCATCAGCACTCCGACAACCAACTCGCCAAGCACGGCCGATTGGCCCAAGCGCACGGCCAGCTCTCCACCCAGCTTGGCGGCGACCAAAATGACGGTCAGAGCCAGAACGACAGAGGCCACCGGATCGCCGTGCCCAACACTCTGCGAAGCGAAAGCCGTGGCCGGCACCAGGGCCAAGAGCAACACGAGTCTCCACGCTGGTTTGAACATGACCGATTCGCGTGCAATCTCGCACGTCCCGGGCCAACATTCGAGTCCTCGAAGCGGCCGGCAATCGACAGGCCCGCCTAGCGCCTGCGCGCGCCCACTTCAAGCCCGCTGGGCGTTGTGCCACTGGCCACGCAATCGCTGCCGACGGTGAGATGCGTGACCCCTGCGAACTCGGTCTGGGTCTGGCAGTCGACGGTAATGGTGTTGCCTTGCAGGGTGATGGTGCAGTGCTGGCCGCTGCCGGTGCTGGATCTCGCGGTCCAGATTCCGCCGAAATCACCGAACTGCGACGCCAGGGTGCTGGTGCGCGAGATCGTGTAGAGGAGGTCATTCTCGGGCGTGGGGATTGTGTAGGGCCAGTCCTCGGCACTCACCGTGTACTCGCCCGGCCGGCCGTGACAGGTACCCAGGATGGCGCTCGATGCCACGTCCAGGGTGCAGGTCTCCCAGGTCGCCGACACAATCCAGTGGCCACCAAGCACCACCGGAATGCTGCCGCCCTTCACACTGGCCGGCGTGTTCTGCACGGCAATCGAGCGCACAGCCCCGGTGGTGGGCGCCCAGGTGGCTGACTTCGTGCCCTGGGCGTTGTAGGTGAGCTGTCCACCATCGGTGGTGACAGTGAACCCGTCGGGACCGACAATCATGATTCCGCTGGCCGGAGTGGAGCCGATCCGGGTGGCGAAAAGATCCCAGGTCCCGGTGAGATCCTTGTCGCAGCCTGCCGCTCCGGCGGTGGGGCTGGAGGACCCGCCCGAACCGCCGCCGCCCGAGTTGTCTCCGCCGCTTCCGCAGCCATACAGAAGAAGTGCGCCGAGAGCAAAGGTGGAAACCAGACAGGCTCGTCGCATGGAGACTCTCCTTCCGTGTCGGCTCACAAACACCGCAGGCGAGTGTATCACCTGCTACCGAACGCCTCCATGTGCGCCTAGTTTCTAGTCGCCTGAATAGGTGCTGAGGACGGTTTCCGGCTTGCCGCGCGCGACGTCCACGACTTCCAGGCTGTCGTTGTGACCGCCTGTGGTGAACACGAATTCCAGCCACCCATCTCCGTTCAGGTCGATGGCAGCCACCTGGTATTGCTCCGTATACGTGCCGTCGACGGTCAGCTGCATCAGGCGCGAACTCTTTCCGTTCATCTCAAGGGTGAATGTGACCACCTTCGTATTGTTCTGGCTCTGTGCTTCGGCGTCGCTTTCGCCCTGGCCCGAAGCACCGGCATTTGCGAGTTTCTCCTGGGTGGTTCGCACTCGGATGGTTTCCTCACGTCCGTCGCCGTCCACGTCGATGGCGTACCCTTTCTTGGTGGTTTTCAACGGTCGCGGTATGGCGTCCCAGTCACCATTGATGGCAAATAGCCATTTGGGCGTTCCTTTCGCCGCCGGCTTGATCTTGACCCGGTGAAACTCGTTACCGGCGCCGTCGACCTGAAAGGCGACCTTCGATCCGGTTCCGCTGCCCACCACCCCCTTTGGGGTGTAGAGGCGGTAGGTTTCACCTCCTCGTACCATCGGCATGTCAACCACGATAGGGCCGCCGATGTAGTTCGGGTCGATCGGCTTGCCCTTGAAAGTCTTTGGCGCGCTCTGGAGCTTCAGCCACGCGCGGTCCTTGGACCCGCCGATGAGCCCAACCCCGGCGACAACTATCGGATGGTTCTCGTTGACCACCGCAGACGGGCCGGCAGGAGCGGGGGCGATTGGCTGCGCGGGCGAAGCCGAGGGCGAAGGCGCAGCTTCCGCCGGGCGGGAAGCCTGGGCGACGGCACGGCCCGAGGCCAAGCTCAAGCAAAGATGAAAGGCGAGCACGGCAGCCCGCCCCGGCCGGGAGGTCAAACGGATGTCTCTCTTGTTTCGCATCGGGGACTCGCTACTGCGACCAGGTGCCGGCGCCCACGTCCAGACTCCAGGTAGGAAGGTAGGTCGGCAGCAATGTCCTGGTCGTTGTGTCGAAGATCAGCGGCTGGAATACGAACGTCGCCAAGTAGTTTTGCGCGCCAGCGCCGCTGGTGGCTCCGCAGCTGTCCCAGTGATCGCCCCAATACAGACAGACGGTCCCCTTGCTTCCCACCACAGGCTGAACCCAGGTGGTCTGCGACAGCCAGGTTCTCTGCAGGGAGATATCGTTGCTGGCGTCGGTCACTGGTGCGATATATCCCTGGTAGGTCCACGGCCCGGTCATGGCAGGCGCTGTAGAATAGAAGTTGTTGTTGCATCGCCATCCAGTCTTGTACGAAGCGATCCAGTAGTAGGTGCTGCCCACCCTGAACACGGTGGGCGCTTCTCCGCCGCCGGAGGGTCCGTTGACGGCTGAGTACTGTTTGCCCGACACCCAACTGTGGCAGTCATCGGCCAGCGGATAGACCCAGCCACTCTCGGTAACGAAATAGGCACCCGTCTCGTCGGCGTAGGCGCTCATGTCACTGTGCGAGGCACTCTGTCCGCTCGCGCTCTTGAGGATCCCCTTGTAGCTGTATTGGCCGTTCACTGTGGGCGAGGTCGCGTACACGACCTCCTTATCTTGCTGAAAAGTAACTGCATCGGACGCACGGGCGGTGAGAATGAATTCCCCGGTCTTTGGACACTTGATGATATGCGGCCTGTCGCAATTCCGATTCGGCCCAAGCTCGCCGCTCGGCTGCGTAGGAAAGACGATCCCTTCGTTCTTCCAGGTCGCCAGATCCTTGGATGAGTACATTGAAACGCCATGAAAGTCGTTGGGCGTGGGGCCCGGCGGGAAGTACAAGCCGTGCATATAGAAGGTGTCGCATACCTGAATGATGCCGCCGCCATGGGTGTTGACCAGATTGCCCTCGGTGTCCTTGAAAGTGATGCCGCTGGCAAGCGCGCCGGTGAAGACCCCAACCGGACCCGACCCCGCGGAAGCACCGCAGTTGCTGGTTCCGCTGGAGCCCCCGGTCGCGCTGGACCCACCGCGGGCGCTGGAGCCGCCTGTCGCGCTGGAGCCTCCCATACCCCCGCCAACGCCGCCAGTTCCGCCCGAGCTGGCGCTCGTGCTCTTGCCCCCAGTCCCGCCCGAGCCGGAGGTCCCGCCGGACCTGGCCGTCCCGGCTGATCCACCAGGCCCGGTCGTGCTGCCGCCCGATGCGGTCGCACTGCCGCCTGAGGCGGTCGCACTGCCGCCTGAGGCAGTCGTGTTGCCGCCTGAACCAGTTGGGTTGCCTCCTGAACCAACCGTGCTGCCGCCTGAGCCAGCGGTGCTGCCGGCTGCCCCAGTCGCGCCGGCGATGCTGCCACCGCCTAGCCCAGTCGAGCTGCCGGCTGCCCCGGTCACGCCGCCGAGGCCGTTGTCGCCCAACCCGGCCGTGCTGCCGGCTGCTCCGGTCGTGCCAGCCAGAGTGGCCACACCACCCATGCCACTTCCGCCTCCAACACCTGCGATGCCTCCATTGCCCGATCGTCCCCCTGCTGGCTGAGTGCCTCCTGATCCGCGCGCACTCTGCGAGGAACCGCTCGTGCCGCCCGTTCCAGGATTGGTTCCTCCTGCGTCGATCGAACGTGTGCCCGAACTGGTACCACCAGACGAGCACCCCAGAGCGAGCGTCGCGAATACCGCCGCCGAACATGCAGTTGACTTCATCGAATTCCTTTTCCGCGCAAGGTCGATCAATCGACGAGTAGCTACATTCAATCAGTGGACCGCCAGCGTGGAAAGGCTCACCAAGAATGTTTTCTTCGCCATCGTGGGCTCGGGTTTTCACCGAAAGCTCGTTGGGGGCTGCCGGAGAACCTCGCACAGTGCACCACGACGGGGGCATGCGTAACCGCCACCCTCCCGAAATCATTAGAGAAATTCTCCCAGCCCTGAAGACGTATCTAGAAATTGGCACTCCGGGATCGGGTACTGCAATGTTAAAGACCCGCGCGACGAGAATCGGGCGGCGATCGATGGTCAACTCTGAAGAACGATGCAACCGATTCGCATGAAGATGGCTCTTCTGCCTTCCACGTGAGAGGTCCCGACTACATGATCGAGGATGGCGAAGAGCAGTTGAACGACGGCAACCAGGACGACGAGGAAGTCGAAGCCGTCGGCAAGATCACGGCCAAGCGGGCGACGTCGGGCAGGGAGAACGAGCGCAAGAAGCGCGATCTCATCACCATCGGCAAGGCCAGGGGGTTCCTCACCCACGACGAGATCCATGATTGCATGGGGGAGAGCGGTGGCTCGTCCGCACAGATCGACGACTGGCTGTCGACCTTGGGCGGCGAAGGCATCGAGATCGTGGACTCCGCGTCTCCCGTGAGGGGGACGGTCAAGTTGGTTCCGGTCGAAGCAGCCCCCGAGGAAGAGGCCGAGCCGGAACCTGCGCGGAGCGCGGAGGTCGAGGAAGAGGAGGAGGACGCCTACTGCCGGACCAACGATCCGGTGCGCATATACCTGCGCAAGATGGGGTCGGTGTCGTTGCTGACCCGCGAAGGCGAGGTAGAGATCGCCAAGCGCATGGAGGAGGGCGAGCGCCGCGTGCTGCAGGTAGTGCTCAATTCCACCGTCGGAATCGAGGAGATCCTGGATCTGGGCGACAAGCTGCGCCTGCAGAAGATTCGGGTCAAGGAAGTGGTCAGGGACGTGGACGACGACGACGACGAGTTTGACGAGACCTGGCACGTCGAGCGGGTGTGCAAGGTGATCGAGAAGGTACGCCGGCTGCACAAGGAGGTGCAGAAGGTCGAGGAGAAGAAGACCGCGACTGAGGCCGGGCGCAAGAAGGTCAGGAACCGGGTCGTCGCGATCAAGCAGGAGATGATCGATGCCCTGCAGAACATGCGCCTCAACAAGCAGCAGATCGACCGCATCGTTGCCCGGCTGAAAGGGCTGGTGTCGCGCATCGAGGCCGCACGGCGCGAGATCGCCGACTGCGAGCAGCGCGCCGGCATATCCCAGTGCGGGTTCCGCAAGACCCTGCGCGAGATTCGTTCGTCGCCCCTGCGCCAGCGTGCGGTGGCCAAGAAGCTGGGCCTGCGCCCCGGCGAGATCGAGGAGCTGGCCAAGGTCATCGACAGGGCCAGGAAGAAGGTCAAGACGGTGGAGGCCGAGGCCACCATGACCGAGCCGGTCCTGCGCGACGCCGTGCGGGAGATCCAGGATGGTGAGCGCCAGGCGGAGCAGGCCAAGGCCGAGATGGTCGAGGCCAACCTGCGGCTGGTGGTCTCCATCGCGAAGAAGCACATCAACCGCAGCCTGCAGTTCCTGGATCTCATCCAGGAGGGCAACATCGGCCTGATGAAGGCGGTGGACAAGTTCGAATACAAGCGCGGCTACAAGTTCGCGACCTACGCGACCTGGTGGATCCGGCAGGCCATCACTCGTGCCATCGCGGACCAGGCCCGCACCATCCGCATCCCGGTACACATGGTCGAGACCACCAACAAGCTCATCCGCACCAGCCGCTATCTGGTGCAGAAGCTGGGACGCGAGGCGACCGCGGAGGAGATCGCCGAGAAGATGGAGCTGTCACTCGACAAGGTCCGCAATGTGCTCAACATCGCCAAGCAGCCCATCTCACTCGAGACTCCCATCGGCTCAGAAGAAGACTCGCACCTGCGCGACTTCATCGAGGACAAGAGTGTCATCTCGGCGTCCGACGCCGTGATCTCCATGAACCTGGCTGACCAGACCCGCAAGGTGCTGGCCACGCTCACGCCGCGCGAGGAGAAGGTGCTGCGCATGCGCTTCGGCATCGGCGAGAAGTCGGATCACACCTTGGAAGAGGTGGGCCAGGACTTCGATGTCACGCGCGAGCGCATTCGCCAGATCGAGGCCAAGGCCCTGCTCAAGCTGCGCCACTCGTCGCGCAGCCAGCGTCTGAAGAGCTTCCTCGAAGGATAGAGGGCGCTGGGGAGGCGACGCCTTTCCTCGGTGGTGCCGGTTCGTCGGAGCAAGCACTCGGCGATCGCCTGCGAATCGGCAAACTGATACGCTGGCGCTCCTTGATCGATGGAGGATTCATGACACGCCGTCGCACGACCCTGTTCTTCGCCTGCGCGGGAGTGGCACTGGCCGCGGGGGGTGGAGCAGATCGAACCGCCCATGCCAAAGAGGGCCCCGCGGTGACTGGCGCGCCCGAATGCGACACCAGGAATCTGCTCGCGGGTCGGATGCCCTCCGCCCAAGTCGAGGTCAGCGGCAACGTCGCACTGATCACCGATGGTGCGGTTGCGCGCGAAGGGGCGTCCTGGGACGCGCCCGCCGCGGTCAAGCTGGCAAGCCAGGCCGCATCGATAACCTATGACCTGGGCGAGCCGCGAAAGGTGAGCGCGCTGTATGCGCAGGCCGACGCAAACGACACCTACAAGATCGCCGGATCGAGCGACGGGCAGCCGGGAAGTTTCCGAGTGCTGGCCGAGGTGGCGAACGTGGTCGACCGGGGACACGGCCTGCGCGTGCGTTCTGTCCAGATCGAACCCGTGACGGTGCGCTACCTGCGCATCGGTGAGGCGGTGGGGGACGCATTCTTCTCGGTTTCCGAGTTCGCCGCGTACTGTCTCGCTCCGACGCCTTTCCCACCGGTCCTGCGCATCGCCGACTCGCTCCCGGTGCCTGCACCGCTGCCCGCCGCGGAGCCTGCCGCGGCGGAGTCCACGACCGGCGCACGCCTGATTGTCTGGCTCGAGATCCTTTTGGGCGTGGCGATCGCAGCGCTTGTCGGGGTGTGGATCGCCCGCAGGAAAAGGCGGCCGGACGCGCCGGCGGTTTCGAGCGGCGCGGACGAACGCCCCTTTGCGCTTGTGCTGGTCCTGTTCGTGGCCAGCGGATGCGCGGCCCTGATCTACGAGATCGTCTGGTTCCAGATGTTGCAGCTCGTGCTCGGATCTTCCGCGGTCTCGATCGCGGTGCTGCTGGGGACCTTCATGGGCGGGATGTGCCTGGGTAGCCTGGGGCTTTCGCGCTTCGTCTCGCGCAGTCGCCACCCCTTGCGGGTCTACGCCATTCTCGAGATCGCGATCGGGGTTTCCGGGATCCTGATGCTGGGGGCGATACCGCTGGTCGAGCATGTCTACACGGCGGTGGTCGGGCATGGCGTGCCGGGACTGCTCCTGCGCGGCCTGTTCGCGGCGATCTGTCTCTTGCCACCGACGGTGATGATGGGGGCCACGCTGCCCGCGGTTTCGCGCTGGGTGGAGATGAGCCCGCGCGGCGTCTCGTGGCTCGGGACTTTCTATGGGGGCAACACGCTCGGGGCGGTCTTCGGCTGTCTGCTGGCGGGGTTCTATCTTCTCCGGGTTCACGACATGCACACCGCGACCTTCGTCGCGGTCGCCTTGAACGTGGCAGTCGCCGCGAGTGCCTTCGCGCTCGCGCGGGCTCTTCCCGGAACCGTGCCGCGCGACACCAGCCAGGACCCTGCTGTCCCTGCCATCGCCAGTGCGACGACACCCGCCTGGATCATCTATCTCGCCATCGGCCTTTCGGGGATGAGCGCTCTCGGCGCAGAGGTGATCTGGACGAGGCTCTTCGGGCTGCTGTTAAGCCACACCACGTACACCTTCTCGATCATCCTGGCCGTGTTCCTGGTCGGGATCGGCCTCGGCAGCGGCGTGGGCTCGTTGATCGCGCGCCGGACGCCCGATGCGCGTCGCGCGCTCGGCTTGGCGCAACTTGCGCTGGTCGCGGCGATCTTCTGGGCGTCGTGGAACATCACCAGTTCGCTTCCTTACTGGCCCGTCAATCCGCGGCTAGCGGGCACGCCGTGGAATCAATTCCAGATTGATTTCGTCCGCTGCCTGTGGGCCATCCTGCCCGCGGCCTGCCTGTGGGGGGCCAGCTTTCCTCTGGCACTCGCGGCGGTCGCGTCCAGGGGAAGCGATGGCGGTGCCGTGGTGGGCCGCATCTACGCGGCGAACACGGTGGGCGCCATCGTGGGGGCGCTGGGCACCAGTCTGGTGCTGATCGCCACGGTCGGGACGCAAAACGGCGAGAGAATACTGATTGCGCTTGCGGCGGTGGCCGCTGCCATCACCCTGGTGCCGTCGCTGGTGTCCGCGCGCGTGGCGCCGCGTTTCACCATGCGGGAGGCGATCTGGACGCTGGCCATCCTCGAGTTGGCGGTGCTGCTGGGGAGCAACGTGATCGCAGTTCCCCCGCTGCTGGTAGCGCACGGCCGCTTTTCTGCGGCCGAACGCAACACCAAGGAGACCTTCCTCTACGTCGGAGAAGGGATGAATTCGTCCCCGGCCGTAACGAGGGATCAGAACGGAATCATCAGTTACGCCAACGCCGGCAAGGTCCAGGCCTCCACCCTGCCTCAGGACATGCGGCTGCAGCGCATGCTCGGGCATCTGACCACGCTGATTCCGGTGGCGCCGCGCGATGTCTTGGTGATCGCCTGCGGGGCCGGGGTTACTGCCGGTGCGGCCAGCATCGATCCCCGCATCGAGCACCTGACCATCGCGGAGATCGAGCCGCTCGTCCCGAGCGTCGTCGCAGGCTACTTCAGTGACTACAACTACGACGTCGTCCGCAATCCCAAAGTGCACGTCGAGGTGGACGACGCGCGGCATTTTCTGACCACAACCAAGAAGAAATTCGACGCCATCACGTCTGACCCGTTCGATCCATGGGTCAAAGGCGCAGCCAATCTCTACACCCGCGAGTTCTGGGAATTGGCCAAGCGGCATCTCAATCCGGGCGGCGTCGTGACGGTGTTCGTACAGCTCTACGACAGCGGAATGGCGGCGGTGAAGAGCGAGGTCGCCACGTTCTTCGAGGCATTCCCCAATGGGGTTGTCTGGGGCAACACCGTCCAGGGCCAGGGCTACGACGTGGTGCTGCTCGGGCAGGTCGAGCCGATCCACATTGATGTGGACGCGCTCGAGCGCCTCTTGCAGAGCCGGGAGTTTGTCCAGGTCGCGCAGTCGCTGCGCCAGCTCGGCTGGGATTCGGCCGTGTCGCTGCTCTCCACCTACGGCGGCCGAGGTTCCGAGCTTGGGCCTTGGCTGAGCGACGCTCAGGTCAACACCGACGACAATCTGCGCCTGCAATTCCTGGCGGGGTTCGGCATGAACGTCGATCAGCGCGCGGAGATCTATCGGGGCATGCTCGCGCTCAGACACTACCCGGACGATATGTTCGTTGGCTCGCCCGCCCAGCTAAACGGGCTGCGCGCTGCAATCGTAGCCGGGGCGCAATGACTGGATCCCATGAGTGACCCGCAGGTAAAGTACACGCAGGAAGAGATCAACGAGATCATCAAGCGCGCACTGAGCGAGCAGGCGGTCAATGAACGGGTGCTCAGCCACGCCGAGTTGGTGGAGATCGCGGCCGAGGCAGGGATCGAACGCGAGGCTTTGGATCGCGCCACCGCGGAGCTGGCCCAGGCCCGCTCGCAGGAGCTGAGCCGGCGGGACGAGTCGCGCGAGATCGCAGCCGAACGGACGGTGCAGCTCAAGCGGTTCGGCGCTTCGGCAGTGACCTTCGCAGTCCTGAACGGGTTTCTGTACTTCATCGCCACGCGCTTCACCGGCGGCACCTGGTACGTCTGGCCTTTGCTGGCCAGCGGCACGCTGCTGGCGATGCAACTTCGGCACGTGATCTTTCCCTACGACAAGATCCTGCAGCGTCGGCGCCGGGACGAAAAGCGGTGCGAGCGCGAGCGACGCCGAGCCGCGCGCGCGGCCTGGAAGCAGAAGCTGTTCGAAGGTGGCAGCGCCGTGACACAGGGGGCGAAGGAATTCGAGACGGTGGTGCAATCCGGGGTGGCAGCCTTGCTGAAGATCGTCACGCGCAAGCTGGAGGAACACGTCGAGCGCGCGGAAAAGCGGCGCGACCGCGGCCCCAGGGTGTGAACACGCACCTGTGAATGGCCGCCACAGTTGCAGGCCACAGCCTGAGAAAAGCGGCACAGATCGGAGTTTTGCGGAGGCACGAGACTTGCTACGGTCAACCGCACGGCTCGTAGTCGAGCGAGGTGAACGATGACAATTCGCAGTTTTCGTCTGACCGGTGCATTCCTGGTGGCCACGCTGGCGCTGGTTGCGTGTGGCGATGGAAACCAGGCCGACGTTGACGTGAGCGGAACCTGGCTGGGAGCCATTCCGGCAGGCGGTGTCTCGCTGCGAGTGGTGTTCAACCTGTCGAAGAACGCCGACGGGAGCTTTGCCGGAACCATGGACAGCCCGGACCAGGGGGCATTCGGAATTCCCGTCAGCCAGATCACCGTGCATGGCCGACATGTGGACCTGGCAGCCGCCAGCATAGGCGCGAGTTTCTCGGGCGATCTATCGGCAGATGGGAGCACGCTTTCCGGTACGGCCACCCAGGCTGGGGAGAGCACGCCGCTGAAGCTGCTGAAACAGCCCGGCCCGCTCGACTACCGCCGACCCCAGGATCCGGTGGCGCCCTATCCATACAATAGCTTGGACGTGACCTTTGCCAACGGCGACGCTGGCATCACCCTGGCGGGCACCCTGACCTGGCCACAGGGCGCGGGCCCGTTCACCACAGTGGTCCTCATTGCCGGCTCTGGTCCCAACAACCGCAACGAGGAACTGATGAACCACCGTCCGTTCTTGGTTCTGTCGGACGCGCTCACCCGTGCCGGCATCGCCACGCTTCGCTACGACAAGCGCGGCGTTGGCCTTTCCAGCGGCGACTATGCCGCTGCCACGTCTCTCGATTTCGCCGCTGATGCGCGCGCTGCGGTTGTCTACCTGCGCGGCCAGACCTCGTTCGTGGCGAGCACCATCGGCATGATCGGGCACAGCGAGGGCGGGCTGCTCGGCCCCATGGCGGCCGACGCAAACCCGGACGTGGCCTTCCTGGTGCTGCTGGCCGGGCCAGGCGTTCCTGGCGACCAGACACTCATCAGCCAGGCGCACGCCATCGGCGCTGCCGAGGGCACCCCGCCGGTCCAACTCGCCCAGGCCGACGCGCTCAACCAGCGCATCTACGCTTGCTTCCGCGCGACCTCCGATCCTCAGGAACTGGAAAGCCAACTGCGGGTTGTCCTCGCCTCTTCCGGAGCGACAGCCGCACAACAGGCTTCGGCCCTGGCAGAGCTGACCACGCCGTGGATGCGTTTCTTCGTCACCTATGATCCCGCGCCGGTCCTCACCCGCACCCGCATCCCCGTGCTGGCGCTCAACGGCAGCCTGGATTTACAAGTGCTGCCCGATCTGAACCTGCCCCCGATCCAGCAAGCCCTGCAGGCCGCAGGAAATCAACACGCGACCGTGCAGAAACTGGACGGCCTCAACCACCTCTTCCAGCACGCCACCACCGGCTCGCCCATGGAATACGGCACCATCGACGAAACCATGGCGCCCGAGGTGCTGTCCCAGATCGCGGCGTGGATCGGGAGCCTGTAGCGCCCATCCTTCATCGCCTTGGCGGTTGGGCGCCCTCGCGTTGGCCAGGAGCCTTCAGCGGGGCGCTGACATCGTGGGTGCGACGTTACTTCCCGATCGCCGGCGCCAGGTACGGCTTCAGCGCGTCCATCTTCCATTGCTGCGGGGTCAGCCAGTCGGTTTGCAGGATGCCTTCGGTGTCCCCGGAGTTGGGGTTCCAGCACCAGAACGTCCACGAGTAGGTCGAGCCGACGGTCTTGAGCAGGGTGTCGAACCATTGCCCCGATTTCCCGGAGTCGGCAGTCCGGTCCTTGATGCCGAATTCGCCCAACAACAGATGGCCAATTCCCTGCTGCATGATGAAATCAAAATGCTGGGTCCACACTGCGGCCAAGTTGGCAGGGAAGGTGGGGTCGGCGAACCAGGTCTGGTCGTGGACCTCGGGGCCGTACTCGTGGGCTGAATAGACCAG
>PMZX01000212.1:0-9584 GCA_003170035.1 Myxococcales bacterium | reverse complement strand
AGGATGGCATTGCCACAGCGTTCGGCGGCGCTGTTCCAGTCGGTCGCGATCGCGCCTGTGCCCCAGGTCGATGCACCGTGCGGCTCGTTGTCGAGGTCGAAGCCCACCACAGTGGGATTGCCACTGTACTTCTTGGCCAGGGTGACCCAATCGGCAATCCACTGTTGCTCCGAGGTCTTCGCGGTCCACCAGAGCTCCTCCTTGTCGTAGGCGTCGGGTTCGCGCGAGTGGTTGTCGAGAATGATTCTCAGACCGAACTCGCCCGCGGCTGCGATGACCAGATCCATCATTTCAAGCGGCGTCTTGCCCGCCAGTGCCCCGTTCATCGGATTGGTGCCGTCGTAGGGATCGACCCCGATGGTGGTCACCGAAACGGCCTTTGCATCCGGGCGCATGATGGCGTTGGACCAGGGCAGGCGCAGTGAATTGAAGCCAAGGTCGCGCATCTGCTTGAGCATGCTGCGATAGTCGCGGGCCCAGGTCCCATGGGGCGCTTCATTCGAGGTTTCAAAGCCAAACCAGTTCACGCCGGTGAAGCGCACGGCTTTGCCCTGGCCATCGAGCAGGCGATTGCCTTGCACGTGCAGGAAGGTGGCTGGTGGTGGGCCATCAGGAGGGCTGATCTTCGTCGCGTCGGGCACGGGCGCATCGACGACCGCGGCATCCTGGCTGCTCGTCGTGGAGCCACCCATGTCGGTACCGCCTGTGCCACCCCCGCCTGCGCCGGTGCCGCCCGCGCCACCTGGGGCAGTGCCACCGGTGTCACCTCCGCTCGCGCCGCCCGAGGCCGTCTCACCGGTGTCACTGCCGCCCGCTCCGCCTGCAACCGTGCCACCGATGTCCGCGCCGCCTGTGACCTGCCCGCCAGCACCACCTGTTCCACCTGCGACAGTGCCGCCAGCAGCCGTGCGCGCCCCTGTCGCGCCCCCGACTGCCGCATCAATCGCCGGGCGGCCGCCGGCTCCTGCTGCCGCGTCTGATGTCGGCCTGGGTGTCGCGGAAACCTTGGAGCAGGCCACGCAGCACAGGCAACTGAGCAGGCCTACCGCCAACCCGAATCCGCGCAGGTCAGTGCGAGCAAGGCACTGCTTGCTGACGGCCGACGGTCGACCGCCGACACTTACGTAAATCGTCGCGCGGAGCACCACTACTCGTCCCGCGCAGGAAGCGCGTTGGAAGTAGCTTACTCGCCCTCGGCGCCCAGGGCCAGAGGACCCTTGAGAGCAGTCTCGACCGCCGGTCCGATCAGGCCGGCCAGGTTGGTGAAGGCGCGGCTGCGTGCATCAGCCTCGGCGCGGCCCACGCCGCGACCTTCCTTCTGGAACCCGGCAACGACCGCGTCGGTGTCAGTACGCTTGACCTCCACGTTGGCCGCTTCCTGCGCCGAGACGCCGGCAGCGATGGCCGAGGGGACCAGGGCCTTCTCGGAGACTTCCAACCTGATGACCACGGCGCCCGCGACCTTGTCGGCGGTCTGCACCTCCACGCCCAGCTTGGTCAACCGCTCGACCACGCTGGCCGCCACTTGCTTGCTGCCCTCACCGGTGGCCACGACGGTCACGCGCAACTTCGAGCGCAGCGAGCGGGCCATGTCCTTGAACTGACTGCGCGTCGGCGCCTCGCCCTTGTAGGTGCCGCCGATCGCGCGCAGCACGATAAGCTGGGTTTCCACCTCGTCGATGCCCTCGCGCGCGGGCTTCAGGTGCGTGAGCGCATCCATGGGAGCCTTGTTCTTCAAGGCCGCATCGACCGCTTTCATCTCGCGCTTGGCCTTGTCAGCCGCTGTCTCCACCGCCGCGCCGATGCGCTGCTGCGCCACCACCCGGTCCACCGCGGCGAGCACGTACATGGTGGCCTGCTGCGGGTCGAAACAACGCGCGACGATCTGCGCGTCGGGCAACTTGATCGCGCTCTTGATGGTGGATTTGTCCTTGACGGAAAACTGCGCTCCGCCGCCCGAGCTGCCCGAGGCCTCGACGGTGGTGGTCGACGAGATCGACGCCACCACCTGCTTGGCCATGTCGGACAGGGCGGCGGTCTTGGCCGGCTCTTCGCCGGCGGCCTGACTAGGCACGCCGCCGGCAACGCCAAGCCCGACCAGGAAGCGGGCCCGGGGGTATTCCGGGCTCTGGCCGCTGCGGGCCCATTCGGGACACCCGGCGTCGGCCCTCGCGGGCACGAACAACAGGGTGGGAACAAGCGCGGCCAGGGTCAGAAACTTCTTTGTCGTCACGTTCTGCCTCCGCTTCTGGTCGTGGTCCGGGCTCTACTGCTGCGCAGGGGCAGCGGCCGCGGCGTCCTTCATCTGCTCGCTGACCTTGTCCGCGTCCTTCTTCCAGGTCCGCACTCGCATCTCCAGATCCGTCCACGCCTTTTCCGGCTTCAGCGTCTGTGCCATGTGCAGCTCGGCCAGGGCGACGTCGTAGTCGCCCGCCATGGCCTTGCCCAGGCCGTAGCTGTAGTGGGCGCGGCCCTTGGCGTCCGGCTTGAGCGACGGATTTGCATCCGCCTTGGCCACCGCGCGAGCAAAGAACTCGCTTGCCGTCCCCGGATCGCCGCGTTTCAGATACTCGTTGCCTTGCTTCAGCTCGGGCAGGGCGCCGTCCTCTTCCAGTGCCACATGTTCCTGCACGGGGTGGGGCGCGATCATCTTGAAGAATTGATCGGCCACCTCGTTGCGGCACTGATCCAGCAGCGCATCGCCGTCCACATTGTCAGGATCGCCATCGGTTGACGTGGTTTCCTTCTTGCGTTCCGCGACCAGGCGGCGGGTGACCAGCACCTTGCTGGTGTTGGTATCAAACACGCGCACGTTGGTCACGAAGCGCGCTTTCACGGTGCGGGTGTAGCGCGTGCACGAGTAGCGCACCAGCTTGCCGCTGTCATACCGGGTGCAGGTGTCATTCTTGCTGTTAACCCTGTCCTCGGCCTTGACTTCGTTGACCTTGCCGGCCACCAGCGCGGCCGCGGGCAGCAGCTTCCCGATCTCCACGCCCTGATTCTGTTCAAAAGCCGCATCCAGCGCGCCCCGGTGCTCCGCCGTGATCTTGTCCATCTCGCCTCGCTCCACCAACTCGTAGCGTTTGGAATCGAGGATGCGTTGGCTGACCATGGTGGCGAAGGTCTCGCCGTCGGGACCTTCAATCTTGGTGATGGCGATGCGCTTGACGCCAGCCAGGTTGACTTCAGCCGGCGCCAAGCGGGTGACGGTGATGCTGGTGCCACAGCCGACCGAGAGAATCGAGGTCAGCGAGAAGGCGGCCAACAGGTGATGAGTAAGCGTCTTGTTCATGTGTTAATCCCGTTTTGAGGCGTGCGCGTGGGCGCCGGCTACTGGGCGGTCGCTTCGTCTAGCTCGGAGAAGGCCTTGTCAGCCCGCTTCACGATAGCGGCGCGAACCTGGTCGTCGAGCTGCTTCATGTTCGACAGCGAGTCCTTGAAGGAGTCGGTGTCGAGCACGACCAGCGCCCAGAAGGTGCCGCCGTTGGAGATCCAGGTGTCTTCCAGGCGCGTGCCCGACAGCGTGGTGTCGGTGATCTGCTTCGACACGTCCTCGATGTGCTGCTCGCTGGCGGTCTTGTTCCCGGGGCCGCCCTGGGTGGCTGCCTGGTAGTCCTTCAGCATCGCCTTGACGCGCGTCTGCAGGCTGCGCGCCAGCTCGGTGCGCGCGCGGCCTTCGGCGGCCGAGCGAGCCAACGAGATGTTGGTCATGCCGGCCACGCTGCCGGTGCCACAGATGGACTTCCTGTTCTGCAGGCCCAGCTGACAGGCGCCCTGTGCCCATTTGGGCGCGCCCACCATCTCGGCCTGGAGTGCGTTCTGTGGCTTCGGGGGCGAACTGCCGCATCCGACAACCAACCCCAGAAGGGCGAGAGATAGGGTTCCTCGGGACAGAAGGCCAAAGAGATTCTGCTGTGACATAGGTATCGGCTCCTTTCTTGGTGACAATGCCTGCGGCTGCTGCCCCCTGTCCGAGTGTACGGATCATCGGCGCGACAAGCCGGCCGCGTGCAGTGTCCCAGATTAAGCGCGTCAGCGTCAAGAATGTCGGCGCAGAAATGTGGCGCCCAGCGGTTCTGCAGCGGCGAGCTGCGCCAGGCAAGACGGATCGGTTTGCAGCCATTTCCACCACCCTTGTCGACGAGACAGAGTGCCAAAATGCATCGCGCCGCGATTGAGATGCAGGTGAGGGAGCAATAGCGTGAAGCTTTATGCTGCAGCGCGCTGCGGTCAGCCGTGCCTGGCCTCGCCAGCCCGAACCAGGGAGGGACGAATGCTTTCCCGAGCCGACATGTCGTTCATCGATGATAGCCTTGCGCCCTCTGGTCCTCACGGTGTCGCAAACTGGAGGTTTGAGATGTCCGCATCGCGCATTCTTGGCTTGGTGGTCGCGTTCTCATGGCTCGCGGTTGGCTGTGACAGTTCGTCGAAAAGGAGCGATTCGTCGAAGGACGCTGGCGTGGCTGTGGGTGGCTCGTGCGTGCTGAGCAGCGATTGCGACAAGTTCCTGGTGTGCGACATGGGCAGGTGCCACGAAGCCTGCATGTCTTCGTCCAACTGCAGTCCGGGGCAGAGCTGCGTGAACACGAGCAACCAGACCGCCGATGCTGGTGACACTAGCCGTGCCAGCGACGCCGCCGATGCTGGTGACGCTGGCACGAGAAAACCCGCTATCTGCCAGTTGCCCGAGGAGGCCGACTGTGCGCAAACACTGATGTGCAGCGGCGGTCTCCTGTGCGCGCCCGACCTGCGCTGTCGGAATGGCTGTGATTCCTTTTCGGACTGCACCTACGGGCAAACCTGCACGAGCGGCTTCTGTGCCGATCGGAGCGATCTCGATGCAAACGGGCAGCTCCCGCAGAAGAACCCGAGCCTAAACCGCGACGCCGGTGCGGAAGCCGGTGGCCCGGATGGCGGTTTGGGCCTCCTGGTCGGCTTCCCGGATGCCCCAGGCAGAGCAGATGGGATTGCGCCAGAGACCGAGCCGGACGTTGCCGCGGATCTTGTCACAAGTGAGCTGCCTGACGCCGATGTCGATCTGGTCGCCGAGGTGGACGCATCGGCCGACCTCGCGGTTGACACGCTGGCCAGCCCTGGACCTTGACGCCGGGGACTGCCGAAGTCGCAGGCCTACTTCTGATCGTCTTTTGAACCGAACACCACGGTCACGCTCATGCGGCCCGGACCGGCGGCCAACTTGGCTTTGCCAACCTTGGCAACAGCACAGGCAGCCAGGAACTCGTCGCCGAGCGAACTCAGTTCCATGCGCGATTCTTCGACCGAGCCCTCCGGGCCTAGCTTGATGCCGAGGACCAGCGTACCGCGCAGGCTGGGGCGCATCTCAAGGGCCTTCTGATAGCAGGGCAGAAGCAGGGGCCCGAGCTCCGTACTGGCCCTGGCCAGGGGGTCTGGCACGTCGCCCCCGGTGGCGCCGCGCGGACGTTTGATCACAATCTGCGGATTGGTCACAGGCGCGTCCAGGTCGTTGCCCGGGGTGTTGTCGCCTTGGGCCAGACGGGAGCCATCAGGGGCAAGCAGGGCTACGGCCTCNNTTCGAGTAGGTGGGGCGGAACAGCACGCGCAGGAATACCTTGCCCGCCGCGCGATCGACCAGGACGTGGTCGGCAGCCTCGGGTGGCAGCCGAAAGCCGATGGCGCCGGTTTCCAGATTGGTCAGAAGTTCCGCGTTCTCGCCCAATCTGAAACCCCGGCCCGTGTCGAGCACCAGTCGGCGCTCCCTCAGCTCGTAGTTGGCCAGGGCAAAGCCCTGGGCAGGCACGATGGCCACGTAGCGCCGGCGCTCGGCATCCTGGCGACGGCGGGCATGCTCCTCGCGCTCTTGCGCTTGAGCCACGGCGTTTCCCGAGAAGGCCATCGAGATCTCGTCGCGCAGCGTCTCACACAAGCGGGCCAATCCTTCGTCGCCCTCGACGGCAAAGGCTCCTCCGCCGCCCGTGTCGCGGGGCAGGGCCGGCAAGGGAAGCGGCCTGGTCACTGGAGGGGCCACCACAGGCGGGGGCAGCGTGGCCATCTCGGTCGGTTGGGTCGAGGCGCAGTCGAAAGACGACGCCGCAGCCAGAGCGACTAGCGTGAGGCAACGCGAGCAGCGCATGAGTTGACTCTCCTGAGATGCGGCCGCACGGGGCTACTGCCAGAGCGGGAGGTGAAAAAGCCAGTTGACCAGCGTGATGGCGCTCGATGACAGCAGGAGCGCGCGTGTGCTCTTGAGCTCGAACGAGGCGAGCAGCTTGTCAGCCAACCAGAGCAGCACGGTATTGACGATGTACGTGGTAAACAGCAGCAACAGCCCCAATGTCAGGATAGTGGGGACCACGAGCAGCAGGCGCAGCAGCCACCCGAGCCCCCAGTTGAGCAGACTGAACACGACCGCCACAGTGATGGCTGCCGGGGGATTCTTCAGCCACACCCCGGCCGTCACCCGGCTCAGGGCGAGCACGGTCAGTGCCAGGACACCAACATGAAGAACGATGTACATGCCCGAATAATACCGCGTCCCAGAAAAAATTCTCTCTGTGAGAGAGGAGAGCGGTTCATCCCAAGATTGTTGTTTTCATCAGAACAGCATGGCAAGAACGCGCAGAAGTCGCATGCACGAAACCTCGGTCGCCCAGCGCATGGTGGACACGGCCATCGAAGTTGCCGACCAGAACGGCGGCGGGCGGGTTGTAGGCATGCGTCTCTTGCTGGGCGAGATGACCTGCGTGGAGCCCGACACACTGAGCTTCGCCTTCGGCGTGGCCAGCCGCGGAACACGCGTCGAGGGTTGTCCGTTGGAAATCGTGCGCGTGCCCACGCGGCTGCGTTGCCGCACATGCGGCGCCGAGCGCGGTGGCGAACTCTTGGAACCGTGCGCCTGTGGCATGCCCGGGGGCGAGGTGCTGGCCGGCCGTGAGTTGCGGCTTGCCACCATCGACATCGAAGAGGAGGCGGCCTTGCCCGCAGGAGATCAACGATGAGCAAAGAGATCGAAGTGGCCCGCGACGTCTTGCAGGACAACCGCCAGAACGCGGAGGCTAACCGCCAGCGGTTCGGCCGCGAGGGCGTGTACGTCGTGAACCTGATGTCCGGGCCGGGCGCGGGCAAGACCACGCTGCTGGAACGGACCGCCGAGGCGCTGGGCAAGCGCGTGCGCATGGCCGTGATCACCGGCGACATCGCGACCACGCGCGACGCGGATCGCATCGGCCGCCACGGNNGTGCCCGCGCTGCAGATCAACACCGGCGGCGCCTGCCACATCGAAGCGTATCAGATCTCTCGCGCCGCCGACATTCTGAAGTCTGGCAAGCTCGACCTGCTGGTCATCGAAAACGTGGGCAACCTGGTGTGCCCGGCCGAGTTCGATCTGGGTGAGCACGACAAGGTGATGATGCTTTCCTGCACCGAGGGCCACGACAAGCCGGGCAAGTACCCACTCATGTTCCAGGAATCACGTGCCCTCATCCTGAACAAGATGGACCTGCAGCCCCACACCAACTTCGACGTGGAGGCCGCCCTGGCCGACGCCCGCGCGCTGAACCCCACCATCGACGTCGTCAAGATGTCGGCCTGGAAGGGGGAGGGCCTGCAGGCCTGGTTCGACTGGCTGCTGGCCCGCATGGCAGCCACCCGGCGCAGCTGACATGCCGGCCGACCAACGCGAAGGGCGCCGCCTCCTGGTTCGCGGCGTCGTGCAAGGCGTGGGGTTTCGGCCCTGGGTGTGGCGTCTGGCGCAGCAGGCGGGACTGGCTGGCCGGGTTTTCAATGATGGCCAGGGGGTGACGATCGAGGTCTTCGGCGCGCCGGCTGCGCTGGACCGGTTTGTGGCCGAACTCGACCAGCCGCCGCCCGCGGCGCGCATCCACAGTCTGCAAAGCGAGACGATTCCGAGTCAGGATGCCAGCGCATTCATCATCGCAGCGAGCGGGCCAGCCGGCGAGCCGGGCCGGCGCGTGTCGATCCCCCCTGACATCGCCACCTGCGCCGACTGTCTGGCCGAGATCGAAGATCCGCGCGCCCGCCGCTTCCATTACGCGCTCACCAATTGCACCCAGTGTGGGCCGCGCTTCTCCATCGCGCGCGAGATCCCCTACGACCGCGCTCACACCACGATGGCGTCGTTCGCGATGTGTGCCGACTGCCGTCGCGAGTACGAAGATCCGACGGACCGACGCTTTCACGCCCAGCCCATCGCCTGCCCGGCTTGCGGGCCGCTGCTCTTGCTGGCCGACAGCGACGGAGCGGCGTTGGATCTGGCGGATCCAGCAGGGCCGGCGGCGCGTCTGCTGGCCGAGGGAAAGATCCTGGCGGTCAAAGGCATCGGTGGCTATCACCTGGCCTGCGACGCGACTTCGTCGCCCGCGGTGTGCCGGTTGCGCGAACGCAAGCAGCGCGACCAGAAGCCTTTCGCGGTGATGGTGCGCGATCTTCGCGCAGCCGAGGCATTGGCCGTGCTCGACGACGCGGAACGGGCGATGCTCGCGTCAGCCGAGCGGCCCATCGTGCTGTTGCGGCGCAAGGCGGACTCCGGCTTGGCCCCCGAGGTGGCGCCCGAGAACCCGATGGTCGGTCTTCTGCTCGCCTACTCGCCGCTGCACCACCTCTTGCTCTCCCAGGTCGAGCGGCCGCTGGTCATGACCTCGGGGAATCTTTCCGAAGAGCCCATCGCATTCGACGACGCCGACGCGCAGGGCAGGCTGGCCGGGATTGCCGACGCCTGGCTGGTCCATGATCGCCCTATCGAGAACGCCTGTGACGATTCGGTCGGGCGCTTGATCGCGGGCCAGCCGGTGTTGTTTCGCCGGTCGCGCGGGTATGTGCCCAGGCCGATCGTCATGTCGGCGGCGGTCGCGCCGGTGCTGGCCTGCGGGGCGCACCTCAAGAACACCTTCTGTCTGGCGCAAGGTCGCGACGCCTATCTGGGCCCCCACATCGGCGATCTCGACAATTTGGAAACCCTGGCTGCCTACGAGCGCGCGGTGGCGCGCTTGCAGCGATTCGTCGGCATCGAGCCCGAAATCATCGCCCACGATCTGCACCCTGGGTACCAGTCGACCCGCTACGCGCTGGCGCGTCCGGAGGCGTGCAAGATCGCCGTGCAACATCACCACGCCCATGTGGCCGCCGCCATGGCCGAGCACGGCCTTGCCGGGCCAGTCATCGGCGTGGCCTATGACGGCACCGGACTGGGCACCGATGGGACGGCGTGGGGCGGCGAGATCCTGCTGGCCGAGTTCGCGCATTTCGAGCGCCTGGCCACGCTGCGCCCCATCCCCCTGGCGGGCGGCGATCTCGCCATCCGGCAAGTGTGGAGGCTGGCGTTGGCTGTGCTCGACGACGCGTTTGACGGCGACCCGCCTCTTGCTGCCCTGGCCCTGTTCGACGCGATTTCCGCCGGCGAGATCGCGCTCTGCCGTCGCATGATCGCCGAGAAGTTGAACACGCCTCTTGCCCATGGTGCCGGTCGCTACTTCGATGCCCTGGGCGCGATTGGGCTTGCCGCGACCCAGTCGTACTTCGAGGGCCAGGTGGCCATGCGCTGGAACTTTGTCGCTGATCCGGGGGAAACCGGCCGCTACGACTTCGC
>PMZX01000197.1:3769-10258 GCA_003170035.1 Myxococcales bacterium | reverse complement strand
CCTACCGGCTGAGCGTGCGCGCCGATCTCAACCCCATCTCGCAAGAGCTTCTCGCCGACGTGCGGCGCTGGCTGGCGCGGCCCTCGTCGCGCAGTCGCACGGGTTCCGGAGACAGCTTCTTCGGGTCGTTTGTCAGCATCTTCGTCAACCCCCGCATCGACGAGAGCGAGCGCCAGCTTCGCCTGGTCTCGCAATCGTGGGCGGAGCCAGCGCGATGAGACTGCCGGGGCGTTTCGAGTGGAAGATCTTGGGTGCCATGCTGGCCGTGGCCCTGCTGGCGGTGGGCCTGTCGGCCTACGCCCTGTACTTCATGGTGCAAAGATTCGCCGACTTCTCGCTCGAACACGACGCCCAGATGGCGGGATCTTCGGTGCGTGCGGCCGAGGTGTTCCGTTCCTACTTCGCCGACCGCAAGGAAGAGTTTCGCCGTCGCGCGCATGAGATCGCCGCGGACGCGCCCACCCGCATGGCTGACCTGGCGCGCATGGACGGTCTGCTGCGCGCGCAACTCTTGGTGGACACCGAGGTGGCCGACACTTGGGAAGCACCACCCGAGACACTGAACCGCTCGCGCGAGGCACCGCCTATCCTGGTCGCCTTGCCCGCGGTGCAAGGCGAGACGTCCCGCGCGCTGGAGTTGGTGTTCGGGATCCCGGCGCAGATGTACGAGGACTTCCTGGCTCTGCGCGCCGCCATTGAAAAGGAACAACAGATCGATCGCGTCTACGGCCTGCTAGTCCCGCGCTTTCTCCGCCAGTACCTGTTCCTGGTTCTAGCCATCCTGGCGGTGGCGCCTCTCGGGGGCTGGCTGGTCGCACGGCGGGTGACCAAGCGGGTTGCGCGCCTGCACAAGGCGGCGCGGGCGGTGGGGGCCGGCGATCTCTCGGTGCGGGTGGACCCCAAGGGCAAGGACGAACTGGACGAACTGGGACGCGCCTTTGACCGCATGGTGGCCGAGGTGGCGCAGGCGCGCTCTCGCCTCGAGTATTTGCAAAAAGTGTCGGCCTGGCAAGAAGTGGCGCGCCGCCTGGCACATGAGATCAAGAACCCGCTCACCCCCATCCAGCTCGCCGTGCAAGAGATCGCCTCGAAGTACTCGGGCGACGATCCCGCGTACCGGCGCTTGCTGGACACGGCCACGGAGATCTTGCGCGAAGAGATCACCGGTCTACGGCGTCTGGTCGAGAATTTCTCGGCCTTTGCCAAGCTGCCCAAGGTGGAGCCGACGCCGCTCGATCTGGTGCCACTTGTCGAGGAGATCGTCCGGCTGCAGCCCGAGTGGCAGTCCTTCGTCAGAGTCGAAACCAGCGGGCCGGTGTCTGCACCCTGCGACAAGATGCTTTTCCGTCGCGTGCTCGCCAATCTGGTCGAGAACGCCCTGCAGGCCGCCAGCGGAGCCGGCCGCGAACCTCAGGTGGTCATCCGCGTCGAGCGGCGACCGGACCGCGAGCGTGCCGCGATCGTGGTCGACGACAATGGCCCCGGTGTTCCCGTGGCCGAGCGCCAGCGGGTGTTCGATCCCTATGTCACCTTCCGGCCGGGCGGCACCGGCCTGGGCCTGGCCATCGTGCGCAAGATCGTGATCGACCACGGCGGCGACGTATCCGCAGGCGAGGCGCCAGCGCCCCTGGGCGGCGCGCGTTTTGTAGTCGAGCTGCCTTGCTAGGCGGCGGGCTGGCGCGAGAGCAAGAGCTGGATGCGATCCTTGATCGCCAGTTTCTCCTTCTTCAGCCGTGCGCGCTCGACTTCCTCCGGGGCGGTCAGCGACAGATGGCAATCCAAGGCCGCCAGCTTGGCTTCCAGGTCCTTGTGATGCTTTCGCAGCGCCTCCAGATCCTCGACCGAGCCCATGTCGTCCCTGCGGGTGGCGTTCTCCTGCATGCAGCCCCCTTGCCGGTCACTGCCGGCGAAGAATCTCTAGCTTAGGTCCAACCGCCGCCACGGTCAAAACCTGATGCAGGGAGCGGCGGCAAAGTCACACCCTGTGCGCTATGGTTGCTCCCATGCAGCGACGAAAACTGGGGAAACAGGGGCTGGAGGTGTCCGCTCTCGGACTCGGGTGTATGGGGATGTCGGAGTTCTATGGCCAGCGCAATGACACCGAGTCCATCGCCACCATCCATCGCGCCATAGACCAAGGCGTCGATTTCATCGACACCGCTGACATGTACGGTCCTTTCACCAACGAGGAACTGGTGGGCAAGGCGCTGGCAGGCCGGCGCAACCAGGTCGTGCTGGCGAGCAAGTTCGGCATCGTGCGCACAGACGATCCTCTGGTGCGCGGGATCAACGGACGACCCGAGTACGTCAAGACCTGCTGCGATGCCAGCCTGCGCCGCCTGAAAACCGACATGATCGATCTCTATTACCAGCACCGGGTGGACCGGAACACGCCCATCGAGGACACGGTGGGTGCCATGAGCGAACTGGTGCGCGCGGGAAAAGTCCGCTTCCTTGGCCTATCCGAGGCCAGCCCGCAAACCCTGCGACAGGCGCACAAGATCCACCCGATCACGGCGCTGCAGAGCGAGTATTCCCTGTGGACGCGCGATCCCGAGAACGGCACGCTGCCCGCCTGCCGTGAGCTGGGTATCGGCTTCGTGGCCTACAGTCCCCTCGGGCGCGGCTTCCTCACCGGCAGGATCGCGCGCTTCGAAGACCTGGACCCGGACGACTACCGCCGCCACTCGCCGCGATTTCAGGGTGAAAACTTCAACAAGAACATGGAGCTGGTTCGACACGTGGAGGCGCTCGCACGCAGCAAGCGCTGCTCGTCCGCCCAGCTTGCGCTGGCCTGGGTTCTGGCGCGCGGCCTCGACGTCGTGCCCCTCTTCGGCACCAAGCGGCGCTCGTACCTCGATGAGAACCTGGCGTCTCTCAAGGTCGCACTGTCCGCCGAGGATCTCGCCGAGATCGATCGCATCGCACCCAAGGGCGTGGCGGCCGGTACGCGCTACCCCGAGATCCTGATGCACGTTCTCGACGGATAGATCCATGCACGCCAAGCTGATCTGGAAAGAGAATCTGCAGTTCACCGCCGAGGCGGATGGCCACACCGTGCTGATGGATGCCAAGCCGCCGGTCGGCCAGGGCAAGGCCCAAACTCCGAAACAGCTTCTGCTTGCCGCCCTGTGTGGCTGCACCGCCATGGACGTGGCCTCGCTCATGCGCAAGCAACGCCAGGAGGTGAAGCGCTTCGAGGTCACGGCCGAGGCCACCATCCGGCGGGGGAACCCCGCCGTGTTCACCGCCGTCGATATCGCCTTCCGTATCGAGGGTGCCGTGGATCCGGCGCTTGCGGTCGAGGCGGCGCGGCTGTCGCAAACATCCTTCTGCTCAATCAGCGCCATGCTGAGCCGGGCCGTGCCCATCCGCTACGAGGTGTTCGTCAACGGCGCGTCCGCGGGTCGCGGTCAGGCGCAGTTCGCGCCGGATTTGTAGGTTCGTGCCCGCTCCCCTTTCGAGCCCAGCCTGCGCGCGGGCTTTGCTGGTCTGGTACCACCGGAAGAAAAGGGATTTGCCCTGGCGCCGAGAGCCGAGCGCCTACCACACACTGGTGTCCGAGCTGATGCTCCAGCAGACCGTGGTCGCCGCGGTGGTGCCGTACTTCGAGCGCTTCACGACGCGCTTTCCAACTCTGCAGGCCCTGGCGGCTGCGCGCGAGGAGGACGTGCTGGCGCTCTGGTCCGGGCTCGGCTACTACAGCAGAGCGCGCCATCTGCACCGCACGGCACGGCTGGTGGTCCACCAGTTGGGAGGAGCGCTACCGTCGAACGAGGAGGATCTGCGGCAGCTGCCCGGCGTGGGCGCGTACACGGCCGCGGCGCTGGCGGCCATCGCGTTCTCGCGACGCACGCTCCCCGTCGACGGCAATGTGGCCCGCGTGTTGGCGCGGATCTTGGGCGAGCGCAGACCCATCGACCGGCCGGCCGTGCGTGCGGGGCTGCGCCTGCAGGGAGAAAAGCTCGTGCCTGCGCAGCGGCCCGGCGATTTCGCCCAGGCCATGATGGAGCTGGGCGCGCTTTGCTGCCTGCCGCGCCAGCCGCGATGTCCACAATGTCCAGTGGCGCGGTTCTGTCGAGCGCGTGCCCAGGGAGCGACGGGCAGCATTCCGCTGCGAGCGAAGCGGCCAGCGAGACGCCGCATTCATCTGGCCTGTGTCGCGGTCCGACGCCGGGGCCGGCTTCTACTGGTGCGCCGGCCGGCCAAGACCCTACTGGCGGGAACCTGGGTGCTGCCGTTGCAGGAGCTGCGAGCGGGTGAGGCGGCAACGCGAGCGGCGCGACGGGCGCTGGCCGGTCTCGGCCTGCGCGTGGAGGGATCGCTCAGGCCGGTCGGCAATCTCCGCCACGTCTTCACTCACCGCGATGCCAGAGCCTCGGTATTCAGCGCCCACGCCAGGGGACGAATCGAGATCCCTGACGCGCGCTGGGTGCGTGCCGATGAACTGGCGTCACTGCCGCTGTCCACCTTCGGCCGCAAGATGATCGCAATCGCCCAGCGTGTCGCGATTGTGTGACGGTGCGCACACCGATGCTCGGCGAAGGGGTGCTAACATTCGCGTCCGGAGCGTGGTCACGGAAACGCCCGCTAGTCAGAAAACGGAGGTCTGAAATGCGACTTACTCTCGTTGGCGCTGATGTCGAAGAGAACTTGGGCATGGGAATGATCGCAGCAGCCGCGACCGCCGCCGGTCACCGGGTGGAGGTGCTGGGCTTCAATGACAGCGACCAGATCCCGGATCTGGTCAACCGGATCGGGTCGAGCGGTCCGGACCTGGTCGGCCTGGCGGCCCAGTTCCAGCACCGCGGCCTGGACTTCCTGACTCTGGCAACGGCGCTGCGCAAGAACGGCTTCCGCGGACACATCACGGCCGGGGGCCATTTCGCCACCATGGGCTACGCCAGCGTTCTGGCGGGTCGCTATGGCATGGACAGTGTGGTCCTCTACGACGGCGAGAAAACCATCGTTGATCTGCTGGCAGCGCTCGCCGCCAAGCAAAGCCTGTCCGATGTGCCGGGCATCGCGTTCCGCAGTGAGGGTGGCGCCGTAGTACGGACCGCGCCGCGCGGCCTGCCACAAGACCTCGATGCCCTGCCCATTGCTCAACGCTATCGGCCGCACACGCGCCACATGCGCATTCCCTTCGTCCCGGTGAGCGGCAGCCGCGGCTGCTGGGCTTCTTGCAGCTTCTGCTCGATCACCACGGTCCTGCGCGACGCGCGCGCTCACGGCGCACAGGGCAGGCTGCTGCGGCTGCGTTCTCCACAAGACGTCGCGGCGGAAATGGCCGTGCTGGGCCGAGCCGTGGGTGGCAACGCGATCTTCTGCTTCCACGACGAGAATTTCCTGCTGCCCCGGCCAGCCGACAGCCTGGCGCGCATCGAGGCCATAAAGCGGTATCTCGATGAGGCGGGCGTGGAACGCGCCGCCTTCGTGGGCAAGTGTCGGCCCGACACAGTCACGCCTGATCTCGCGCGCCGTCTGGCCGAGCTGGGCGTGATTCGCCTGTACGTCGGCGTGGAGAACGCCTCGCAGCGCGGAGCCGACCACCTGAATCGGCGGGTCGCGGTCGCGTCCATGGGGCAGGCCCTCGAGGCTTGCAGCGACGCCGGCATCACCCCCTGCTACAACCTGCTGCTCTTCGAGCCCGAGACCAGGCTCGACGATGTGGCCGAGAACATCGCCTTCATACGCCGCTACGCCGAAATCCCGGTGAATTTCTGCCGGGCCGAGCCCTACCTGGGCACGCCCCTTCACCACAAGCTGGCACAGGCCGGCCGGCTCTCGGGCAGCTTTCTCGGTTGGGACTACCGGCTGGCCGACGACCGCGCCGAGCTTCTGTTCCGCATTTCTTCGGCGGCTTTCCACGAACGCAATTTCGCCAACGAGGGCGTGGCCAATCGCTACATGGGCCTCAACTACTCCTGCGGCGTGCTCGACTGGTTCTACCGGGCCGGCGACATTCGCAAGGAATGCCTGCGCGAGCGCGCCCACGACCTGACCAAGAACATTTCGCTGGATACCGCCGAGCTGCTCGGACAGGCGCTGGACCTGGCCAGCCAGTTGGATCCNNTGGCACGCGGCCCTCGATGCCCTGATGTCCGACCTGCGCGCCTTCGCAGCCACCGCACGCCGGCGCGAGAGTGTGTCCCGGCGGCCGGCCGGACAGATTGTCCGTGCAGCGCAGGGAGCCGCCTTTGCTGGCTGGCTTGCCCTCTGGGCTCCTGGCTGCAACGGCTGTAGCCCCAGTGACCCTCTGCCACCTGACGGCGGCCGGCGCGACGCCAACCCAGACTACATGATCGCGGACATGCTTCCCCCGCCCGATGCTGGCCAGCCCGACCATTATGTGGTCTACGATCCTGTGCCCCCTGACGCGGGCCGGCCTGACTATATGATTGCGGACATGCTTCCGCCGCCCGATGCCGGTCGGAGCGACGCCGGCCCGGACTACCTTATCGTGGATCCGCTGGTACCGGATGCGGG
>PMZX01000197.1:0-3715 GCA_003170035.1 Myxococcales bacterium | reverse complement strand
GACATGCTTCCGCCGCCCGATGCTGGTCGGAGCGACGCCGGTGCAAGTCGAGATGCTGGCCGGCCAGAGCTTCCGCCGGTCGTCGATCCCGCGCCTGCTCCCGCTGGCGCGCTGCCTTCGGCTCGCGATGATTTCTCGCCGGCGGCCTACGACGTTGGAGCCCACTGGGCTGACACGACACCCCGACGGTCTCCCCGTTCGCGCGACCTGCCCCTGTGCCTGCCGCCCGATGTTCGCATGGAGGGCGAGTGGGTGGACGGTGCGGTTCGCGTGTGCCTGACTGGCGCAGAGGAGTCGCTCACCATTCGCTGGCAGAGCGATGGCAAAGTGACCGGCTCTGATCGCCAGGTGACCTGGTCGCCAGCGTCCGACCAGGATCAACTCAACGTGGCGGTGCGCAGCCGAGGCGGTGTAGCGGTGGCCGAGTTGCGGCTCGTCCAGGTTCGCGGCCGGCGCACAGCGTAGATGAAGCTTCAGCCTCTATCTGCAGAATCGCGTTTTCGTCCTGCGATCTACGGCTTCATCCATGCACTGGTGGACGCCGCGTGTGTGGCGGCTGTGGTGCGCACGTCGCGTGGCTCGTACGTTGCGGATCTGGGTGCCTTCTGGACAGTGGCCGGCTATGACATGCTTGCGTTTGGTCTAGAGTTTCCCTTGGGCCTGCTGGTCGATCGGCTGCGCCTGGCGCGACTCTCGATGATCCTCGGCGCGGCCATGGCCGCCGTGGTCTTGGCCCCGGGGCCGGTCCCTGCCCTGGCCACGATGATCGTAGCAGGCGTGGGCAATGCCCTGTTCCACCTAGGCGCCGGTGGGTTGGTCCTGCGTTCTGCCGGCGGGCGGGCTGCACCGGCCGGGGTGTTCGTGGCGCCCGGAGCGCTCGGTCTTGGCCTCGGCTTGTGGATGGGACGCACCGGCCGGGGCTCGACCTTCCCCATCTACATCGCCTTGGCCTTTGCCGTTGTCGCGCTCATCACGCTGGACAAGCCGGCTACGGTTGACCGGGACAAGCCGATCGGGGCCGGCCGCCAGCCGGCGCTATTGCCCTGGCTGATCCTTTTGGTGCTTCTGCTCGTGTCGGTGGCGGTCCGTTCCTTTGTTGGCTTCGGTGCTTGCTTCCAATGCGCCGGGGGATTGGCGGTCGCCATCGGGCTGCCGGCGGCTGGCTTCCTGGGAAAGCTCGTCGGTGGCATGGTGGCTGACCGCCTGGGTTGGCTGCGCACCAGCACCGCTGCGCTCCTATTGTCCCTGCCGCTCATCGCCTTCTCGGGCGGCTCGCTCTTCCTGGCACTGCCTGGAGTCCTGCTCTTCCAGAGCACGATGGCCGTCACCCTGGTTGCCGTGTACGCACTCATGCCCCGCTGGCCAGCGACCGCCTTTGGCCTGCCCTGCCTGGCGCTGATTGCAGGCGCTTTCCCGACTTTCGTTCCAGCGGGAAAGCAGCTCTTCGGCCGCTGGACGTTCGTGCTGCTCATCGCTCTCTCGGCCGCAGTTCTCGCCCTCGCCCTGCGCGGGCTCAGACGACACGGCCTGGCCCGGGATTGAACTACTATGGGACGCCGAACAGGCGGCGCGAAAGCATCCCGAGGCTGAAGCTGGCGGCGTTGGCGCACAGGGCCCACAGCCATGCGCGCCTACGCTTGAAGGCGAAGCGGAAGTAGGCAGCCTCGGCCAACCAGGCAAACAATTCGGCCGCAACGATCTTGGTGGTGTAGCTGCCAGGGAATGCGGGATGGAAGAATCCGAACCACACGATCGGGTGGGTGATCGCGCTCGCACCGAACGCCGCCCAGACCGAGCAGCGCATGGAGCGCATGTAGATCGGCACCTCGACGATCTGGGTGAACAGAAAAGCCTGCAGCCATGCGCCCATCTCGTCAGATTCTCACAGCAGACGATTTCATCGTGGCAGAAGGATCAGGAGCTGTCTATTGGCAGGCGCCAGGGCCTTCGGCAACCGGTGACGCCGATCGCTTTCGCAACTTAGAAACCGGGTGTATCGTCCTGGTTCGTCGCTTGCATGCCCGAGGGAAGGGGGTGTCTCAATGGCTGCGCCCGATGATAAGACCGCGCCCGATCTTTCGCTCGGGATTCCGAGCGGCGATCTGGTTGAAGGACAGCCGCTCCTCGGCACAGTGGCAGGCGATCCCGTTCTGCTGGTTCGCGATGGCGGTCGGGTGTGCGCGGTTGGCGCCTCATGCACTCACTACGGCGGCCCGCTCGCCCAAGGCATCGTGGCCAACGGGCAGGTCTGTTGTCCTTTGCACCACGCTCGTTTCGCGCTCGCCACCGGCGAGGTTGCGCGCGCGCCTGCCTTGAGCCCGCTTGCCTGCTGGAACGTCGAGCAGGTCGATGGAAAATTCCACGTGCGAGCGCAGCGACCGGCGGCTGCGCCGCGACCGACGCATGCGGGCGGCCCAGCCTCAGTCGTGATCGTGGGCGGTGGAGCTGCTGGCCACGCCGCGGCCGAGACTCTGCGCCAGCAGGGCTATGCCGGCCCGGTGACCCTGCTCAGCGCCGATCCGTCGGGGCCGTACGATCGCCCCAACCTCTCCAAGGACTATCTGGCCGGCACGGCGCCGGAGGAATGGATCCCGCTGCGACCAGCCGACCACTACAAAGACCTGGGCATCACCTTGCTGGTCGACACCCCGGCTGTGAAGATCCACGTCGCATCACGATCGCTCGAACTCGGCGACGGCCGCGCCCTGCCGTTCGGCGTACTCCTGCTGGCAACCGGAGCGCAGCCCATCAACCTGGACGTGCCTGGCGCTGACCGTCCCTCGGTGTTTGCCCTGCGATCGTGGGCCGACAGCAAGAAAATCCAAGAAGCCGCACGCGTCGCACGTCATGCCGTGGTGGTGGGTGCGAACTTCATCGGCCTGGAAGTCGCCGCCGCGCTTCGAACGCTCGGACTCCAGGTCACTGTGGTCACGCCAGCGGCTCGCCCCATGGAACGCCTCTTTGGCCCGGCCGTGGCCGACTTCCTGCGACGCCAGCACGAACAACATGGTGTCATGTTTCGTTTTGGTAGCCGGCCAACGGCCATCGGTCACCGAACTGTAACCCTGAGCAACGGCGAAGATCTGCCGGCAGATCTGGTGGTGGTGGGGATAGGCGTGCGGCCGGTCACTGATCTGGCGGAGCAAGCCGGCATCAAGGTGGACCGCGGAATCCTGGTCGATGATCAGCTCGAAACCAGTATTGCCGGGGTCTTTGCGGCCGGCGATGTCGCGCGATTCCCCTATCCTGTGTCCGGTGAACGCGTCCGCATCGAGCACTGGGTGGTGGCGCAGCGGCAAGGGGCGCTGGCCGCCCAGAACATGCTCGGCGGGAAGAAGCGCCTGGCGATCGTTCCCTTCTTCTGGAGCCAGCACTACGACATGGCGCTGAGATACGTGGGCCATGCCGAGCGCTGGAACGAGGTGCGCGTGCACGGGGATCTCGATCGGCTCGATGCTCGCATCGAGTACCTGGCGGCCGGGAGACGCCTGGCGGTGGCCACCATCAACCGCGACCGGGAAAGCCTCGAAGCGGAACTGGCCTTCGAACGCGAGTATGGGTTCGGTTCAGCTTGACCCATGGGTGGGATCCGCGGCATATGTTGGCGTCCCGAAAGCCTGATGCCGCCAAGAGGCACAGGCGGTTTCCAACCAGAAAATTGGAAGCGAGAAAGATAGTCATAACTCAGCAAGATCATTGCCGGAGAGATGGCCGA
>PMZX01000145.1:12224-12388 GCA_003170035.1 Myxococcales bacterium | reverse complement strand
ATTTGAGACAACAAGGCGAATCCGCGCGACTTGTGGATTTCTATGACGACCTAGGCAATCCGGCCGAGTTCACAGGTCTGCCAGCAGCGGGCCTGGAACGATCTTTTTATGGTCGAAATAGAAATTCTTATGGTGCGATTGTGCTCCAGTCAAGAAAGAAATCC
>PMZX01000145.1:0-12112 GCA_003170035.1 Myxococcales bacterium | reverse complement strand
TATCGCATGCGGGTCGAGGTCGCACGCCCGGGTGAGAGCCTCACGTCGGTGCGGTCGGGCTTGGCGCGCCCGTCGTGGCCGGTCGGTGTGCCGGTTCCACGCGTGGTGGTTGTGGGCTCCGGCCCNNTGGCCGAGGCGGGTGTGGCCTCGACCATCCTCGAACGCGGCAAGCCCGTAGGCCCGCGGCGAGCCGACCTGGCCAGCCTTCATCGCGGACGACTGAACCCCGAATCCAACTACTGTTTTGGCGAGGGTGGTGCGGGCACCTACTCCGACGGAAAACTCACCACACGCTGCAAAGACCGGGCGGCAGTGGCCGACGTGTTGGCCGACCTTGTGGCTCTGGGAGCGCCGGCAGACATCGAGGTCGATGCGCGGCCACACATTGGATCGAATCGCTTGCCCAAGTTGCTGGAGGTGCTGCGCGCGCGTCTGCAGGGTATGGGCGTGCGCTATTGCTTCGACTGCCAATTCCTCGGCGTGCACGAAGAGCAAAGACGAGTTCGTGCGGTGCAGACGAGTGCGGGGGAAATCCCTGCCGACATCGTTGTGCTGGCGCCCGGGCACTCGGCGCGCGACGTGTACGCCTGGGCCGAGGCCGCCCATCTGGCGCTGCAACGAAAGGACATCGCTGTCGGGGTTCGTGTCGAGCACCCACAATCGGCTATCGACCAACTCCAGTACGGCCGCGCCGCCGGGCACCCGCGCCTGCCGCCCGCATTCTACGAGTTGCGCGCCCGGGGTGCGGGCCGTAGCGTATATAGTTTCTGCATGTGTCCTGGTGGATGGATCGTGCCTGCGGCCACTGAGGCGGGTGGCTTGGTGGTCAACGGCATGAGCCTGGCCAAGCGCAACTCGCCCTTTGCCAACGCGGCGCTGGTGGTGACGGTGGCCGGCTCGGATTTCGGCCCAGATGCAGAGGGAGCTCTGGCCGGAATCGACTTCCAACGCCGCATCGAAGAGGCGGCGTTTCAGCGTGGCGGCGGCGGTTTTCGCGCCCCTGCCCAACGCATGGTCGATTTTATCGCCCGCCGCCCCGGCGACAGTCTGCCCGGGTCGAGCTACCGCCCTGGTGTCGAACATGCCAGGTTCGATGATGTCTTCCCGCCCTTCATTACTGAGGCCTTGCGCGAGGGCCTGGCCGCAATCGGCCGCCGTTGGCCTGGATTCGTTCACGATCAGGCGCTGCTGGTCGCAGCCGAGACCCGCACCAGCGCCCCCCTTCGCATCCTGCGCGATCCGCAGACGTTGGAATCCCCGTCTCTCGCGGGCCTGTATCCGGCCGGGGAGGGCGCTGGCTATGCGGGAGGCATTGTCAGTTCAGCGCTGGATGGCGCGCGGGTGGCCGCCGCGATCATCAACCGAGCCGTGAGATAGCTGGTCGTTTCGTCCTGCCGGGCTCAGGGGGCGAGGGGCTGGCCAGGGTGGCGGAGGTTCCATTGGTTGATGACAGTCAGAAGGTCGTCGCGATCGGGGAAAATGGCCCAAGCCGTGAGGAGGCTCACTATCGCCACGCTCAGGCCGCCGGCCAAACTCCATTTGGTAGTCTTCGTCCAATGGTCGGTCGCCAGACGATCAAAGGTACCATACGCGGCGACGCCACTACCCAGCAGAAACACAGTGCCTAGATCCCACAGCGTATACCACCGACGGGAAGCCCAGAAGTCGGCCTGGGCAAGAACCACGGGGTCGGATCGGGTGAGCTCCGCCAGACGGGCCCAATTCTCGACGTATACAGGCAGTCGCGCTGGTTTGGCTTCGACTAAGGCTGTGGCAAGGGGGACGCGCCCGGTCTTGTCCACGTCTTTCTCGTTCCTTGGTTCGGCGGCCTTGGCAGGAATCTCTGCGGCAGTGTCGTCGGCCAGGGCTATGGTGGAGAGAGCCAGCACGGTGAGGAAGGCAAGCCAGGCAGGGACCTTGCGCATGGCGCGACTATCTTCCCGGATTTCCGATTTTGCAAGCCGTGGTCGTGGTCGGCGCGATGTCCCTCCTCGGCACCGGCGGCACGAGACCTCAGCGCCGGAACGGATCGTCCTTGATTTCCGGCGAGGCTTCGACTTGGTCTGGCTCCGGCTCTGATGACTCGCCCACCGATTCGGCCTCGGCTCCCGCGGGCAAGATGCTGCCGTCGAGATAGCGCAGGAACATGTCGAGGAACGACTGTTCGGTCTTGCTGAGCTTCTCGAACATGGCGCCTACCTGGAAGGCTTGCGAAATGGGTGTGCACCACACCACGCGGGCCCGCAGCGGCAGCGGCTCGGAGACCGAGGACGGGCCGAAGAGCAGGATGAGATCGATCAGCAACTCGTCGCGCTGGGCGAGCGAACTTGTGGTGATGAGGCACATGCCGGAGCGGGACAGGTCGCGCGTCCGTGCGGGCAGCTTGCGGCCGTCGGTGGTCCGCACGTTGGCCTGGATGTCGACACCGAACCGTGGATGGCGGCGCAAGTCCTCCGTCATGGGCCTCCTTGTGAGGACGCCCGCCCGGCGGTGCACAGCGAGAAGGCACCGCCCGATAGGGCGTCCAGTTCGGATTCGATCTCGCGCAGGCGCAACTCCCGCCGCAACGCCGGGGTCCGCTCCCCTGGGCCGGAATGCAGCCGCTCCAGTCCGAGTCGCCGCCGCTCGAAGTAGAGCCGGGTCAGCGTGACCTCGATGTCGCGTCTGATTTCAGCCATGTGTATCGTTTGTGCTTGGGCAGCGAGCTCGTCACCACTAAAGATCAACCGGGCCAGGTCCCACGTGACTCGCGCCTCGTATCGTACGTCATCCACGGTGTCCACCCCAAGGGGGGAAGTGATGGCCGTGGAGGTAGAAGGCAGATCCAAGGACTCACTGCGTCCAAAACGCCGATCCATGCGAAAGCGGAGTTCCGGCAGCCAAGCCGCACGGCGCGCCCGGTCCACATATGACCGGCCCCGTTCCGGCTCCACCATGGCCAACGCAACCGCCTTGGCGCGCGCCACGACAAGGCAATCCGCCTCGGGGTCCGCGGGAATGGCCACATCGGCGGGCCGGGTCGCAGGTGGCGAAGGGGTTTCGTCGTTGTCAGCCACCAGCAAGGCCCGTGGCTGGTGCGCATCGAGCGGGAAGCTGGCAAGGGCAACGGTCTGATATTCACGCCGGCCAGCAGCAACAGTGGCCCCAGCCCGCACGGTCAGACGGGGCAGCCACGCCGCCCACCAGGATGCTTCGCGCGGTCCGCCCAGACGTGGGGCAAGTGGAGCCTCGTCGTCAGCAGCAACCTCGCCAGCCACTGGCTCATTCGGCGAAGAGCAGTAGAGCCCCTTGTCGGTCGCCAGCCATAGGCAGTGATCCCCCATGGCCGCGTCCAAGGCACGCACGCCGCGAGGGAGGGGCAGCGATGACCATGTGCGACCCTGGTCGTGCGAAAGCAGCAGGTCCGGCCCGGCTGCTAGCCAGGGACCGACGCCGTCGCCAGGACAAGTCAGGTGTCGCGCGCCAAGGCGGGCCGAGCGCAGTTCGGGCACGCCCTCGGGGGACAGGACTGCCAGGCCGCCCCGCGACAGGAGCACCAGGGTTTCGCCGCAGAACCTCAAGTCGGTCACGGGCTCAGGCAAGGGCAGGGCCTGGCCAGGCACCTGGTCGATGCTGTCGCTCCACAGCACCTGTTTGCGGCTGGCCCATGCCGTGCGCTGGCCCGAAGCAGAGAGCGCCACATGCTGGACCGAGGCGACGATGGCAAGGACGCGCCGGGCGCCTTCCGACTCGGACACCAGCCAGACCTGGTTGCCGGAACCCAGGAGGAGCCGGTGGCCTGACCCAGCCGCCAGCGACGAGGCGGTCCATTCGCGGCTGGCCACATGCACGAGATCGCCTTCGACAGGCAGATGCCACAGGCCACTCCCGCTCGCAATCCAGATCTCCTGCCCGGCCGCCGCGATCGCGGGTGAGAAACTCGCGCGGCGCGAGGCTTGAGGGGAGCGTCCGCCTCGCATCGCGCGGCGTTCAGACAGTGTGCTCTCATCGTCCAGTTGATCCTCGACCCAGGCGCTGTCCTGCTCGCTCTCATCGATGCCGAGAAGATCGAGGACATCCTCCTCGTCGCGGGCGCTGATGCGCGCCTTGCGATGCGAGGGCGGCGTCTCGACGTCCTCAACTCGCCCCAAACGCGTGCCATCCTCACGCAGCAGGATGACTGTTCCGCCGCGCACAGCAGCCGCCCGATCCCCGGCGGCCGCCACGCGGTCGACTCGACCGGCGAGCGTCAGCGACCAGGCCACGGCCGACGGCGATCCAGTCACACACGCGAGAAACACCACGAGATGGAAGATGAGGACCTGACCCGAAAGATGCATGCGCACGCCCAAAGCAACGGCCATGCCGTACGAAAACCGCACGGGAGAGCGGCGCATGCCACGCCGGCCCGTCCGGGGAGCGTGCCGGTCGGGCAAACCGCGGACAGCGGCGTCCGACTATCGGCACCACCGGGTTGCGCGTCCCTGACCAAACGTGCTAGGCGCAGAAGCGAAAGGACCACCATGGCAGCCAAGATCATCGACGGAAAAGCGCTGGCGGCTCGCATTCGCGGTGAGCTCGCGGCCGAGGCCAAGCAACTCCACGAACGGGGCTGTCAGCCCGGACTGGCGGTGGTACTGGTGGGAGAAGATCCGGCATCGCAGATCTACGTGCGCAACAAGACCAAGGCGCTGGCCGAGGCCGGGTATCGCTGCTTCGACCACCACCTGCCTGCCGCCACTTCGGAGGCCCAGCTTCTCGATCTGGTGCGGACGCTGTGTGCCGATCGCGCGGTGGACGGGGTTCTCGTGCAAGTGCCGCTGCCGGGCCACATCGACAGCAAGCGCATCCTGCTGTCCATCGATCCGGCCAAGGACGTGGACGGGTTTCACCCCGAGAACCTCGGCCGTCTGCTCATCGGCGAGCCACGCTTCATCGCCTGCACGCCCTACGGGATCATGAAGCTGATCGAAGAGGCGGGAACCCCCGTGCGTGGTGCCAACGCCGTGGTGGTGGGTCGTTCGAACATCGTGGGCAAGCCGGTCGCGGTGCTGCTGACCGCGGCTGACGCCACGGTGACCATCTGCCATTCCAAGACCAAAGACCTGCCCGGCGTGATCGGCACGGCGGACATCCTGGTGGCGGCCATCGGAAAGGCCGAGATGATCCGCGGCGCCTGGATCAAGCCCGGTGCCACCGTGATCGATGTGGGAATGAATCGCTTGCCTAGTGGCAAGCTGGTGGGCGACGTGGAATTTGCCGCCGCGGTCGAGCGCGCGAGCGCCATCACGCCGGTGCCGGGTGGCGTGGGGCCCATGACCATCGCCATGCTGCTGGCCAACACGCTGGAATCGGCCCGTCGGCGTGCGGCCGGCAGCTGACTGACCGGCCCCTACCTCAGCGGAGGCTCCCAGGTGTCCGTGACAAACGTCCAAGCCCTGCGTGCGTAGGCGCCGGTCGAAGGGACGGCCCGATATCCGGCTACCAGCCCGGCGGCAAGAACGCAGACCAGCGCGGTCTGCCGCACAGAGCGCCGAGGTCCGCGCGACAGCAGCCAGATCGTCGCACCCAGGGTAACCGCGTAGAGCGGCGCAAAGGCCCAGAAGCCGCGTAAACCGATCAGCGTTCCCAGCGAGTGCACGGCGTATCCGTGGGTGAGGAGTGGAAACGTGAGTTCGTAGAGCGGATTGTGCAGTTCATCTGGCCAGTGGGGATAGGTGGTCGCGGCAGCGACGAAGAGCAACACCGCTCCTAGCACCAAGGCCTGCGCCAAGACGCGCGCCGCTGCAGAACGCTCCACCGCGCGAAACCCGGCTGCGGCCAGCCAGGCCACGAAGGGCAGCGCCGCAGTCATGTAGCGCGGCCCAACCGACCAGCCCGCATGTGCCTGGTAGGTGTCGGTGCAGCCCAGCAAGACCACATACACGACCGGCACGGCCACGCAGACCATGGTTTCCGCCCCGCAGCGTAGCCACGCATCGCGATCGCGAGCCACCGCGACCGCACCGACCACCGCGAATAGCACCCAGGGCGCGAGCGTGACCAAGCCGTTGGAGGGCAAGAACAGGGTGATCCAGAAAGAGGTCGCGCTGGGGCCCACCAAGCCCATGAACCCCTTGTGCATGGTTTCTTGGACCACGAAGCTGTAGCCGGTCTTGAACGGCGAGCCGAAGGCCAGTTTGTGATAGGTGGCAAGAACGGCGGCCGGAGGCAAGGCCCCGAGCAGGGCCGTGCCCACGGCTCGAAGCCGGTTTGGCACCCGCACCACGAAGTAGATCCCGATGACCAGCACGGCCAGAATCGACTGGTACTCTGCCAGCACCGAAGCGCCAGCCAGGAACCCTGCGAGCAGGGCCACCAGAAATGGCCGGGTGGTTTCCCTGCGCGCCAGCGCCACTGCTGCCAGAAACGCGCCCGCCACGCACCCGCCCGCGAGCTGGTGCGAAATGAAAAGGATGCTGTAGACCATCGCGGGCGAACCGAGCGCGTACGCCACCAGCGCAGTACGACAGGCTCGCTCGTCGGGTGCGAAGCGTCTGGCCATCCCGAGAAAGAGAGGGAGAAACACCAGAGCAGGCACGGTGACGATGAACACCCGGAACAGCCACGTGCAGGTGCGCATGGACGGATGCCCGAACAGGCGGGCCACGGAGTAGACCGGCACCGCCAGGAACGACAGGCCGGGAGCCTTGTCCGGGTAGAAGTGGTGGTTGGGCGCGATGGCAACGTCCAGGGCGTGCAGCCTTCCCTCACCGGACATCGGCGCGTCGATCCACAGACGATGGCGGTCGACGATCTCCTGGGTCAGGAAGACACGCGGAACCTCGTTCGCATTCCACAACTTCTCGAAGTACGGAAACGAATAGAGGTAGATGAAGGCGAAGACTGCCAACCAGCGCAGCGACCGTCGCTTCGGCGCCTCGGCCGCGCTCACCGGGGCTGCAGGGTCGGGGGGCAGCCCATCAGGATTGGGCAAGATCGGGGGTGGCGTGTTCATGGGTGCTGGAATTCTTCCTTTTACCTCGAAGTCGGGATGACCGGCCCCCCCGAGTGTGCGGTTTTCCGCACAGGCGCACGGTGGCTCCAGGCGGCGGTACAATCACCTTGCCTTGCCATCTCCCCCCGCCGCCGAAACCGCCGAGCGCGAACTGGGGCGCCAGCTTGCGACCCTATCACGGGCCGGTGTGAGGCCAGCGGAAACGGGCGCCGAAGTGCAGGCCGTCCTCTGGTGGAATGGGCTGGCGCGACTCGGCCTGGCGCTGCCGCTGGTTGTGGTGCACGACATCGGCTTTCTGCTTGCCCGTCCCATGGAACGCGCGAAGCTGGCTGCCGAGCCTGCGCTGCCGGACGGTCCAGCCACAGCCTATCGCGGATTGCTGCAGCAGGTGGCGCGCTCTGACTCGCTGCCACTGCTGGAACGAACTCTGCTGCGCGACGAAATCGTCGCGACACTGCTGGCGCGCATCCTGGCCGATGTGTCCCGCCTGTGGGCCGCCGAGGCTCGGCCTCGCGCGCCGACCCTCCTACCCTTGGTCTCCTCGTACTACGGACGTTCGGCGGCCGATCTGGCTGGCGAGTGGAACGTCGACTGGATCGCAGGGTTTCTCGACCGCCTGGTCGAGCAGAGGTCCAGCATCCTCGCGCGCATCGACCAGCTCGACCTGGGCCCGCTTCGCCTGTTGGGCTATTTCGCATCTGGCGCGGGCGCACCTGACCTGGCCGGCCTGTACCAGCTCTTCTCCGCACCGCGCGGGGCTGGCGCTTTGGACTTCTGTCTGGACCTGGTACCGTCTCTCTTGGAAACCAGACGGCAGGGATCGCCCCAGGCCTTCGCTGTGGATGGTTACGCCTCGGTGGAACGGCGCGGTCCCCTGGAGGCGCTCCTGTCCAGCGAGCTGGCGCATGATCCCGACGTGTTCGCGGTCAAGGCCTTGTCCGACGAACTGCTGTTCTACGGGCACGAACGGCCCCGCGACGAGCGGCGGCGGGTTCACGGCATCTTGATCGACGGCAGCGCCTCCATGCGCGGCGCCCGGGAAGTGTTCGCGCGCGGCTTTGCCATCGCGCTGGCCAAGAAGCTGTCGCTCGTGGGCAGCTGGCCGTGGCTGCGCTTCTTCGACAGCCGCATGCATCGGCGCGTGCCCGCGGCCGCGCTGGGCGGGCCGGATCTGCCGTATCTCCTGTGTTTTCGTTCGGAGCACGGCCGGCACTACGCGCGCGCCTTCGACGACCTGCTGGGGGAATTGCAGGCCGAGGAGGCACAGGATCTCTCATTGACCATCATCACCCACGGGCAGTGCCACATTCCACGCTCGACGGTCGCGCGCCTGGCCCGCTTGGCTTCACTCTACGGCGTATTCGTTCTACCGCCGGCCGAGCTGGCACTCGACTACTTGCCGCTTTTGCGTGGCCACCGGCTGGTGACGGCCGAGGCCCTGGCCCGCCCCGCAGACTCGCGGCGCATGGCCCTGGCGCTGGTCGATGCCGTGGCCGGCGACGCATCTTCAGTTGAGCCCCGTGGCTAGTGCCATGCCGACCCGAGAGGAAACCATCTTGCAGGAACAGGCGGAGCGGGCTCTGCGCGAAGGCCGGCCGGCTGAGGCGCTTTCCTGCTATCGCCGCCTGCTGAACAACGTCCGCACGCTGGGCGGTGTTTACGAGACCTGGCTGGCCGGGACGCTGGCTGCATATCGCGAGTTGGGCCAGCCACGCATGGGCGGGTATTTGCTGCTGGCCCTGCGGCGCTTTGAAGAGGCCCGGTCCTGTTTCGATCCAGCCAGCAGTCCCTATGAATGGGCTCTTTGCGCCGAGGCCCTGGGAGACCACCAAGACGCGGCCACTGTTTTGCGCACGGCCGGGCTGCCCGCATCAGCGGCCATGGCCCTGGAAAGGGCCGGCGACGGGCAGGCCGCGGTGGTGCAGTGGCGGGCCAGCCTGGGACACGAACGGCTGCGCGGCCATCCCTACCAGACGGCGCTGGTGCATTTCAACCTGGCCCGCGTGTTGCGGCAGGTGGGCGAAGACGCTCAAGCGCGTGTCGAAACCACCACCACGCAGCGTCTGCTGGAAGCGTGCGCCGACGACTTCGAGACAAGGGGCGAGCGGGAGCGCGCGCTTGACTGCTACGGGGTCTTGCTCAGCCTGGGCAAGGACGCGGGCGTTTTTGAAAACGTGGCCGAGGGCACTCTCAACTCGATCCGTCTTATGGCCGGCAGCGAGCAGCGCCTGTTGATCCTGCAGTACTACGACGATTTTCTCGAGTTCGCGTCGGGAGCGGGAGAATGGCATGCAGCCGCGCTGCTGGCGTGCGAGGCGGCGGACTTCAGTGTGAGCCTGGGACCAAGGTACGATCGACACTATCGGCAGCGGGCGGTTTCCCTCTGGCAGGAAGCCGCGCACCAGAATCTGCTGGCCAACGGTCCAGCCGAGGTGTCGGAGAATGCGCTGATAGCAGGCATCGACGTGGCGGCGTCACTGGGCGACCTGCACACCATCGGGCGTCTGTACGGCGCGCTGGCCGAACTGGATCTTCCCCCGGCCAGGAAAACCCGCTACGCCGAGCTGGCCGCCCGTCGGCGGGAGTTGAGCCCCAGCCCGCCGGTGGAGCCGCCTCCCTCTGAACACTGGCGCCGCGAGGACGCCTATCCGGATGTGTGGCTGCAAGATCTGGTGGAATGGGAACTGGCCGGGCATCCGGCCTGGGTGCTGGCGCGTCTGGTGGTGCAGCCTCAGGCCCTGGTCGCAGCCAACCGCGCGGCGCTGCGGGCCTTGCTGGTGGCCGCTGATGAGGATTTCAAGCCGGATGACGCCAGCCACTGCGCCCAGTTGGCGCTCGCCTTCGGCGAGGTCATGGTCTACGAGGTCCTTCAACCGCTCGAAAGGCTCTCTATCCATCCGACAGCCTTGGTTCGGGCGGCAGCCGCGTCCGCTGCTGGTCGCACCCCGCACCGGCGTAGCTTCGGAATCGTGAGGCGCGCGCTTGCTGATTCCGATCCGACGGTGCGCAGAGAAGCCGTGCAGGCCCTCCGCGCTCTGCATTTCCGCGACGCCTTCGCTTCGCTGGCGCAGGTCTTTCGCGAATCCGCCGACCCTGAGGCTCGTCAGGCCGCCCTGGATGCCATCGGCCGGATCGACACGCTCGAGGCTGGCCTGTTTCTGCTCGACGTCGTCCGACAGGACCCGGGTGCGGCGGGCGAAACAGCTCTGCGCTACCTGCGGGGCCGCCAAACCTCAGGTCTGGCCAGCATGCTCTACCACGCGGCGGCGGTGGAAAGCGGGCCTGTGCAAGAAGCGCTCGAGGCGTTGCTNNCTGGGGTGGCTTGTCATTTTCAGGCGTCGGGTTGACAATCCTGTCCCTATCGCGACTAGGGACTTGAAGATGCAATCCCGCTGCTGGAGACGGAAGAACATCGTCGTGTCGCTGTTCGTTCTTGTGGCTCTGGCGTTTTCCTCGCAGACGGCTCTCGCCCAAGACTCTTTGAGGCGCTTCGAGGTAGGACTGGCATTGCGATTCATGCCGACAGGATGGTTTGACTGGGCTGGCAGCGACCCTCGCGCCGGTCGCGACTTGCGCGCCTATCCGGCCCTGGGCGCCGCGCCCTTCGTCGACTACCGCCTGAATCGCTTCGCCTCGATCGGATTCATGCCCGAGTTCACCCTTAACATCATACCCAAGGTCGAAGACTACCCAATCTCAGCGATGATCGCCCCCTGCTTGCGTGTGAAGCTGGAATATCCAGGACTCGACTTCGTGGTGCCCTACGTCCTGCTTGCCCCGGGCTATTCGTGGGTCTTCAGCTACGGAAACCTCGGCGTCGGCGGCGGGGATGCGCATGGGTTCGTGCTGGGCGCCCATGGGGGCGCGCGAGTCCCGCTCGGCTCGCGCCACTCCGTCTTTGTTGAGTTTGGCTACTTGCGCGGATTCCAGAGCGAAGGCGGGAAGGCCTATGCTCCAAGCTATCTGGTGATCGCGGCGGGTTGGCAGGCGTCACTCTGACCCGGTCGTTCCCTGGTCCCCGCGCAAATGGTTACCTACCGTACTCGAGAGCCCACTGCGCGGCCTCGCTGACGGCTGGGCTGGCGTCACCCGCCAGCCGCTTGAGCGCGGCGCGGGCACCGGGCCGCCCGTCGGAACTCAGCGTCAGGGCGGCGTTGCGGCGCAGACCATCGAAGCCTGCACGCGCCATGGGGGTGCCGGCAGCCAGACAGACAAATTCATCGCGACCGAGGCTCGCAATTTCCACCGCCGACATGAGCCCGAGTGGTCGCGCCGCCTGCCGGGGATCGCCAGGAGGCAGCTCGCTGTGATTGTAGGGGCAGGCTTCCTGGCAGGCGTCGCAGCCGAACACCCGCCCGGCCAGCGCCGCACGAAGCGCGACTGGGATCGCTTTGTGGTTCTCCACCGTCTGATAGGAAAGGCACAGCCGCGCGTCGACCACGCCAGGCGAAGGGAACGCGCTGGTAGGACATGCGCGCAGGCACAGATCGCAATCGCCGCACAGCCGGGGGTGAGGCTCATCGTAGCGATCGAGGCTCCGGTTCATCACCATCACGCTCAGGGTGAACCACGAGCCGTGCTGCCGGCTGACCAGGATGCCGTGCTTCCCGATCCACCCGAGGCCCGCGCGCTCGGCCCACGCCTTTTCCATGGCCACGCCCGCGTCAACGCAAGCATAGGTGTTCATGGTCGGGTCCAGGTCCAGCAAGAGGCGGCGCAGGGCGCGCATGCGGTCGCGATGGGCCAGATGGTAGTCACGACCGCGGGCGTAGCGGGCGATGACCGGACGTTCGGGCTGTCGCGCCATCTCCTCACCGGCCCCGTAAGGGATTCCCAGCGCGATCACAGTACGTGCACCGGGCACCACAGCCCCAGGGTCAAGCCGCTGGGGCACCCGCCTGTGCATGGCCGACAGCCCCTCGCCCCAGCCCGCGGCCAGCCAGCGCAGAAAGGGCGATGGGTCCAGGGGAGCTGCAGGCGCCACCCCGACCAGCGTGAACCGGCAGGCCCGCGCGGCGGCGACCACGGCGTCGGCAGAAAGCACGGGCGGTGCCATGGGCCACAAGTATGCCGCCCGCGAAGTCCCGAGCCAACCGCGTGGGGAGCCCGCTGCTCCCCCTGCGGGGACTTCGGGAC